>JAUWIL010000042.1 GCA_030605385.1 Methanobacteriota archaeon
CAAATGAAACTGCTGAAACAAATACCTCAACAACGGCTGCTAATGTCACTGCAGCCGCCGTGAACGCTGCAACGACATCAACACAAACGCCAACTCCTGCTGCCGCACCAACGGCTATAGTAAACGCCACAGTAACAGTCACGGCAACCCCCGGCGCTGCGGCATCAGCCACTCCGGCGGAAACTGCAGTCACAGCAGAAACGGCAGTACCTGAAACCACAAAAACGCCTGGATTCGGAGCAGTTACAATGCTGCTATCCGTACTTACTGTGTCGTCTCTCTTGATTGTACTGAGAAGAATGCGTTAGCAAAAACATAATATGGGCTACAGCCAATGGTCGAAATATGGTGTCGGAATATCTTCAGAAGTTTATAAAATGGCGTCTCAGCATAATAGCACTTCTGGTACTGCTGCTAACGACAGTCGTACTTAGCACGGCTATCGGAGCAGTCAGCATACCGCCAGGGGACGTCTTTGGCATCATGCTGAGTCGGATGCCCATCATAGGCGAGAACATCCATCACACGTGGGAGGCTAAATATGAAACAATAGTGCTCCAGATACGTATGCCTCGAATCGCCGCAGGCGTGATTGTGGGTATTGCACTTGCGACAGCAGGGGCAGCCATGCAGGGTCTGTTCAGGAATCCCATGGCAGACCCTTACATAATAGGTGTGTCCTCGGGTGCATCGCTAGGCGCCGTCTCAGCCATCGTTCTTGGGGTGAGTACAGCTCTCGGCGGACATATCGTGCCCATCGCAGCATTCATTGGAGCCGCCGCCGCCGCATTCCTTGTGTACAGCATATCCCGTATAGGCGGGAGAGTGCCTGTTGAAACTCTGCTGCTCTCGGGTATTGCAATCGCCTCATTCCTCTCGGCACTCACATCACTGCTGGTATACTCTGCCGGTTCTGATATGCATAAGGTCATCTTCTGGATTATGGGCGGGTTATGGTCGCGCACGTGGGACCATGTATTCATGGCAGCGCCATGGATCATGATCGGAAGTATCATAATATACTTCTTCGCACGTGACCTCAATGTCATGCTGCTTGGGGATGAGTCGGCGCATCAAATGGGTGTGAGCGTGGAAACAGTTAAGAAGATACTGCTCGGATCATCCGCCCTTATCGCGGCTGCGGCAGTATCCATCAGCGGCATAATAGGATTCGTGGGGCTTATAATACCGCACATTATGAGGCTGATAGTCGGACCTGATCACAGGATATTGATACCTGCATCAGCCCTGATGGGGGGCATATTTCTCGTATTTACCGACACCGTCGCAAGGACCGTCATAGCGCCTGTGGAGCTTCCCGTAGGCATCATAACAGCGATGTTTGGCGCCCCGTTCTTTATATACCTGCTGCGTAATAAGGGCAAGGCGGTCAGCCTGATGAAATAGGTGATGGTCAATGATATAATGCCCAATGTGTATTTAATGTGCAGTCAATGATCGATGGAAGAATACCCAATATGCATTTAATATGAAGTCAACAAGGATGTGAAGTGTGCTTCAGCAATGACGGTAATAAAACTCGATGGCGTGGAATTTTACTACGATGCGTATAAGGCACTGGACGGCATCACGTTCTCGGCGGAGGGTGGTGATTTTATTGGCATAATCGGTCCGAACGGGAGCGGTAAGACCACCATACTCCGGAACATCAGCAGGGTTCTAAGACCGTGCAGGGGAACAGTACTGCTTGAGGAAAAGGAGCTGAACGAGTTCAGCATAAAAGAGCTTGCCAGAAAGATGGCGGCAGTGCCCCAGTCAACAGAAGTTAACTTCGATTTTACCTGCATGGACGTTGTAATGATGGGGCGCAATCCCCACCTCGGGCGCATGCAGGCAGAGTCAGAGAAAGACATAGAGGCAGTAATGGAGGCAATGAGGCAGACCAATACTCTTGAGTTTGCCGAGCGCCCCATAACCCGGATAAGCGGGGGTGAGAGGCAGCGCGTGATAATCGCAAGGGCGCTGGCTCAGCAGCCCGGAGTGCTGCTTATGGATGAACCCACTGCCAACCTTGACATCAACCACCAGATAGAGCTGCTTTCGCTTATAAGAAGACTCGCAGATGGAGGGGTGCTTGTGATTGCTGCACTCCACAACCTGAACATGGCTGCGCAGTACTGCAGCAAGCTTATACTCATTCATGAAGGGGGGGTACTGGCAATGGGCACACCTGAAGACGTCATCACGCCTCAAAACCTCAAACTATCATTCAAGGTGGATGCACAGGTGATGGTTCACCCGCTGACGAACGCGGTTTACATAACGCCGATAGCACCGCCCAATGCTCGGAGGCAGCTGCCAGGGGAGAGTGCAAATATTCACATAATATGCGGTGCTGGCACAGGAGCGCGCCTGATGCACACACTCGTTGAACTGGGATATACTGTTACGGTGGGGGTTGTAAACGTGCTTGATACCGACCACGAAACTGCAGAGCACCTGGGCATAACTGCGGTGAGCGAGGCGCCCATGTCACCCATAACAGATGAGGCGCACGAGCGGAACATGGAGCTGATCATGAAGTCCGACCTTGTGGTGGTGACAGATGTTCCGTTCGGGCCGGGAAATATCAGAAATCTCGAGGCTGCGCGCTCTGCGCAGGAGATGGGGGGAAAACTGATAATGGTGAACAGCACGCCCTTTGAAGAGCGGGACTTCACACCTGATAAGCGCGCTACTGCATTGATGGGCGAGCTACAGGGCGGACGAATGATAAGTGTGAACAGCGCTCAGGATGTGCTGCAGAGCATAAAGAGTATTTTTGGGGAATAACAGCAATCACGGCAGGATAACTATTTTATCCATTCAGCCAGAATAGCCTTTCTATAAAGCGGTTGAAATGAAATAATGCAGGAAGCGGTTGGAACAAAATGATGTCGGAACGTGATATTATAAGGCGCATATGCAGCAATCTTCAGATGGGAGACGGCGTGATCGTGGGTGCAGGTCTTGACGACTGCGCAGTCATAGAATACGGGGACGGATATCTTACCCTCACCACCGATATGCTCCACAGAAAGACCGACTTCCCCGGGATTATGACAGGTTTCGAGATAGGGTGGAGTGTGGTTGCCTCGAGCCTCAGCGACCTTGCCGGTATGGGTTCGGTCCCTGTTGCTGTGGTAGTATCCGCAGGCATACCGCCAGAAACAGATGTGCATTTTATTGATGGGATTGCACAGGGTATGAATGAATGTGCCCGGGAGTTTAGCGCAAGTGTTGTCGGAGGTGATGTGGATCGGCACGATGAACTCACTCTGGTGGGATGTGCGCTTGGTAGAAACGACAGGGACAAACTCGTCACACGAGCTGGCGCATCCCCAGGAGATCTGCTGTGCGTTACGGGGCATCTCGGCACAGCGGCTGCTGCAATGAGTGTGGTGCAGACCGGAAACATGGACGAGAACTGGAGCGCAGTCAAAGATGCGCTGTTGAGACCTGTACCCAGAGTCCGGGAAGGTATTGCACTGGCAGGGTCCGGCGCAGTTACCTCGATGACAGACATCAGTGACGGACTCGCAGCGTCCGCGCATGACATTGCCGCCGCCAGCGATGTGCGTATCATAATCAGAGAAGGAGATATACCCTTGCTCAAACAGGTTCTGGAGCTTGCGCCTGACAGTGAACGGCGCAGAATGATAGTGCTTCACTACGGCGGGGACTTCGAGCTGCTTTTCACGACAAAACCGGACATGATGGGTGAAGTTAGGAGTATGGTTAACATGACTGTTATAGGCAAGGTTGTTACCGGGAGTGGTGTGCTGCTCGAAACCGCCCAAGGCAAAGAAGAAACTCTACCCCGGAAAGGGTATTCACATTTTGGTGATGTGGGTTTTATGTAAACACACGATTTAAAATTAAACACTTTTTGGGATTAAACATTAAACACTTAATTTAAAATAATTGGAGTGTAAATGGTGATTAACATACGGAATATATATTATAACATAAAGGAACATAAGGAATATGTATCCAACATAATGAATATTACCTAACTTAAACCAGAAACAGCACCTTTACGGCTGATGGGAGAAGTTTGAAAAAATACAATAAAATCTGGAGGGATAAAAATTACTGAAATATATGGCAAAAATGTCCTGATAACAGGAGGTGCCAGCGGCATCGGGCGCCTTATGGCCCTGAAGATAGCTGCTCTGGGGGGGCACGTTATCATATGGGATATTAACGAGGGCAATCTGGGAAAGGTAGCTGATGAAATCCGGGAAAGCAAAGGTATGGTTTCCACATACATGTGTGATGTTTCGGATCGTGCCGCAATACATGCAACCGCCGAAACCGTCAAAAATGATGTGGGAAAAATAGATATCCTCATCAATAATGCCGGAATCGTATCAGGAAAGCCGCTTTTGGAATGTACGGATTCGCAAATTGAAAAGTGTATTGATGTGAATGTAATGGCTCACTTTTGGACTACCAGGGCATTCCTTCCTGACATGATTGAAGCCGACAGCGGTCATATTGTGACCATTGCATCTTCAGCCGGAATTGTCGGCGTCTCCCGACTGGTCGACTACTGCACCAGCAAATTTGCGAATTTTGGTTTTGACGAGTCCATCCGGGCAGAATCCAAGAAGTATGGCTGGAATGTCCAGACCACGGTGGTCTGCCCGTACTTTATTAACACCGGTATGTTTAAAGGTGTCAAGTCGCGCATCCCGATCCTTCTATCGCTCCTGGACGAAAACAAGGTTACAGATAAGATAGTTCGAGCCGTCTCCAAAAATAAGCGAAGGGTCATTCTTCCACTCCTTGTCTACAGCATCTGGCTGTTGAGACTGCTGCCTGTATCAGTTTTTGACGCGGTGGCAACTCTCTTAGGTGTCAACGAGTCAATGGAAACGTTCACAGGGCGGCAGTAAGTTCCATGCACTTTCCAGATAGTTGATAAAGACGAAGTACGGCTTTCACGGAAAGCCGCAGCATAGTGTACCTCTATCTAAGGTGTCGTTATGGTAAAAGAGGCTATGCTCTATAAGCCGGCTGAAGAGAATAAGGTTGAATGTCATCTGTGTGCACACAGGTGCAGGATTAAAGAGGGGGGAAGGGGTATATGCCGCGTGAGGGAGAATCGTGAAGGCAGGCTTAATACACTTGTATACGGCTCTGTGAGTTCTGCGAATGTCGATCCGATCGAGAAAAAACCGCTCTATCACTTCCACCCGGGCAGCCTTGCGTACTCCCTCGGCACCGTAAGCTGTAATTTCCGGTGTAAGCACTGCCAGAACAGCTCCATATCATTTGCAGGCGTTGGCGACGTTTCGACCCGGGAGTTCACTCCGGAGAAAATTGTTGAAGATGCTGTGCGCGCTGGCTGTGAAGGCATTGCATGGACTTACAACGAACCTACCGTATGGTTCGAGTTTACCTACGATACCTCCAAACTGGCCAAAGAAAGAGGACTCTATACATCTTATGTGACGAACGGGTACATGACTGGAGAGGCGCTGGACGTGATTGCGCCGTACCTCGACGCCGCGAACGTGGATGTGAAAGCATATAGCGAAGACTTCTACAAGAATGTATGCAGCGCAAAGCTGGAGCCGGTACTCAGAACGTGTGAGCACATGAAAGAAAAAGGAATACACATCGAGCTTACATATCTTGTGATACCCGGCTACAATGACGACGAAGCCATGATAAAGGAATTTGCGGAGTGGGTACTCACGCTCGGCGAGGCGACGCCTGTGCACTTCAGCAAATATTACCCCCTGCACATGCTGAAAGATCAGGGCCCCACACCTCTGGAGACGCTGGAGCGCGCATGCAGAATAACCATGGATACAGGCATGAAATACGTATACATAGGCAATGTTGCAGGGCATGAATATGATAACACGCACTGCCCTGACTGCGGCGAACTGCTGATAAAGCGCACTGGATACAGTATAACTGACCGCACGAAGGGGGGCAAGTGCCCAAAATGCGGCAGGAAAACCGATGTCGTGCGGTGAAAAATAGGTTATAAAGCTCCCCAGACGAGACTGTATGCGCCGCCAACCGCTTATTTAGGATAAGTTTTTATAATTTATATATAGAAATATTCATATCAGGGTATATCGCGGTATCAGTATATCTATCAGAATACATCGCGGGTGCTAGAAATCATAATACGAATATTACATCGCCCGGCTGCTCAGAATAAAAACATGTCTAAAACACTGCGTGTTTTATACGGTTGCAAAAACGTAGTTTTTGCAAACATGTCTGGAAGCAGAGCTTCCAGACGGTTACAGAGCCCCGCTCTGTAAACATGCCTAAAACACTGCGTGTTTTATACGTCTTGCGAAAACTTTGTTTTCGCGAGATATCTGGAAGCTCTGCTTCCAGAGATAGTTGTAGAACGTAGTTCTACAAACATGTCCGAAAACCTTAGGTTTTCGTACGGTTGCAAAACTACGTTTTGCAAACATCGTCAAAATGTCAGAGGGCTAAAAATGTTCGGCAAAGACGATATTGAAAAGTTGAGGAAGCTGAATCTCAGGATCAAAAGAAAAGAGTTCGGCGCACGTATAAAAAGAATGGGACATATCGACAAAATAGAGGGTGGGGTCCTGAGCGCAGCCCAGAAAGATATGCAGCGAGCGTTGAGGCATGGACGGAGGGGGCTAAAAAAATTCGGGAAGTCCGAGGTAAAGCTTCGGAATAAAGAAACGGAAGAATTGAATAATGCGCTGAAAAATAGAAGGAAAGAAATTGAAAAAATCAGAAAAGCCGAGATCAAAGAAAGTACCAGAGTGCTGAAGGATAGACAGTAGTGGGGAGGTGCTTCAGTTACTTGTTATTAATTTTATGCCCTCCGCTCAACACATGATTTAACCAGTCAGAAACGTGCTCTGCTATTTCCTGCCAACCTGGCTCTCCGATGACCCAGTGGGCGTGGTCTGGAAACTCCTTGTAAGTTGAAACTGCCTTGTATTTATCTGCAACTTTCCGAACGACAGAGGCAGGAGTGATTCTATCTTCGGTCCCAGCGACAACCAGAACAGGACATGTAACCTTTGATTCATCCACTTTTGCCGCTCCTTTTGAATCAAAAAGCCAGAATCCGATTTCGGATGTCGCTCTCCCCGACTCGTAAACGAACTTGCTAAAATCCGCTCTCTGCTCCTCGGGCATCAGTAAATGCATCGCTGAATATACTGCTGCATCAAAACTCTGACGTATCGGCTTTCTCCAGAAGCCCCATTTTGAAAGCGCACCCAAAAAACTCTTTATCACCGACGACTTTAGTGCCATGATTCCACTAGGTGCAGCAGGAGTGAGCAGCACAGCACACCTCGCGAGCCCTCGGCTGGCAAGAATCTGGGCGAGCAGCCCGCCCATGGAGTGCCCCATTATTACAGGTAGAGCATCAAGTTTTCGGATTTCCTCTTCAAGGTCGTCTGCATAATCCAGTAGACTGGTTGTTCCCAATCTATAATCAGGCGCATCGTTCGGCCCTATATCATGGAAACGTAAAACCGGAGTAACACAGCGATAGCCTTCGTTCTCAAAGAAATTCTTATAATTATCCCAGCACCATTCGCCGCCCCACATGCCATGCACCATTACTATTGTTTCAGTCATGGTTTCCTCCCCCAGTCATGAGTTTTCATTACCCTGGCTTATTATAACGCAGTGGTATGGTTCACAGTAGTATGGTTCCACAGTGGTGTGGTTCCACAGTGGTATAGTTCATCTTGTTAGATATGCGACTGTATAGTTCATCTTGTTAGATATGCGACTCAATGGTATGTGGATACTTCACATTAAATGGTATATTGATACTTCACATTCACAGAGTTTATAGGGTGTATTCCTTAATAGTGTATTCCTTAATATAAACATCAAAAGAAATATTTTATAACCCAACTGCACATCAAACTATCTGATGTGATATGTCCACCAAAAACGCATGTTCCGATCTCGAAGATCTTTTTAATCCCGAATCATTGGCGCTGATCGGTGCTTCAACAAAACCCAACAAGTGGGGTTACATCATCCTCTCAAACATAATTACCTGCGGGTATAAGGGCAAATTATACCCGATAAATCCGAATCACAACAGGATTCTCGGTCTTCATACGTACCCAAATATAGACAGCGCCCCGGATGAAATAGATGTTGCAATGGTTGCTACCCCCATATCAACTGTACCTGAAGTGATCAAAGAGTGCGGTGAGAAAGGTGTCAGGTTTGCCATAGTCATCTCTGCCGGGTTTAGCGAGGCAGGAGAGGAAGGTGAAAGAGCAGAGTTAGAAATGATGCAGACAGCAAGAAAGGCAGGCGTCAGAATTGTAGGCCCGAATACTATGGGTGTCTTCGGGGCAAAAGCAAGCATGAGCGCACTGATGCCCATGGTACTGCCCAGCAGAGGTGGTATATCGTTCATATCGCAAAGCGGCAATATAGGCACCCAGCTCCTTGGTCTGGGTGAAAAGATGGGTATTGGTTTTAGCAAGTTCGTCAGCAGCGGCAATGAGGCAGACATCCGCTGCGAGGAATACCTCGAATATTTCGGAAACGATCCAGAAACGAAGGCAGTCTTGATTTACATGGAAGGTCTGGATGATGGAAAGAAGTTTTTGGATGTTGCAAAGGATGTGACAAAGAAAAAACCCGTTGTGGTATTCAAGGCAGGTAAAACGGCATCAGGGTCCCGGGCTGCAAAGTCACACAGCGGTTCTCTGGCAGGTTCCAGAGAAATCTACAACGCCGCCTTCAAGCAGTCAGGAATAACTGAAGTATCAACAAGCACTGAAATGCTCTATATTGCCAATGCATTCGTGCACCTCCCGCTTCCAAGAGGTGACAGAACAGGGATTATATCATGGGGAGGTGGATGGGGGGTCGTAGCCACCGACGCATGCGAGGCTGCAGGACTGAAGATCCCGAATCTGCCGGAAGACGTGGTTAGGGAGTTGAGTACATATCTGCCGCCTTACTGGAGCAAAAACAACCCCGTTGACCTCGTTGGAACGCTGAATATGAACAGCCACCGCAAATGTTTGGAAGCTTTGGTCAAGTGCGAGAGTATAGACGGAGTGATTTGCCTTGGAATCATCTTTGATTCCCACGCATCTACCACAAACCCTACTGTGGGGCAAACTGGTACGGGTGTCGATACACCAATCATTACCAAGACAATGGAAAGATTGGAGAGGCAGGCAACATCAAAGGTTGTCAATAAGGTAATGGAAAGATTAAAGAGAAAAATGGTATCAAAGATTATTAGGCTGACTAATGAGTACAACAAGCCAATCATCGCTGTAACCGTATCTTATGACGATGCCCTGAATACAAAACTCCTGAAAGAAGGGATAGTAGCCTACAATACTCCCGAGAAGGGGGCTAATACGATGCACAAACTGTTTGAATATAAAAGATATTTATCAAATCAAGAGCAGGACTTCGGCAAATAATGTAGCAAAGGATTTATGGAATCCATTCGAATGAGAAATAGAGAGGGTAGCAGATGAGTGGGAAATTGCTGGCAATCTCAGTGCTGATAATAATCCTCTGTATTTTTACTGGAGTCTGTCTGGCGCTTATCACTGGATTCATCACAGTGTATGATGGTGATGGGAACGATATAGATCTAAGTGATATAATGCCCGGTGACATGATCATAATACATGATACTGGCATAATAGGCATCATAGTACCTGGTTACTGGGACCATAATACCATGTATATAGGAAATGGTACCATGATCGAAGCCGTCGCTGAGGGTGTTGTGTATTCTGATGTTAATATTGTAAAAAATGCGAGTGAGGCGCTGCTTTTAAGGGTTTCGGCATCAGATGATGATAAAAGGAGAGTAATCGATTTTGCAAAGATGCAAATTGGCAAGCCGTATAATACCTACTGGATTGACAAACATATTTATGCGGATTCCTATTACTGCAGTGAAATCTGCTGGGCAGCATACTATGATGCCAGTGACGGTGCGGTGAATATAGATGGTGATGAGCCCTGGTGGTATTTCAACGCTGTTGCGCCTTCAGAGATGGTCGACAGCAGCCTGACCACTGAGATAGCACATGGGTATTGACCAAAGCAAAATATAACAAAAAAGGAAGCTGCGGCGCATTCTCCAAGACATAGTTTTGCCGCACATCTCCTTAGAAAGCGGAGCTGAATTGATCTGCGGTATCTTGCAGAACGAAGTTCTGCGAGACAGGAGAATGCCCCGCATTCTCCAAGTATTCAAGAGTTGCTGGAACATAAAAGTAGTAAGACAACAGAAATATACACTCATCTTGCGAATACGAAGTATTCGCGAGACAGACGAACCTTCGGTTCGTCAAGTGTAAGCAATAAAGATCTGAGTAAGATAAAAAGCCCTTTAGATTTAATAATGAAGAATTCGTATATTAAAAATGCGCTTGAAGGAGATGAAAGTTAGCAGTCAGCTAAAAGGAGGTAGATACGAAATAAGTTTAGGATATAATACCAATTTGGGTGGATATACGACATTAATGTCGGATATACCGAAGTTAGCTGAAAGCGAGAAAAACAAGGTAAACTAAAATATGATTCCAAAGGCAAAGAAAAATTTGCACGCATGTACATACCACTTGAGGAATTTACTAAACTCAAAGCATTTTGAAGAAGTGGAAATCAATTTTGAAGCTTTTGTAAATTCTGCACGTAATACAACCTTCGTCTTGCAAAAAGAATTTAAAAAGACGCCAGGATTCATAGAATGGTACGGTAATCCGGATAAACCAGAAGAAGCAGAGGAAGGTACAAAACTTCACCAAATGAAAAATGATGAATTGTGCAAATTTTTCCTTAATCTAAGGAGTAAAATAGCCAAAGAAGGCATAACCAATCTGAACTGTTCAACCACTGTCAGATCCCTCCGTACAGGAAGAGATTTTCCTGATAAGCCAGCTGGTGCCAGCATTGCAGTTGGGAGTCAAGGAATTTACTATTACGTCCAAAAAGGTACCCCACAAGAAGATAAACTCCCAGCAATAACAGGCGGAGACATCACAACCAATATTTTTATAGCAGGTGCACCTACTCAACACTTAGCTAAAACTATTCCAAATCCAAATTTAGTCAATATTTCCGAGCTATATTATGAATATTTGAAAAATCTGGTTGAAGAATGGACAGGAATAATGAACAGTTTAGGTTAGTTTTTCCCGCCATCAGCTAACAGCGTGTATTTGGTTCGGGCCTACGCTCTCTCCTAAATCGCCTATGGTGACTTCAGATACATACCAACCGTTATATGCAATCGTGAGCAAAAGGCTTTATAAAGCCGTGATTATAAGAAAGTGAGGTATTCACATGAGTCTAAAGGACGATATTGAAAAGCAGGTCAAGACTTATATCCATTCTCAGTACAATGTTAGTAAAAGCAATGTGGTTCCAAAAAGATCACATCTTACTTTTGGTCCTTCAGCAAAAGAAATGTGGGCACGAGTACTTTACATAGATTTGAGGAAATCTCGTCAAATACTTGCAGAAAGAAATGATTTGGTTTCAATAAAAACGCATAAATCTTTTCTGTATGCAGTTTCAAAATGCATCAGAGTAGAGGATGGTGAACTACGAAGTTTTAACGGCGATAGTATACTTTCTTTCTTTATTGGAGATAAGATTGATTCCGCGAGGAGATCTGTTCGTGCGGCAATGAAAGTAAAATATGTCTTAGAAGAATTTGTTAACCCGCGATTAGAGAAAGCCTTCGGTAAGGTTATCGATTTTGGAATTGGAATTGCGCAAGGCGAAATATTGGTAGCAAAATCAGGGATCTCTGGAGATGAAGATTATCAAGATTTGGTCTGGATTGGTTGGCCAGTATATTATGCAGTAGGTTATGGCGAAACGGTCTCAAGACCAAAGTCGATTTGCATATCTAAGAATGTGTACAATTCCATTATAGAGGATAGAGATATGACCCATTCTAATAGCGAGCCTATGTGGGAGGAGGGTGAAATTGAATTGAAAAATGGTACATTTACGATATATAGGACATCATATCGTTGGGTTGTGAAGTAAATGAGTGTTGATGATAAAAAGAATCTCGTAACGTCTGATACGAAAATTGATTTTATAAAATACATCCATTCTCATGTACAAGATCAAATTAGGTTTGCCGACACTAAGGCGAACATATCTCTTTCAATCCAAAGCCTGTTGATCAGTATTGGGTTAGGTACTTCGC
This sequence comes from Methanobacteriota archaeon, assembly GCA_030605385.1. Classification (GTDB taxonomy): domain Archaea; phylum Halobacteriota; class Syntropharchaeia; order JAUWIL01; family JAUWIL01; genus JAUWIL01. Next base: position 12,206 of record JAUWIL010000042.1, read on the forward strand.
TTTTAGCAAATACATTTGAACACGTTCAGAAATTAGTTAATAATAACCTATCCTGTGCTTTTTATGTTATGGTTGCAGTTTTTATTATTTCATCTATTGTGGGAGTTATTCTATCAATACTTGTTTATAAGGCTAGGTCACCTTTAGATGAAACTGAACAAAAAAGAAAGGGACTATTGTATTTTGGACATATTGCGCAGTTCCCTACATTTAACGATTATTTTTCTGAAGTAGATGGTATTGATGAGGACGGAATGTTAGGGGAATTCACTCACCAAGTATATCATTTATCACACATTGCAAACAAAAAAATGGAATATGTAAATATGTCAATTTATTTCTTGATACTCAATTTATTTTTAACTATCATCCTCATAACATTTAGTGGATATATAAGTACACTTTGAAGTCTTGGAGGCATAAATATGGGGATTGTTAATGACTTGGAGAATAAAGTGCGGGACTATCTAGAGGGAGATTACGAAGTAACAGAAACACAGACGATTCCTTCCGCAGATAATGTGACTTTTGGGAAGAAGGCCAAGAAAATGAAGTTATGTGCTTATTGCATTGATTTACGAAAGTCGAGTGAGTTATTAACAGTTCATCAAAAACAAACTTCAGAAATTCACAAAGCATTTCTCGCCGTAGCATCGAAGGTAGTATTAGAAAATGGTGGAGAAATTCGAAGTTTCAACGGTGATAGCTTATTGGCATTTTGGCCAGCATATAAAAAATCTCAGTTAGACACTGCTGTTAAAACTGCTATGACTACAAAATGGCTCTTAGATATTAGACTCTCGCCGTTATTTGAGAAATATGAAAAAATTGATTTTGGAATCGGAATAGATTGGGGTGATGTGCATATCGTTAGGGCCGGTATTCCAAGAGACACAAATAATAATGATTTGGTATTTATTGGTAAATGTGTAAACTTTGCAACAGCTATTGCAAATCAAGCAAAAAGTCCAAATCATGTTGAAATTTCAGATGTTACTTATGATAATTTAACAGATGATCGGATTTATGGGGTCTCAAATGGGACAAAAGTAGATATGTGGAAGGATGGGGGTATAGAATGGAAAAACAGTAGATACAAGTCTAAATTCACTTCCTGGTATACTAAATTAGAATAGAGTGCACCATAGCGTTTATGCTCTTTAGGATGTCTAAAGATTGGTTGACAACGATAAAAGGGGTGATTTAAAAAACTGAATAAATCATGATGGAAAGTGGACCTTTTGCTCACGACACTTCGGTCGCTACGCTCCTCGTCCCTATCGGGAGCGTATAACAGCGGATAAAAGGCTACGGTGCTTCGCACCTTCGCCCAAATTGCCTTCGGCAACTTCTTTTATCCGCAAACCGTTATACGAAAGACTGTGCCATGAAAGGAGATGATGGATATGGAAAATAAAGAAACTTTAAAAGAATATATGTTAAAGGAAATTGAGATAATCCAGGATGTCATAAAACGGATGGCATTTAATTCCTTTCTGATAAAAGGGTGGGCCATAACTCTTGTCGTTGTAACTTTATTATTAAAAGGGACTGGACATCAAGTTTGGATTGCTTTTATTCCTTTGTTAGTTTTTTGGTTCTTAGATGCATACTTTTTATGGCAAGAACGAATGTATAGAAAGTTGTATGATTGGGTAATCAACAACAGGTTGGAGACAGAGGAATGTTTATTTGATATGAATGCTTACCGTTTTAAAAACACAGTTCAATCTAGAATTAGGATTATGTTTTCTATAACTTTAGGTTGGTTCTACGGTTCCATAGCAGTTTTGATAGTAATTTACTCAGTTTTTCTGTTTTTAGTCCAAAAGGGAGGGTGTTAAGATGGTAAGTCAAAAGCCAAGAGTATTTGTCAGTTTCGACTTTGACAATGACAAAATTCTAAAGGATTTCATTATAGGGCAATCAAAATTGAGCGATTCGCCTTTTGAAATATCAGATTGGTCTATGAAAGAAGCTGCCCCACAGGCTAACTGGGAAGCAGAAGCCAAAGCAAGAATCAGCCGTTCAGATATGGTTATTGTTATGGTTGGTCCAAAGACATATAAGGCCCCAGGAGTTTTGAAAGAAGTAAAAATAGCCAGAGTTCTCAAGAAACCAATTTACCAAATTATTGGATACAGAAACGGAAACTACACACCAGTTCCTGATGCTGGCAGGTTATACAGTTGGAACTGGGATAATTTAAAAAAGTTATTTCAAGGAATAAAAAGATAATTGGAATAACGGCATGGAGAACTATGCGTTGAAATACACGGTTTTAGAGTTTTTCAAGAAAGGAGAATGTTAAAATGGCAAGAAGAGTGTTTTTCAGTTTTCATTATCAACGTGATGTGTGGAGAGTCAATCAGATACGTAACATTCACAACGTCATCGGAACTGCAGCAGCCGGTTTTCAAGATGCTTCTTTGTGGGAGGAAGCGAAGAAGAAGGGAGATGCAGCAATAAAAAGGCTCATTGACAAAGGACTTGAGAACACATCAGTCACCGTCGTTTGCATAGGGTACAAAACTGCGGGACGGAAGTATATTAACTATGAGATCAACCAATCGCTGGAGCGTGGGAATGGTTTAGTAGGTATTCAGATTCACCATCTCAAGGACAAAGATGGGAAAACCGACCCCGTGGGGGATATTCCCCCAAAAATCGAGAATTCCGGATTCAAAGTCTATAAATATGTTGATTCAGACAAACTGGCAAAGCGAATTGAAGAAGCCGCAGAACTGGCTGGCAAGTAATGCGTAATAGGGAAAAAGGCACAGTCCATCGTATAACACAGCATATACGCTACGGGCTGGCGCCCTTGCCCCCTTCGGTCGCAACGTCGTATATGCTGGTTCCGTTATACGCTACACCAAGAACGCCTGTACGATAAAATTAAATACTATTTTGTACATATACGTATCTATGGGTACGCAAATAAGTCTTAAGTTGTCTGATGGAATATATACATCTGCAAAGATCTATGCAGAAACCCATGGATTTGATACTCTACAGAATTTTATTAGAGAACTTATAAGAGAAAGGTTATTTGAAAGAGAAACTGAAGTTTTTGGAGGTTTCTCCACTTATATAGCAAGCGAAGAGTCGCTGGCTCGGTATTGGCTTTCACCCGAGGAGGATAAAGCATGGGCTCATTTACAAAAGGAGATATAGTATTATTTCCTTTCCCATATACTGATTTAAGTGATAGGAAGCTCCGCCCATGCCTTGTTATTTCTGATGAAATGGATGAAGACATCCTTTTATGGGCTCCGTAGAAATCCTCCCAGAATAAATTGAATATTTTGTTTTATATATCTGTCTATGTTGTGGATGATGAATTTTATCTTGATTTCTTTGACCTGATTTCGGTATCCTCTGGATCTAGTCTC
>JAUWIL010000020.1 GCA_030605385.1 Methanobacteriota archaeon
TCTATTGCAATACGCCCCTCTTATCCTCTGCAGTCGCACCCATTTCATACGCTTCTTCAATACACTAGTGTCTTTGATGTCTGATATGTCATCAAAAAAGCTACTTTCGTGCACAATAAATTTTCCATCTCTACAGAGAGGCCAGAAAAATGCGTCTTTACCTGTTGATACTCTCCAATATTTTGGCTTCGAATTCTCTGCACTGGATTTCTCATTCTTATTCATAATCTCCACCTTACACTCTAATCATCATTTTCAATAGCACCCTACTGTTTAAATTTTAGCTATGTAGACTTCACCCATAACTGATTTAACTTTTTCCTGAGCGGTTCACAGCTCAACCATCCTATTCTTTCCGCCCAACCACCCTATTCTTTTTCACATCTCGAATGATGAAAGCTATGCCGAGAAGACGAGATCTGATTGGGATTTTGATGCTATCGGGGAGGGCAATATGATTTTTATGTACCTATTCTAATTACTTTTACCCAGCGCCTCCTCCATTGCCTTCTTGTGGATCTCAGCCGACTTATGGATGTTGCCCTTCAACCCTCTTGTAGCCCTGCATGGATATATCTGGGTGTACCAGCCCGCCTTGATAGGCGCTTCTTCAATGGGTGCGCCCACAAGATTCTTGGCGACGTGGTACGTGCTACCGCATGGCGAACCTCTCAGCACATCCACTTTCGTTATGTTCCTGCCGTCGTGCTCCACCCTGAATACCGGGCTGCCTACCTTTGATGAGTACTCGGCGAGAGTTGGATTGTCCGAGGCGGTAAGAGCGCAGCACACCCCGCTCACGTGCACGTGTATGCCGTACTCCTCGCTGATTCTTTCGAACTCGTCGAGAGCTCCAACCTTCTCATGGGAGCCTATTACGATTGCAGATTTTACTCCTCTCTCTGCTGCCATGCGCACCAGCACCGGAGTTATGTCGGGCTGCAGGGCATAGCTTATCAGCAGGTCCACCTTGAAAACACATTCATCAAAATCCAGTTTTCTGATATACTCATCAGGATGCTCTATGTATTCGGGCAGGATTTCCTGTATATCTGCTGAAACAATCTCAAAATCAGTATGGGCGCGCAGGTTCTCTATCAGCCTGCTGCCGTACTTCCCGCGCGTTATCACGCCAATCCTCATCAGATCACCAGTTCAAACCAGCAGCCTTCATCAAATCATTAGTTCAAACCAGCAGCATAGCGCGTAAGAACCGCAGACTGAGCGCCTCGTTGTCGGAAATTCCCAGCTCCATTTCCACAACATACAGCACCTCATGACCTTCCCGTCTGAGCCGGTCTACTATTTGCCTGTCCAAGCATTCATCAGCCAGGAACTTCACTTGCCTTCGCCCCTGCTTTCCTCTCAATCTGGGTGGGATATACTACATCCGCCCGCAGTGCCCTGGATGCAAAAGCAAGTGCAGCATAAACTCCTTCCTTTGTTAGACGGGGGTGCTCACCAATGATTTGCTCAACTGCTTCACCTGCCGCCAGTTTTCCCAGTATCTGCTCTACCGTGACCCTCGTACATGCAATCACAGGCTTACCCATCATCACCTCCGGGTCTGATTTGACAAGACCTCTCCACTCTTCATCTGGAGTCGTTTCCATTCACCTCCGGTACTGAATATAGCCGCCGCCTCCCATATATGTGTTCCAGCTCATATAAACGCATACTCTCCCTTTGCTTTATTTACCTGTATCCCCTATGAATCCCTAGGTCTCTCCATCACATATGTCCAACTTGTTCTCAAGCTCTTCTATGTTCTTTCTTGCCCATTCAAAAACTGTTTCTGCAAGCTTCAGCGCCTCGGTATGGTCTTCTTCGGTTAAAGGCTCAGTGACCCCAGGATAACGCGTGTGCACAGCATAGCGCGTAAGAATCACGGACATACTAATATCCTTCGGAGTCTCGATACCTGCTTTTGATAGCAGTTGTAGAAGTGTATCGATAGAATGAGTCCAGGGGAAGATAATATTAAGGCTCACAAGCAGTGCTTTCAGAGATTTTTCTGCACACTGTTGGGCATCAAAACAAAGATCCTCATACATTATTTCTTCAGATACTTTCCCTGCTCTTGTTCTTTCTAAACTGCTCTTCGCCCTTCTAAGCCAATCCTCAGCCAAATCTTTATTTTGCATATATCACCCTCCCAGATTTTGCAATCTCGGAGTATATCAAAAAGGGATTATCTTTCAATCGATCAAACCTTTCAGGCGTTTCAACGATTATGTCCACCGGCGCTCCAGTTCCAAATAGTTTTAAGTAAATCCTTCGCTCCAACTGTTTTCTACTTGCAATATCTCGTCTTAGAACAAAAACATCAAAGTCGCTCTCTTTTGTATTCTCTCCCTTTGCTCTCGAGCCGAAAAGAATGATTTGATCCGGGTCAGCCTCTTCAACAATCCTTTTCACTATTTCCTCTAATTGCTCATCTATTCTCATTCAAACACACAATCCCGCATATCCCATCTAAAATCAGCCACTTTCCATACATATATCTATGCTCATATAAACGCATACTCTCCATTTGTTTTATTCATCTCTATGAGCTGATTTGCGTCTATCAGCCTGCTGCCGTACTTCCCGCGCGTTATCACGCCAACCCTCATCAGATCACCAGCGAAATGATGCCGTAAAGCGCCAAATAAAGCGCCAAATAAACAACCGGGCGGTTGTTAACAGATAGTATCAGGTCATAGCTTAAAAGAATGCTTTATCTGTTGGCAGCGCCATAATATTATATGATGTTTATGGAACGCAGTTCCATAACCGTATGAAACACACGGTGTTTTAGATATGTCAGTAGGACCTTATTCCCTGGATTCGGGACTACTCGGACCGTGGTACATATTCCCGATTGAGCTGGTTCTGGGCATAGCTCTGGTCTTCTGCGCCAGTTACAGTGTGGTGCTTATATCTAACATGCTCCCCAAGGATTGGGCTGAAAAGCTCGCAGCGAGAGTTAAAAATTTTGTCTTCAGGCTAACCCGCATTTCCGTTAAGCGGCACAGCTAAACGTTATTTTCACAGCATCAAACTTCTTCATAAAGAACCTCTCTCGAACTTCTTATTTCCAGCACAGGGAACCCTTTCTTGAGATTCACTCCATTATACAGTCGTATTTTGTTTAAGTTAACTATATGCTGCAGTTGCTGTTACAGGTGCTGGGGTTGCAGTTTGCCCTATCCACCTTCCGACTTTTTGTTCTCCTGCTCATACTCCGAGATCCTATCCTTTATCAGGCGCATGGCTTCAACCGCATTCCCGCCCACGTCCAGAGGCGCAGCTCCGGACATATCCGCATTTATGAGGTTTTCATCATACGGAATGCTGCCAAGCACGGGTATGCCCATCTCAGCAAGTTTTTCGGTTACCAGCTTTGCGCCGGCATCGTCGTGTACCTTGTTGATTGCAGCCAGTATGTTGGTGACACCTATATCCGAGCCGAGCTTCTTGATGCGCCTCACGGTGTCAATGGAGCGCATGCCTGGCTCGCCCACCGCCAGCATAACGTCCATGCCCTTTGTCGTGCCCCTGCCGAGGTGCTCTATTCCCGCCTCCATGTCCATGATGACCATATCCTCCTTCACGAACACGTAGCGCAACAGGGCGCGCAGAAATGCGCTTTCTGAGCATATGCATCCGCTCCCACCTGACTCTATGGTGCCCATCACCACCATCCTTACGCCGTCAGGTCCGGCAGCGCCGTACTTCTCAAGAATGTCGTCGACCTTTGGATTAAGGTTATATATGCCGCTGATACCTCCGGGTACCTCGGTGCGCTGCGCTATCAAATCCTTGAGACTTGCCAGAGGGGTTGGGTTCTCCTTTATGCCGAGTGCTGATGCAAGGTTCATATCAGGGTCTGCGTCTATGGCAATGACACTGCGCCCGTCACGCGCGAACAATCTGGCGATGGTGCCTGCAAGCGTTGTCTTGCCGACCCCGCCTTTACCTGTAACTGCAATTCTGATGGTATGCGCCTCCGTGAGTTTTGTGAATGTTTCGCATTCACGAATCTTTGCGAGTACAAAGCATTCGCAAGATACTGGATCATGTTATATTTGTGCGGGTGGTTTATAAAATGTGCATAAAACGTGCGCATGGCACATTGGGTGTAAGCACATGGCTCACCGACTGTAAGATGGCTATGGTCCGGGGAGCGGTTGTCTGTCTGCTGTTGGATCGTTGTAAAATGGCTATAGTGCGGGGGGTGAGATTTTTAGACGGGGCGGGGGCATGAGGGCGCTGCCATTTTGGGTGTGTTTTGCATGAGGTGTCGGTGTTCTCGTGCCATGGATGGGTGTGTGAGAGTATTATGAGATGCTGTTAGTGTGGGTTTTTGTGTGTGTTGGTGCGATGGTTCAGTGTTACATACGGTTAAGAAGATTCGAAGTATGAGGAGATACACCATAGAAGTATTCTGTGGGGGTGGGGGGGGCAGCAGGCGGTGGAGGGCTGGTCTGTATGCCTGACACTATGATCACCTGAGGGTCTGTACATCTCTGAAACGCAAAAGCGTTTCATATGTTTAGCAGCCATTTCCATAGGGGTATGTATGTTATCTGTCTGTTTTCAATAGTTTCGCTGTCTTCGTAGTCTAGCGTTATCAGGTATCCTTCCTTCAGATTGAATTCTTCCATGGCATCTGACAGTGCCCTGATCTCTCGTTTTCTGGTGTCCGCGTCCGTTGGATTGTAGCATGATTGGATGAGCTGTTCTATTCTTCCTTCTTTCTGCACTATGAAGTCCACTTCCCTACCCTCACGGTTCCTCCAGTAGAACAGGTTCTCTCCACTGCCTTTTCTTCTCATTAGTTCTATGAACACCATGTTTTCCATGAGCCTTCCCCGGTCTCTGCTGAACTTGAATCCCACCCTGTTAGCCAGTCCCTGATCCACACAGTAATACTTGTTTCCGCTTCTCATCTGTTCTTTGAGCTTGTATGAGAATCTTCCCAGAGAGTACAGCAGAAAGCAGTCTTCAAAGTAGGGAATGTATTTTGACACCGTGTCCGTGGAAATGTCACATGCCCTGGCTACACTGCGATAGGACATGCTTTTGGAGATGTTGCTGACCACATGATGGGCTATTTTCTCTGCTATGGCATGGTCTGCTCCATGTCTGGCAGTAACATCACGGGTCACGATATCGTCGAACAGACTGCTCAGAATACTGGTTATCTTCAGTTCTTCTCTGCCCGGTGTCTCGGGAAATCCTCCATCCGTCATATATTGTTCCAGAAAGTGCAGAACCTCCGCCCTGTGGAATTCCAGATAATCTCTGTCAAAACTCTTCCAACCCTGGAACTGCAGATATTCTTTGAAAGAGAACGGATAGAGAACAGTACTCACATGCCGACCGGTCAAAACCCGACTCATCTCACTCCGAATAAGCGAGGAAGAGGAGCCGGAGACAAAAATCTGCTCAAACTGCTTCGTATCATACAACGATCGAACCCAGCGCTCCCAACCCGCTTTCTCCTGCACCTCATCCAGAAATAGACAGCACATACCAGGATTGATCTTCTTGCACTCTATCAGCAGAGAGCTGAAGTCCGCATCATATATCTCGTTATCATCAAAGTTCAGCAGCACCACATCCCTGGGGCTGACACCGGATGATGTCAGCTCGACAATAACCTGATACAGCAAGGTGCTCTTACCACACCTCCTGACGCCCACCACATCCTTAACATGCCTCAGACCAAGAAAATCGCGCATAACACCCATCTGCTGGCGCTCCAGACCCAAGAGGTCATCACTAAGTAGTTCTCCGGTCCACCAGGGATTCCACATTCTTATGGCATCTGAAAGCATACGTAACCATTCTAACTATCAACCCGTATTTAAAGATTTCTACGAGTGTCGACAAAAATACGTATTTTTGTCTATGAAAATAGACAAAAAATGAATATTGGCTGCAACACCATCTCCCGGTGAGCGCCATCACAGGCGTCAAAATATCCTATTTTTTCATCTCTTGCGGAACGTAGTTCCGCGAGACTTAACAAATGCATGGCATTTGGTTGTCCCGCAGAATCGGAGATTCTGCAAGATATCTGAATGCGAAGCATTCAGAGATATGTCCCGCGAAGCTCCGGCTGTTTTCGCACAATATCCAGATGGAAAGAGAATCAGAAGATGTCTCCATGGGCAAGTTGATTTATGAATCATGATATCCAAGAGTAAAGGGAGAAGCACATAGAGTTGCAAAAAGCCACGGAAAAACAGGGATTGAAACCTTAATAAAATCATGCGGGGGGTGGGATTCGAACCCACGGACTCCTACGAGACAGGGTCCTAAGCCCTGCGCCTTTAGCCAACCTTTCCGTCAACGCTTCTGTGAGGGAAAAGGTTCTTGACCTGGCTTGGCAACCCCCGCGCAAACCTGTCTTTTCGCGCCTCTTGTCCACTTGTCAAAATCAATGATTTTGCAACCGTCTAAAAAGCGTTGCTTTTTAGACATGTTTGCTAAACATATATATTCCTTTTCAGAAGCGATAGGTATTCTTTTTAGAGCTAACGGCCCAGAAGCGCGCGCACCCGCTCCCTGCACCCTGACATGGAGCTAATCCACCCGCTGCATTCCCAGTTCCAGGTATTTCTTTGCAAGATCGATGTACAGCTGTTTGCCCCACGCCCAGAGCTTTTCGTCCCTGTCTTCAATATCCCGCACAACCTTCGCAGGATTTCCTGCTGCAACCACGCCCGCGGGTATTTTCTGCCGCATCTTGACAACTGCGCCCTCCGCGACTATTGCGCGCTCTCCGACCTCTGCCATGATGCTCAGCACCGCACCCATGCCGATGACTGCAAGATCGCCTATGCGCTCGCTGTGTATAATGGCGCCGTGCCCTATGGTTACCTTCTCTCCTATATTGCAGGTAAAATCGGGTGAGGCATGGACTATCACCCCCTCCTCTACCGCCGTGCCGTCGCCAACGATGATCGTGCCGTAGTCCCCCCGCAGGATTGCGCCGTGCCCTATATAGCAGTTGTCGCCTATGCGCACGTCTCCGATTACAAGAGCCGACTCGCCAACATACGAATCCCTGCCGATAACCGGTTTCCTTCCGTCAAACTCGTAGATCATTTACTTCACCTCATGAGAATATTCAACCTCGAACTCGCCCTCTTCTATCCTCTCAATGCGCTTTACCACTGGAAACAGGATGTTCTTTTCCTGACCCGTCATTACCGGAAAGCCGTATTTCAAAGACCTGTGCTTCATGTTCCCCTTTTCTGCCTGCCTCTTCTCAACAAACTGCGCGTGCCTTTCCAGTCTGTCGGCAGCAAGTTCTCTGGATACATCCCGAAATTCTGCAATTCTATCCTCTATCACTTTCATAAAGCCCGCATATAACTCATATCCTATTGAATTTCTTCCCGTATGCACTGCCGCCTGTATCGTCGTACCGGTTCCCAGGAACGGGTCCAGCACCGTATCGCCCTGAATGGAGTACATGCTTATCAGCCTGTATGCCAGCTCAAAAGGATATGCTGCAGACCTCTCTCTCAAATCATCATTGCCCATCTCCTGCGAGATGCCTTTAAGGTCAGTCCAGATATCCGAGAACCAGACATTTCTTTCCTCCCAGAAATACGCACTCTTCCGCCTGTTCTCCCTTTCCTCTGGATCAAATGACCTATTGCCCCCTTTGCGAAAAATGAGGATGTATTCGTGCTCCAGCGTTACGTATGCGTTGGACGGCAGCATACCCGAGCCCATGTACTTGTTGGGCTTGTTTGTTTGTTTTCTCCAGATGATCGGGGGTAAAACCTGATAGTTCATTTCCTCAAAACGATGGATTATACTGGAGTGGTTCGGATAAAGCTGAAAAGCGCCGCCTATTTTTCTGGTTGCATCGCCAACGTTTATACATACGATTCCGCCCGTGGTCAGGACTCTGTCTACCTCTTTCCATACTTTGTCCAGCTCTTTATTCATCAGACTATATGCCAGGGCGCCGTCCTCATTCAGCAAGGCGCCTTCAATCTCAGGATTGAGAGAGGAGAACAGTTCATCCCACATCTCTATCATCGGATAGGGAGGACTTGTTACAACCAGATGGATGGTCCTGTCCCCGACCTCTTCCATACGCCTAGAGTCGCCTATTATGATTCGGTGCGCGGTTCTCAGCTTGCCTTCCCCACTCATTTTAATCTCTAATTGATGTAGCAACAATTATTAACTTATCTTTCCCGGGTATGATTTTTCATAAAGGGGTTCTCTCTTACAGTTCAATATATGTAAAAATTAACATTTATTACTTAATAAGTAAGTTTTCATTTAAGGGGTATCTAGTGGGTGAAGGTGTGTAGCAATGGTTTCAGATAATAATTGTGCGGCAGATTCCAGCACTGAGGCGAGACGAAACTTCCTCCAGCCAGAAGAGCGCGCCCTCGTGATCCTGCTGTGCGCCTCTCTGTTATCTCTCATGGTGCTGTATTTCTTCATACCCGGGGATATGGCGAGCGCCGAGTTCTCTGCGAACTCCATGGTGGGCGACAGCGTCTATTATACGGGAGAGGTTACCGACAAAGTGGTAACCGCCAGCGGCGGGCATCTGATACTCGAGCTCGACGGCAGTGTCAAGGTGTTCATACCCGGCGACAGCGGGGCTGATGAGCTGGGCGCGCAGATTGCCGTGGGCGACCGGGTGCGCGTGCAGGGCACGGTGAAAGAGTACGGGGGCGAGATCGAGATCGTGGTGAATGCGCCCGAAGATGTCACGTCGCCGCGGTAGGCATCTTGCGGAATCGGAGATTCTGCGAGACTTGACGAAGGCGGAGCCTTCGGCTGTTTGCAAAATCAAAGATTTTGCAACCGTATGAAAAAGCGTTGCTTTTTCATACATATCCCGCAAAACTATGTTTTGCAAGACTTGGCGTAGCTTTTGTCAAGTGTCATTGTTCCGAGCGGGAAGCGCAAACTATAATTATCGTATCGGCGATAAACCATGTTTTGCAAATATCTCTGAATGTCCTGCGGGCCCGTGGTCTAGCTGGTTATGACGTCGCCTTCACACGGCGGAGGTCATGCGTTCGAATCGCATCGGGCCCATGTTTTTCCTGCACGCCTGCACGTTCTCCCTCATCATGTGCCAATCATTTTATGTGATGGTGTTCCATTGTGTTTGCAAAATCAAAGATTTTGCAACTATCTCTGGAAGCAAAGCTTCCATACATGTCCCGTGAAGCGGTGAGTCATGAAAATCACAGCAAGCATTGAGATCGAACATCCCGAGCCCGGGGTAATAGCAAAGTCCATAAAGCCCGATAACACAGATAACATAAGGACCGGGATACTTAAGGATAAAATAATAATAAAGGTGAGTGCAGACCGGATCGGCAGCGTTATTGCAACACTCGATGACCTGCTCGCCAACATCAAGATTGCGGATGATTCCATTAAAAGAGTATAGTGGTGTGCAGGATAATAGGTAAATGAATATAACATTCTTCCATTAAAACCGTACAGCAGCGGTGCAGGAGAATAGATACATGAGCATAACATTCAACCTCAAAGCCAACTTCAGGCTGAGCGGCGCAGTTCCCAAAGAGTGCGAGAGTGAACTGGGGGCGCTCCTGGAAGATGCCAACAGGAATCTCCTCCGGAAGGGGGCGCCTCAGGGACAGAAAGGAGCCGAGATCGTTGACTGGCGCCTTGATGAAGATAGGCTGTACCTCGAGATTCATTCGGGGCGCTACGTGCGGGCGCATGATGCACTGCTCAGGCTGCGCAAGCCCCTGTCCGGTACCCTCGGCAAGAAGTACCACATCGGCATACGCGGTATCGAGGTGCTCGACTTCGAGATCAGCAGCGAGACTGAGCACGAGCTTACCAATCCCAGGATACCTTTCGTGCGCAGCATAACCTACGAGGATGGTACCGTAACGCTTGATCTGGAGGTTGACGGCAGTGACCTTGAGAACAGGGTGCCCGACCGCATCATGAATCTCCTGGAGGAAAAGGTTGAGCAGTCCACATACGGGGGTAAGGGCGAGCACTGGGAGCTTATGTGGGAGAGCCCGCACCGCGAGTACAGGTTCAGGGAAGACCCCAGCAAGACTCTTGAGGGTCTCGGCTGGATACGGCGCGGCTCATCCAGGGGACAGTGGATATACGGTCCCGAGATGACGCGGGTGCTGCGCGCATTTGTAAGCATCGTGGAGCGCGACCTTCTCAATAAGCTTGGTTACAACGAGATGATATTTCCCAAGCTCGTTACATGGGATGTGTGGAAGCGCTCGGGGCATGCCAAAGGTGTGTATCCCGAGATCTACTTCGTGTGCCCGCCAAAAACCCGGGACCCCGACTTCTGGGAGGAAGTAATTGACCATTACAAGGTGACCAACGAGATTCCGCTGGAACTGCTGAAGGAGAAGATCGATTATCCCATAGGCGGCATGTGCTATGCGCAGTGCCCGCCCTTCTGGGTGTTCGTTCAGGGCGAGACCATCGCCGATGATTGCATGCCGGTAAAGGTGTTCGACCGTTCAGGCACCTCGCACAGATATGAGAGTGGGGGATTGCACGGAATGGAGCGCGTTGACGAATTCCACAGAATAGAGGTGCTGTGGATGGGTACGCCCGAACAGATGGTCGAGCATTCCAAAGAGCTGCAGGAGTGCTATAAGCACATCTTCAACGATGTACTGGAACTGGAGTGGCGCCAGGCATGGGTGACTCCGTGGTTCATGGCACAGGAGGGTATGACCGGTCTGGATGAGCGCAAAACCGTTGGAACTATCGACTATGAGGCTCTTCTTCCCTACAACGAGTCGTGGCTCGAGTTCCAGAATCTCAGCGTGAACGGGGACAAGTACCCGCGCGGCTTCAATGTGAAGCTGCAGAGCGGAGAAGACCTCTGGAGTGGATGTTCAGGCATAGGTCTGGAACGGTGGGCGTCAGCATTCTTTGCGCAGCACGGTCCGAATCCCGATGACTGGCCCAATGGAGTGCTTGAGCTGGTGGGAGAGCTGCCGAGAGATGTGTTCAAATTCCTCTAGAAAAGGCCCACACTATTCTATGGTGAATGACGTTCCCGCATTATTTGCGAAAAAATTCCCGGGAAATGCATTGTAAAGCATCACCGATGCACGCATCCCTGTGCAGTGCGATACTCCAAGCAGTTTTATATTATATGATTTTAGTGCCTTTATCGACTCATTTATCTGGTGGTCCTGCGCTGCAATCAGGTGTGTGCCTCCTATGACGCCGTATATGTTCTTCTCGCCCGTAATCCTGCGCACCTGCTCAAGGGTGTTTATCATCCCGCTGTGGGCACATCCCAGAACCACGAAGGGACCGTTCGGCGTTTCAACTATCAGGGATTGGTCATCCTGAAGTTCGTCCTGCCTTATCTCACCGTCATGGTCCGCATATAATCGACTGTCCCCATGCTCGTAGTCCGTCACCCTCTGAACCTGTCCCGTAGTGATCATGTCTCCAATTCTCATCGGCTCCGTGCCCAGCTGCACCGTTGCACCGGCTTCTTCGAGCTTCTCTCTTGTGTGCGGTATGCCCACTTCCCGCTGTATATTGTGCACATTGGATCTGACGTACTTTTTCTGGAATGCGTCGGGGTGGGCTACTACCTTTGTCGGACCCGTCATCTTCAAAGCCTCTATCAAGCCGCCCGTGTGGTCATAGTGACCGTGGCTGATTACTATCGCATCAGCCCCCTCGATAGGTGCTTCGAGAATATGTGCATTATGCCGTATCGTGTAGCGCTGCCCAGTATCAAGCAGAACCTTTGCCTGCGGCGTTTCTATCAGTACGCTCAGCCCGTGTTCGCCCAGTATTGCGTCAGAGACCTTTGCGGTATTCTCACAGATGGTGGTTACCCTTATCATCGCCTCACTTTCACCAAACAATATACTCCCATTAATATACTTCGATAGCCCGGTCCGCATCCCTTGCACATAGTGTCTATATCAACTACGTCTATGTCAACTGCTCAAACTCAACTCAGTAGGTAGCAGAGAATGGCGGCTATGCCCATTATGAGAAGTGTCGAAGGAAAATAGGCAATAGCTACGTTTGTAGCCACCTCTTCGCTGTACCTGTCATACTCTATGTGCGCTGACTTTACCAGCCGCTTTTCAAGATAGTAGTCTACATACATCGGGATGATAGATACGACAAGAACCCAGGGTTCCGGGAAGGCAAGATACATGGCAATAGCTATCGGGAGCATTCCAAAAACCAGACTGCTAACTGCTCTTCTAAAGTACTGTATCATGAAGAATATGCCCGTGACTACCAGGGCAATCTGAAGAAAGCTGATTCCAGCCACCGCCGGGGCATATACGAGTGATGCTATCCGAGGTAATGATGCACAGTAAAGGATAAACGTTGCGAGTATGCCGCAGCTGAAGAACAGCAGAGGTACTTCAACCGGAACTCTCCTGAACGATATGTGCTGGTTGGGGTAGTTCCAACTGCTGATCTTGATGCCGTTGTATTCCACAATATAATCAAGAATTGCCGCAATCAAGCCGACCAGAAGTGATGTTTTCAGGTATAGTGGTGAATGAACCATATAAAACAGTGCAACCAGCGCAAGCAGACCGCCCAATATCGAGATAGTCCTTATGCGATTCCTGAGAACCGCTTCCATCTGCGGGGGAAGTTCCATATTGAAAAGTTTGCCCTTAAGCTCGTCAATGCGGTCCGCCACCTCAACTATCTTGCCGTCAGCAAATTCTCTGGCCCTCCTGACATATTCGCCCTTATCTTGTTCCATGCAACCACCATGATGTCTTCTTGTGAAGAGATGGTACTGAACGGGTGCTCCATTATAGAAGGCGCACATATGTGATATATATACATACGGTTTGGCTCATCAATGCCACATTTATAAGCTCCATATTAGCCCCATGTTTACTGGCTCTCGACCGGATTGATCGAGAGATTGGATGCGCACATGGGCTGCAGGCGGTTTTACTCCATGTCTAAGAAGTCTCCATGACCTTTCTGGTATTATCCCACAGGTCCTTTATTCGCCGCGCAAGCTCCCCGTCTTCATCATATTCTATTATGCTCTTACCCTGTATCATCGCCCTTGTCGAGGTGTCGTCATAGGGCAGCCTCCCCATTACCCCCAGACCCTTCGATCTGCAGAAGTCCTCGATATTCCTCGTGTTATCCTCGTTGATGTCATATTTGTTCACGCATACAAGCGCAGGTATCCCGAAGTGGTAGGTGACGCCTACTATTCTCTCAACGTCATGTATCCCTGAAAGTGTGGGCTCCGCGATTATCAGCACCAGATTCGCCCCTGTTATCGATGCTATCACGGGACATCCTATGCCCGGCGGACCGTCTATCAGTATCAATTCCTTGCTGCGCTCTCTGGCAAGGTCTCTGGCATTTTGCCTCACAAGGCTGACGAGCCTGCCGCTTGCCTCCTCCCCGGCATACAGCCGTGCGTGGCTCATGGGTCCGAAGCGCGTGTTCGATATGTATGCCTCTCCCGATTCACGGTCAACCATCTTTATGGCGTCCGAAGGGCATACGTACTCGCATACCGCACACCCCTCACACCTATCGGGATAGAGGTTGCATTCCTCGTCGAACGCGTTATATCTGCAATGGTCGTAGCACAATCCGCATCTTGTGCACGCCCCGGCATCCTGAACCGCGATCTTAAGCCCGCCGAACGATTGCGTTTCCGTCACCTCGGGCTGCATCAGAAGGTGCAGATCGGCGGCATCGACGTCGCAGTCCGCCAGCACCGCCTCCCCTCCGGCGAGAGCCGCAAAGCATGCCGTAATGGTGGTCTTGCCGGTGCCTCCCTTGCCACTTATGATCGTGAGTTCCTTCATCCGCGCACCGCCTCCTTGATGGTGTTGTGCAGTTCTATGAACTTTTCGCGCCACTCGGGCATCTCCTCGGTGAACGGTATTCCTCTGGAGTATAATCCAGCTATCTCCCGCCTGTTGGGAACCTTGAGTATTACCGGGAGGTTTTCCTCCTCGCAGTATTTCTCCACGCGGTCATCTCCTATGCCGTCGCGGTTGATTATGATGCCTATGGGTATGCGCATATCCCTCACAACCTCAACAGCGAGCTTGAGGTCGTGCAGCCCAAAGGGCGTGGGCTCTGTTACAAGTATGCAGAAATCTGCACCCCTTACCGCCTCTATCACCGGGCATGCGGTTCCGGGAGGTACGTCAAGTACCACGGACTTACGCTCATCCATCCTCTTCTTCAGCTCCCGTATTATGGGCACGGCAAGCGGTTCGCCCACGTTCATGAGCCCCTGATAGAATTCTATTCCATCCACAATGCCGCGCTCTATGATGCCGATATTCTTCTCTTTCTCGGTGATTGCATCTCTCTGGCATACCAGCAGGCATCCTCCGCACCCATGGCACAGCTCCGGAAAGAATGTCACATCATTTTTCATAACGGCAATGGCATTGTACTGACAGAAATCAGAACATTCACCGCAGAAATTGCATTTTTTCATGTCAAAGCAGGGTATCGGAATGTTTACGTCCTGTACCTTTTCGAGCTTCAGCTGTTTCAGGAATATGTGAGAATTTGGCTCCTCGACGTCGCAGTCTATAAGCTGGACGTTCTCTCCAGTATCCTCCCCTATGCTGAGTGCCAGATTGGTGGCTATCGTGGTCTTTCCTGTGCCGCCCTTGCCGCTGGCAACTGCAATAATCATCCGGTTTTGCCCCCCTCCAAGCCTCCCTTCAGCACATAATCCCCGACATCAACATTCAGGTGTTCTGCCACGATCGGGCATTTCACCATCAGAAGGAAGTATATCCATTCATATTCGCTCAGCGACTCGAAGTTGCCCTGCCCCTTGGCAATCACCATATCGGCACCCTCCAGTACGGCTCTGAACTCGGGGCTCGAGCGGTCGTATCCCGTGCCCGGCTCTCCGATATCTATATTGATAAAATCGATTCCCGGTAGTTTGTCCAGCCCCACATATACCGCATCCTCATGGGTGGCGTCGTTGATTATCGGTGCTCCCTTCACCGCGAATGTCACACGATTTATATTGAAATTCTCTAGAATGTACTCCAGCAGCATCTTATCAAAGACTATCTCGCCAGTGTTGTCACCCAGATAAACGATGTATTCCGATATCTCAAGCTGGCTCTTGAATGATTCGAAGCCATTTATCCTGAAATCTTTGTTCATTATGTCTACTATAGTGCCTTTAAGGTCGAACTTTGAGTGTACGCCAAAATCCACCACATTGCCTGCAACAGCCAGTTTGACCGCTGTCATGAGTGGATCGGGGGAGGCGTTTACCTTCTCCTTCATGCCGCTGTATATCTCCATTGCAAGGTCGTTGTACTGCTTCTTCAGCTCACTGTAGGGGTCTGCCTCACCGGAAGACTGCCTGATGATCCTGTAAACGGCGTGCGCCAGATCCGGTGGAGAGCTGCGCCAGTCCATATCAAGCAGTGCAGCCATGACCTCCCTCAGGATGCTCTCCTGCTTCCCACTATCGTCTGTAACCATTCTTACTGCCCGCAGTGCCTGCCTCTGGAAGCACGGAACACAATCCAGATGTGCCTTCATGTTGATTCGCCCCATGAACTATACAATACTCTGATCGGTCAGCTGTTGATGTAACATATGTGTGCCTGTGCCAGTCTGTATGCGTGCCAGTCTGCAATCACGGCTTAGAAAGGTAATCTTTTTTATTGTGGGGTTGCCTAGTGCTTGTGCGTGCTGCCGTAAGGGTGTTTCTCGCCTATACCCTCACCGCGGAACGCGTGCTGTGAGCAGGCGTTCTCGTCCGTTGCCTCGGTCAGTTTGCCGTCTTTAAACATCTGCACCGCATCTCCGACCGTGCCGTATGCACCTACGTAGACCATTATTCCTATCTCCTCGAACATCATTATGGCTCTGCGCCCAAGTCCCGAGCACAGCATCACCTCTGCCCCCCCCCTTGAAATAATCTCCGGCGGATACCCCTGCCCGCCAGTATGCTCGCTTGTGTTGTCAATAACTTTAACCTCTCCAGTTTCGGTATTCACTACGGTATAAGTGGGGACCCTGCCGAAGTGTTCGCCTACCTGCTCGTCCATTCCGCTGCTCCCCATCGTGGGTATACATACTCTCATTCGTCATCACTCTCCGTCATATGTAACAATCATAATATGGCTCAATGGGCTCAATGCCGTTCAGTAATTTCATGGGATTGCCGCTATGAATTAAGTCACGGCGCAGTGCTGCAACCAGATGGTTGTGCATGCTTATTTTGCGGTCTACATTCGCCTGGTGCCCGCGCCTCTTCCGCCGCCCATGCCGCCGCCCATGCCGCCGCCCATTCCGGCACCCTGCCCGCCTGCCCCACCGGGACCTGCGGTCGCGCCAGCAGTTTCCTGCAGCTTGCCGCTCTTGAACTGATTCAGGGCATCTGATATCGTTCCTGCTGCGCCGGTGAATACCTTTATGCCTGACGATGACAGCACTCCGAACGCATTCGGTCCGACATTGCCCGTAATAACCGCTTCCACCTGCTGTCTCGACATCTCCTGGGCAGCCTGTATGCCAACTCCCCCGGCCATACCGGCAAACTGGTTCGGAACGATCTGATGTTCGCCTGTATCAGGGTCTATGAAGATAAAAAAAGCGCATCTTCCAAATCTCGGGTCCACCTGTGCTTCAAGATTATCCCCTGCTGATGTTATGCATGCCTTCATTCAATTGATCTCCTTATTGGTTATTATTAATTTATTATTGGTTTATTATTGGGAGCTTATTATTGGTTATCTCCGCTTGAGTGTATAAATGCACTTGGATGATTACACACGTTAATACACGTATGTGCGCTCATATATAAAGATTGCTATCAAAATCTTTATATTCATGGTCTCGTATGGGTATGATATATGCCCAAGCGCGTGAAGAGACGGGTGTTCTGCAACCCCAATGCATCATACTTTAAGCCAAGAGGCATACCGGTGCGGATGCTTGAGGTCGTGGAGGTCGGATTGAACGAGCTGGAGGCGCTCAGGCTCGTAGATCTGGAGGGGATGGAGCAGGAAGATGCAGCACAGATGATGGGTGTATCCAGAAAGACGCTCTGGAAGGATCTTAAAAGCGGCAGAGCGGCTATTGTCGATGCACTCGTGAATGGCAAAGCTATAGAGATAAAAGGGGGAAGCTACGTAACGTACAGCACGCTTAAAGGAGATGGAACGTATGAACGAGAACAAGAGTGATGGTAAAGAAGTCGATGTTAGAGATCAGATAGACCCTCAGAAGCTTGTCGAGAAGCAGATGAAGGATGTAAAGCACAAGATAGTTGTCATGAGCGGTAAAGGCGGCGTTGGGAAAACAACGGTGGCAGTCAACCTTGCATTTGCGCTCGCTTCAAAGGGAAGGGAGGTCGGCATACTCGATGCTGACATACACGGTCCCAACGTGCCCAAGATGTTAGGTATCGAAACTGCGGTGCCCACAGCCAGCCCTGGAGGGGGTATAACGCCCGTAATGGTACCTCCAAATATCAAGGTAATGTCAATCGGCTTTCTGGCGCAGGGTGCCGATGTGCCCATCATATGGCGCGGTCCTCTCAAGATGTCTGCCATCCGCCAGTTCCTGTCAGACGTGCAGTGGGGTCCGCTGGATTATCTTATAATCGATCTGCCGCCGGGTACGGGAGATGAGCCGCTGTCAATCGCACAGCTTCTTCCTGATGTGAATGGTTCGATAGTTGTCACCACTCCCCAGGATGTTGCACTGCTGGACTCGCGCAAGTCCGTTAATTTCTCTATACAGGTGAGCATGCCAGTGATGGGTATAATCGAGAATATGGCAGGCTTCAAGTGTCCAGAGTGCGGAGCCGATATTGACCTGTTCAAGATCGGAGGGGGGGAGAAGGCTGCAAACGACCTCGATGTGCCCTTCCTCGGGCGCGTGCCCATTGATGTGAACCTGCCGATATCCTGTGACGAGGGTAAGCCATTCCTGGGTACATATGCGGACAGCGATTCTGCAAAGGCGCTCAACGAGATCGTTGATAAAATTATGAAAAGAACCGAGGGGTAACAGGGCATTGAACCGATGGACGGCGGGACATTCATTCCATCGGCCTTATAGCGTTATACATGGGGATGGTACTCACCATATTAAAAAACCCTATCGCCATAAACCCTATCGCCATATTAGAAACCCGCCATATTAAAAACCTATATACAATAAAAGCTCCGTATCAGCTCCGTATTGTACTGCAATGTCAGGAATGTGGTTGTGGATGCCAGTCAAAAAAATCGTACCGTGCCTGGACTGTGATCTCTGCGTGCCCGGGGGGCGGGTCGTAAAAGGTGTCAAATTCAAGCAGATAACATATGCAGGAGTGCCCTGGGAGCTCGCAGAGAAGTACAGCAAGGGGGGCGCTGACGAGCTGGTAATGCTTGATATCACCGCCTCCAGGGACCGCCGCGAGACCATGGCCAATGTGGTAAAGCACACTGCCGAGCATGTATCAGTTCCGTTCGCCGTGGGTGGAGGTATGGGCAGTGCAGAGGATGCCGGCAGGATATTGAAGGCGGGTGCAGACAAAGTATCGATCAACACCGCCGCGGTCAAAACTCCGGACCTGATAAACCGACTGTCAGAGGCTTTCGGAAGTCAAGCCTGCGTGGTTGCAGTGGATGCAAGGCGCAACTATGACGTGGAGAACGGTCCTGATAATGGAGTTGTGGTAAAGACCGGGGAGGGCAAGTGCTGGTTCGAGTGTTCGATCTACGGCGGTCATGAGTTTACCGGCATGGATGCGATTCAATGGTCCAGAGAGGCTGCGCGCCGCGGCGCAGGTGAGATACTCCCCACGAGTATGGACCGGGATGGCACAAAGGACGGATACGATATACCTATGATCAAGGCAGTGTGCGAGGCAGTCAACATCCCTGTTACAGCTTCAGGAGGGTGCGGTGAACCTGCGCACATCCTCGAAGTCTTCCTGGAGACCGATGCAAGTGCCGCTCTCGCAGCCAGCATATTCCACTATGACGAGTACGGCATCAGCGAGGTAAAGGAGTATCTCCGCAAACATGGAGTGGATGTGCGCATCTAACTGTCCGTGATATATACGCGAAATCCTTGTTCCACATCACGCCCGAACATATCTGCGAAGCGGGGCTTCATCTGTCTTGCGAAACTGTTGTGTCTCAAAACTGTTGAGGGGATTCAGAATGTCGTTATCGGAACCCATAAAGTACGAGGGTATGGTCTTCAGACCTCCAAGCGAGGCATACAGCCTCATAGTACAATCAACCATAGGCTGCACCAACAACAAATGCACCTTCTGCAGCATGTACATGGGCAAGAAATTTCGCGTAAGGTCCATGGAGGATATTAAAAATGATCTCGTAGCGGCGCGCGCATATTACAGGGGCGTGCAGCGCATCTTCTTCGCGGATGGCGACTCGCTGTTCATGAAGACCGAAGACCTTGCAGAGCTGCTTGATTTCTCGCATAAACTGATGCCCGAACTCGAGCGCGTTTCGGTGTACGGCAGCCCGCAGGCGATACTGCGCAAAAGTCCCGAAGACCTCAAGCTGCTCGGGGATAAAGGTCTGAAGATAATATACATGGGACTTGAGACCGGTGATGACCGGCTCCTCGGGGAGGTGTGCAAGGGCGTCACCAGCGCGGAGATGATAGAGGCGGGACAGAAGGTCATGAGTTCGCCCATAGAGCTGTCGGTTACCGTCCTGCTGGGACTGGCAGGTGCGGATCCGCAGCGCTCCCTTGAACATGCAAGGGCAACGGGCGAGGTGCTGAGCCATATGAGTCCTACATATGTGGGCGCGCTCAGCCTCATGCTGGTGCCAGGAACGCCGCTGTACAAACAGCACCGCAAAGGTGAATTCAAACTGCCAGATGCAATGGGTATGCTCAGCGAGCTGAGGGCAATGATAGAGAACATAAACGTCAAGCGCGAGTGCATATTCCGCACCAACCACGCCTCGAACTACCTGCCCCTGAAGGGCACTCTACCGCAGGACAAGGAAGCGCTGATAAAGACTATCGACCATGCAGTGGCTCATCCCGAAATTCTAAGACCTGAAGAGTATAGAGCGCTGTAGGTGTGGGATTGGAAAAGTGATTTTAGTTTGCGTATGTTAGATCCCAACTTTGCCACGCAAATAAATATAAGTGTTCTTAGCTTTGGTTGAATCGATTAACATACAACAAAAACTAAGAA
>JAUWIL010000014.1 GCA_030605385.1 Methanobacteriota archaeon
GAGATTCTGTAACCGTATGAAAAACCGTAGGTTTTTCAGACATGCCACTGGTCTACTGACCAGTGGTTCTTCACAGGACCTCTAACACATAGTTGGTCTGGCAAGGATTACTTTCACCCCGCGCACACCAAACCTTTTATAAATCCAGGCTTTAAGTATGGAATCAGTTATCATATGAGGTGTAAACAATGACTGATGAACCAACAAGTCTAGAAGACCTGCCCGGCGTGGGACCTGCAACAGCAGAAAAGCTGCAAGAGGCAGGATATACGACAATAGAATCCGTGGCAGTAGTATCGCCGCGGGTACTCGCATCAGATGCCGATGTGGGCGAGCAGACAGCCGCTAAGATAATAAGTGCTGCAAAGCAGGCTGCCGATATAGGCGGCTTTGAGACGGGAGACATTGTATTGGAGCGCAGGAAAAAAGTCGGAAAGATAAAGACGTCCTCGGAAACGCTTGACGATCTGCTTGGCGGTGGTGTGGAGACCCAATCCATTACGGAGCTGTACGGTGAATTCGGCAGCGGTAAGACGCAGGTAGCGCACCAGCTTGCCGTAAATGTCCAGCGCCAGCTTGAGGATGGCGGATTAGAGGGATCGGCACTGATAATCGATACTG
The DNA here is from genome assembly GCA_030605385.1 of Methanobacteriota archaeon. GTDB lineage: Archaea > Halobacteriota > Syntropharchaeia > JAUWIL01 > JAUWIL01 > JAUWIL01. Next base: position 622 of record JAUWIL010000014.1, read on the forward strand.
AAAACACCTTCAGACCGGAGAGAATAACGCAGATGGCAGAGGATATTGAAATGGATGCGGGAGAAGTACTTTCAAGCATACATGTGGCAAGAGCGTACAACTCAAATCACCAGATGCTGCTGGTTGAAAAGGCGTCTGAGCTTGCAGATGATCTCAGGGAAAGCGGGAAACCGGGCAGACTTCTTGTGGCGGACTCTTTAACGGCACACTTCCGCGCCGAATATATGGGAAGGGGGACGCTGGCAGACAGACAGCAGAGGCTGAACAAGCACATGCATGACCTGATGAGATTCGGTGATCTGAATAACACGGCAATAGTTGTAACTAACCAGGTACAATCGAAACCTGATGCATTCTTCGGGGACCCTACAAGACCCATAGGGGGGCACATAGTGGGACATACTGCGACGTTTCGCATATACCTGCGCAAATCAAAAGGCGATAAGCGCATAGCGCGTCTCGTTGATTCACCCCACCTCCCTGATGGCGAGGCGGTATTCTCGGTTACAACACCTGGAATAAGGGATTGAACATCCTGCATCTCGTGAACATTTGGTTCGCAAGACAACCAAAGGCTCTGCCTTCGTCAAGTCTTGCGAATACGAAGTATTCGCGGGACAACCGAATACGAAGTATTCGTTAAGTCTTGCGGAGCAAAGCTCCGCTAGACAGACGAAATCAAAGATTTCGTCAAGTCTTGCAAAACATAGTTTTGCGGGATATCTGAAGGCTCTGCCTTCAGAGATATCTTGCGAAAGCAAATCTTTCGCGGGACAGATGAAAGCTACGCTTTCGTCAAGTATGGTGGAGCTGTGCCATGGCTGCCGGCATGTGTTAATCAGTTCAACGTCAACGCAGTTCTCAATCTGGCATTAGTATGAGGGTGCGGAGGATATGCAGTCAAGCCTCTCGTGCTAATGCAAACTCTTAATATAATTGGCACAGTAACCATCTTTTGTGAAGTCAAACGCTTCAGATGAACTTAAACGGAAGGCAGGAGAATCAGCCGCAGAACTGGTCGAGGACGGCATGATCATCGGGCTCGGCACTGGGTCAACGGTGGCACATACCATCAGGCGCATCGGCGAGCGAATAAAGAGCGAGGGAATGCGCATAAAAGCCGTGCCAACCTCATATCAATCGGAGATGCTGGCGATAGAATCATCCATAGAACTGACAACCCTGCAGCAGCATCCCAGACTGGACATCGCGATCGACGGAGCCGACCAGGCTGACGAGAACCTTAACGTCATAAAAGGGGGCGGCGCAGCCCATACAAGAGAAAAGATAGTATCATTCGCTGCCAGGCGCTTTGTAGTAGTAGTTGATGAGGGTAAGCTTTCTGACAAGCTCAGCATACCGGTTCCGCTAGAAGTAATATCATTCGCCAGCCCGCTCGTAGAAGATGCGATTAAGGGACTGGGCGGTAATGCTGTTTTGAGAAATGCCATCCAAAAAGACGGTCCGGTAATATCAGACAGTGGAAATATAATTATGGATGCGGATTTTGGGGTTATAGATGACCCGGCCGGGCTTTCACATGCTCTATCAGGCATACCGGGGTTGGTAGAGCATGGAATATTCCTGAACGTATCCGAAATCCATGCTGCAGGTAAAAAAGGGGTTTCACTTATTACCAGAAATATCTCTAGATAGCTTCTTTAGCTTCTGGATATTACGCATCAACCGTTCAGTCTCTTTGTCGTGGACCCCGGTTAGATACTTGACGATATCGTCCATACTAGCTCTCATTTTGTAATATTTCAGGGGGCGCCCACGACCCACTTTTTTAACCTCACGTTCTGAGACCCAATTACGGAGTTTTAGCTCCCGCATTGCAGAACTGACCTCAGGCTGCCTGAGGTTGGCACCGCGCTCGATACCTCTGGAGGTAACCTCTTTATTTTTGAGAAGAAACGTCAGGGTAGTGGCTACGTTTCTTTTTATTCCAATACCCAGGAGAAGGTCTACTAGCTTTTTCTCGTTACTATTCTCAGGAAAGTTCAAAATTGCGCCATATTGATCCACGCTTAGAGAATCTATGTCGTTCTGCATAATATCACTCTTTTCCGTTATCTATGATTTATCCTGTTAAGTTATGTTGACTAAATTGCAAGTGTTTCATTATCCTTTGAGCTTGCCGCCATGCCGGAAGCATCTGAAGCCAATCTTCGATTTTGCCAGGACATAACGGACTCTTGTGGATTACCCTTGCTATATCAGAAGCATCTGAAGCCAATCTTCGATTTTGTCCCCCTATGCCCGCACAACTGGATTAACGCTTCATTCTTTATATATATTGCCATATATTTTTGCCTAGACAAATCCGAATAGTTTATTATTCAAGACCGCACTCGTTCTGGTTTTTTGAATCATAATTCTCTGCTGGATGCTGCAGTCAAATCTCCAGATAATGAGTAGATGGATGCAAGGCGGTTAAGAAAATGGTTAATAAGTATTATTATTAGAATACAGAGTTGGTTATTATTTTGTGACGTGGGATGGTGGGCAGCCTGAATGACTTTACCAGATAAATTCAAATGTGTTTTCGCTGACTGGGAGCATATACATGACCTATGCAGAAATGTCTCAAATAAGATAAAAGAATCCGGATATGAGGTCGATACCATTGTTGCGCTCGCAAGGGGTGGTTGGGTTGCGGGCAGGATATTATGTGATTTTTTGCTCTTAAAAAATCTATACAGCATAAATGTTGAACACTGGGGAGTAGTAGCAACCATTACTAAGAAGGCAGAAATCACAAATCCCCTGAACATCGACATTAAAGGCAGAAAAATTCTTGTTGCAGATGACATTACCGATACTGGAGACAGTATAAAAGTCGTGCTTGACCATCTCCGCGCTTTGGAGCCGAAGGAGGTCAGGACGGCTGTTTTACAGCACAAGGCATCATCCGCCTTTGAACCAGATTTCTACGGGGAGATTCTGGAGGACTGGAACTGGATCATATATCCATGGAATTTTTATGAAGATTTAACCCATCTGGTGGAGCAGATTCTGGTGCAGCCTATGACCTCAGAGAATATAAACCTGGGACTGAAAGGTGAGTTTGACATTTCCATTGATGAAAGTAAACTTACAGATGTTCTGGAAAATATGCTGTTCCACAAGAAGGTTGAAAGGGATGGAAAACTCTGGACAGGAGTTGACCAACGTACATGATGTCCATGAGAACAGAGGCTATTGACGTTGCACTGGGAAACAAGAAAGCTGACCTGGTCATAAAAAATGCAGACCTGGTGAACGTTTACACTGGTGAGATATACAGGAGTGACATAGCTGTTGCAGGCAATATGATTGCAGGTCTGGGCAGTTACAGCGGAAAAAGAGAGATAGACGCAAAAGGGAAGTATGCAGTCCCGGGGCTGATTGACGGGCATACGCACATCGAGATGTCAATGATGTCCGTTTCCGAGTTTGCCAGGAGCATTGTTCCTGGGGGCACGACTACGGTCATCGAAGACCCGCATGAGATTGCAAATGTTCTTGGGGTAAGAGGTGTAAAGCTGATTTTAAAAGAGGCTAAAAGCACCCCACTTAAAGTTTTCTGCATGGCACCATCCTGCGTTCCTTCGACAAACATGGAAACTGCGGGCGCCGCCATAGGCCCGGAAGAGATAAAAGATCTGCTCGAGCTTGAGGATGTGATAGGTCTTGCAGAAATGATGAACTTCCCGGGTGTGATATACAAAGATAGAGATGTGCTGAAAAAACTGGATGCTGCGAGGTTGTGCCCAATTGATGGACATGCGCCAGGACTGATCGGGAAGGAGCTTAACGCCTATGCACAGTTTGCAGGTTCGGACCATGAAAGCACTTCATACGAAGAAGCTCTTGAAAAGCTCAGGCTCGGGATGAGGGTGATGATCCGGGAAGGGAGCGCCGCAAGGAACATGAAAAGCTTGATAGGGGTGGCAGAAAAGGACTGCAGAAACTGCATACTGGTCACAGATGGGGACAGAACTCCTACCGACCTGACAGAGCAGGGATATCTTGATTGGGTTCTGAGGAGAGCTATTGAAGAAGGGACGGATCCGGTCAAGGCGGTGCAGATGTGCACCATAAACACGGCACAATGGTTCAGGCTGTGGAACCTGGGTGCCATATCTCCCGGTAAGACCGCGGACATAGTCTTGTTGAACAACCTGGAGAAGTTCAAGGTCTACAAAGTAATAGTTGACGGAAAGGTTCTGGAGGAGCATCACTATTCAAGGTTCAAATACCCGAAATATGCAAGGCAGACGGTTAAACTGAAGTCGAAAACATCCCAGAAGGATTTTGATATTAAATTGGAGAAGGGGAAGAAGAGGGTAATCGGAGTGATTGATGGAGAGATACTCACAGACGAGCTTGTGGAGGATGTGGACGGTATTGACATAAAGAGGGATATACTTGGAATTACCGTCGTTGAGAGGCACGGAAAAACCGGAAATATGGGTATGGGTCTCGTCAAAGGATTTGGCATAAAAGAAGGGGCAATAGCATCAAGCGTGGCACATGACTCTCACAATATCATAGTGGTTGGAACAAACGGCAGAGATATGGCACGTTCTGTGAACACCATATCAAGAATGGGTGGAGGACTGACAGCCTGTAACAGTGAGGATATAGCATCACTTGGATTACCGATAGCAGGCCTCATGAGTGATAAGGGACTTGATTACATAAGGGACAGGTCAGTCAGGTTGAACGAGCTTGCTAAAAAAATGGGATGCAAACTGAGGGCACCGTTTCTCACATTATCTTTCATGAGCTTGCCCGTCATTCCGAAGCTCAAGATAACCGACAAGGGGTTAGTTGATGTTGAGAAATTCGATTTTGTAGATCTGGTGGTATCATGAAGTCGACAGCCGTGGGAATCATTGGTGGAAGCGGCGTATATAACGCTGAAATGCTGGAGGATGCAAGGACAGTTGAAGTGGACACACCATTTGGCAGTCCCTCAGGGCCGATAACTCTGGGCTCGGTTGATGGGACGGAAGTTGCATTTCTGCCCAGACATGGAATCGGTCACACAATATCTCCAGGCGAGCTGAACTCGAGAGCGAACGTGTTTGCACTCAAGAAGCTTAACGTATCTCACATAATATCCGCTTCCGCTGTCGGCAGTCTGAAGGATGCGATAAAGCCGCTTGATGCCGTAGTACCGGATCAGATTTTTGACCGTACAAAAGCAAGACACAGCACATTCTTCGAAGACGGCATAGTGGTTCATGTATCGTTTGCAGATCCTTTCTGTCACAGCCTTTCAGCACTGCTGGTTGAAGTGATGAACAAGAAGGGGTACACCGTTCATCCGAAGGGCACGTATGTCTGCATGGAAGGGCCGCAATTCTCAACACGTGCGGAGTCGAATGCATACAGATCCATGGGGTTTGATATAATAGGTATGACAGCGCTGCCCGAAGCCAAGCTTGCGAGGGAGGCAGAAATCTGTTATGCAATGCTTGCCACGGTAACGGATTATGACTGCTGGCGCGATGAAGAAGTTGATATAGGCACGGTAATATCCAACGTTAAAAAGAATGAGAAAATGCTGCGCGACGTCATAATGACTGCGGTACCCATGGTTAAGGACATTCAGGAATGCACATGCCATACTGCACTGCAGTATGCCGTAACAACCGACAGGGAGATGATACCCGAGCACACGCGCAAGAAGCTGGATTTGCTGCTCGGAAAGTATCTGTAGAATTATTCTACTGGACTCCCACTGGAATCATCCGTCATCCAAAAACTTCATGGAAGCGCTTGATCTGACCCTCATAGCCGAGGATAACGATGACTGTATCCGTATCCAAAGTCTCCTTTGGATCCAGCTGGACAAGTACTTTATCGTCCTTTTTAACGCCTATAACCGTGCACCCGGTTTTATGCCTTATATTGGCACTTGCAAGAGTTTTTCCAAGCAGGGCGGAGCCCTTTTGGATGGATACCCTCTCAATTTCGATACCTTCATAGATGCTGTCACTATCATGCCTATAGGCAACCGATTTGTCAGGAAGCAGTATGTGTGCCAGCATGTGTCCTGCAATCAAGGGGAGTGTAGCGACATAATTCGCCCCTGCACGATAGATTTTATCTATCGAGTATGCATTGTTGGCCCTTGCGATGACGAATATATTCGGATTCAGATTTCGGCACATCAGGGTTGAGAAAATAACATCTGAATCATTACTGACTGCAATGATAACTGTGGAAGCAGCGGCAATACCGGCTTTAATGAGAGCATTCTCATTAATGGCATTACCTACAACGTAACTGAAACTGGTGTCTTTGAGCAGATGATCGTCAACCGAAACGATTACGAATGCAACTCCACCGGCATCAAGCTTTTTAGCTATCTCTCTCCCAACATCACCGTAACCCAGGAGTACGTAATGTCCACTCATTGAACAGCGCTCGGTCACTTCGCTCATGTTGTCAACCTCATCAATCTTGACAGCTGGCTGGAGGTGCCAACGGCAAGCAGCACTGAATTACCCATTATAACCATGTCATAACCAGGGTTCAAGGTTAGAACCCCCCCATCCCACAGCCCAACGATGTTTGTCCCGGTCTCTTCACGAATCCTGGACTCAGATAACGTTTTACCGATCAGTCTGCTGGTGGGGTATACGGGAATCTCGACTATGCGAAGCGATCCGAGGAATTCCACTGCACCCGTTATGCGGTTAATCACATGGTCCATTGCCTTATCACCGATATATGCACCATACATCGATTTGGGAGATATGACCCGGTCGGCTCCAGCGTATTCAAGATACTTTGCCTTTGACACGTCTTCGACCACAGCTATGATTTCAACATCTGGTGCGATCTCGCAAGCGGTTAAAACGATATCCGCATTAGCCGAATCGCTCTTATTCACTACCAGAGATCTTGCGTATTTTATCCTTGCATTCATCAGAACGTCTGCGTCATTTGGCTCGCCATATATACAGTCCAATCCAATGGATGCCATATTCTCAATAACGCTTTTATCGTTATCAACGACTACAAGCTTGACGTTGTTCGCCATCATTTCGGCGATGAAAGAGTCGAGCATGTTGCTGTATCCGCATATTATGATATGATCATGCATATTGCGTGGAACTTCGGCAGGCATGACGGTCTGCATTTTCTGACTCAGCCAGGGCGTTGCCACAAGTGGAAAGAATATGCCGAACAGCAGCAGAACGCCGGATGCCTGAACGAGAATCGAAAACATCATCATCTGGTCGGAGTTTGGAGAAATATCGCCGTAACCTACAGTCGTCATACTCTGAACAACCCAGTAAGCAGCAGTTATGAGGTTGTATTCTATACCCTCAAATCGCCTGGCAATATAAATGAACAGGAATGAATAGATCAGAACGGTGCATATAACGACAATCAGGAATGCAATCAGAGATCCAGCCAGACGCTTCTTGAAGTCGCGCACTGGCTTTGTGCGGTTCAGGATGCTGAATACCTTGATAGGTGTAATGATAGGTGCCGTAACACCAGTCTTCACACCCTTTTTTAAGTCAATTTTGGCCAAAGTAATCAAATAATATTATAATCAGCATGCCTTTATAAGGGTGATGTAGGACGTTTGATGCAGGTTTGGTACAGGTGCCGCAGCAGAATAAGGAAAGTCACTTCCCTTTAAAATTGGGCTCGCGCTTTTCCATACGCGCAGCCACCGCCTCTACAACATCCTTGCTCTGGATACAGCAGCTCTGTGCATAAAGCGCATATTCGTTGAATGACACCAGATCCATCTCGAAGCTTCTGATAATCAGTTTCTTGAGCAGACCAACAGCTATAGGCGCTTTAGATGCGATTTTTCGTGCAAGATCCATGGCGGTCTCTTCAAGTTTGTCTTCGGGGACTGCATAGTTTACGAGACCTATCGCAAATGCATCGGTGCCGCTTATCCGGTCACCGGTAAACATGAGTTCTTTGGCTTTACCAATTCCAACAAGACGCGGCAGGCGGTAGCATCCTCCCAGGTCGGAAACTATGGCATGATCTATCTCCGGAAAGCCCATGATCACATTCTCTGACGCTATGCGTATATCACAGGCTAAGGAAAGCTCACATGCACCCCCAAGCGCATACCCATGAAGCATGGCTATGGTGGGCTTCTCCATACCCTCAATACTGTCAAAAGCCGCCTGAAGCTTGCGCCCTATCGCGCGGAAATCTTTGTTGCTGTCAGCACCCCTTTTGTTAAGCCCCATCTTACCAAGACTCGTGAGGTCAGTGCCTGATGAGAACACCCTGCCCGCACCGCTGAAGACCACGATGCGCACATCATGGTCCATCTGCACGGCATCTACGGCTTTGTGAATATCCTCGAATACGTCTATGCTGAGGGCATTCAACACATCTGGTCTGTTAAGTATGATTCTACCGACATATCCATCACGATCAACAAGAACAGTGCTTAAGTCCAGCTCGGACGTTACAACTCCCATAACAACACCTCTAAAATCACACTTTTACAATCTGATGACTGGTCTGATTACTGTAGCTTAAAGTATTTACTACTCGATATTTACCACTCAAACCATTATATGTCTTGCTTTTGAAACCTACATTCCACCAGTTCTACATCTGCGAAAGCAGTGGATTGGCTCAACTCTCACTTTTATTGGGTGCTTTCCTTGCCCCTGAAACCGCAATCTCATACAGAAGATCGCCCAGATTCAGTATTCTGTCATACCCTTCCAGGTCATTCAGCCACCTTTTTGGTATGCATTCCAGGCCGTTTAGCGCGCCGCAGATGGCACCTGCAATACATGCGGTAGAGTCTGAATCCCCTCCCGCGTTTACGGCAGTTACCACACATTCATCGAAATCGAGCGGATTCCGCATGAAGCAATACAGTGCGAACGGCACAATATCATAAACCGAGAAAGTACATCCCAACGATTTTATGGCTTCCAGCGGCTCAGAATCCAATAAACCTCTCACTTTGCCTACGCAATATGCCATGAATGCATCTCCTGCATGGAGCGCACTACTGACCGCACCATCCAGAATCTCCGCATCAGCATAACTCTCACTTTTCATGTTGATTGCCGCTGCTATGCTGGATGCCACAACGCAGGCGGCGCTGCACGCGCACAAACTCCTGTGTGTGGGCATACTGCTCATTATTGCCATAGACCTGACCAGAACAGGGTCATAATAATATCTGATCGCTACCGGGGCAACTCTCATGGCTGACCCGCAGGTAGTACCCTGTCCTCCGGATCTGCGCCACGGCTCGTTATGCGCCAGTTTTTCTACTGCCCTCAGGCTGTTTGGACCAACGCCGCGGTTGGAGATTTCACCTTTTTTCAGTTTGTTCCCCCATTCCACGAGTGCGCGGGCGTAGTGTTCTAACTCTAACTTTTTTCTGCTTACAATCGATTCTGCAAGCAGCATTGTCTGCTCGGTATCGTCGGTATACTGCCCCGGCTCAAGGCTGCTGTTGGGGCGGTCTTCTGGCGCCTTGCCGTACTTCCTTATGGTTCCATGGGTCTGCTTTATCTCTTCTGCCGTGCACCCCTCACTCTGCATGCCCATGGCGTCGCCTACTGCCAGACCCGCCATGCAGCCCCCGCTCTTGCTTTTCAGGTTTTCATTCTGTTTCATTTTTTTCTGTTTTCAGATTCGGGTTTACAGCTTTTTATACTTTACCTCGGTACTGCGGTCTGGGTTATTCTAAGCAAATATATCTTATGAAGTATTTTATACATAATATACTTTAAATAATACATATTAAAAAATCTATTATTTAAAGTATACTTTTTAGTATATCTATTAGAACATAGTTATTATAACATATATATTAAAGTATAGGTAATTGGATTGGAACAAAATATACCTTTATATTTGCACATTATTATAATAATATATTTGACATGCAGACACTACCACTTGCAGCATCAAAATGCTGTGAAAAATTGAAATGCAGATCAGCACAATTATGACTCGGCCATGACATAGATTAGCACACCTATTTTCTCCTTGGGCGCGGCAGACTGCTGACAACTCTCACTTCGGAGCTGATTTGATTCTGCAAGACAGTCGAACCTTCGGTTCGACAAGTATGCCGTTTTAAGGTGTTTTGAAGGCATATGTGGGCAGGAATGAGTAGTAAAATTCTCTGAAAACCTCCAAAAAAGCTGTTTCTTGACCTGAAACGGCAGCATAGCCCTGCCTGAAATACCATTAATCAAAAATGGATAATTGATTTTGCCAAAAAGTATATTATCTTTTAAGACTTAAGGTTTACCTAATGACTTATAATGACGAGACCGAAGGGAAAAAGAACGTTGGAATCTATATCAGAGTTAGTACTGAGGAGCAGGCTACAAGTGGCGTAAGCATAAGTGCCCAGAAGGAAAAGTTGGAGCAGTATTGCAGTTTTAATGGTTGGATTGTAGCCAGAGAGTATATTGATGCCGGGTTGAGCGGCAGCACATTATATAGGCCCGAAATACAAAGGATGCTTGATGACTGCCGTAATGGACTCGTTAACGTAGTACTGGTCTACAAGTTGGATAGACTAAGCAGATCACTCAGGGACATTATTCTGACTATAGATGAGCTTGGGCAGTATGATGTGGATTTTGTGAGCCTTACAGAACAGATTGATACTACCACGCCAGTGGGAAAGCTCATGTTCCACATAATCGGCGCTTTTGCAGAGTTTGAGAGAGATATAATACGCCAGAGAGTTATTTTTGGTATGGACAAAAAGGCTCATGATGGATATGTCCAGTATAAGGCGCCGTTTGGGTATGAGTATATTGATAGTAAACTGGCGGTGAACGAAGGTGAGGCAGAGATTATCAGGTCGATATACGGATTATACCTCGCTGAAGGGAGTACCTATAAGGTTGCTAAAAAGTTTAACATAAACCAGAGGCGTGTACACCGAATACTCACGAATGAAACATACTTGGGCAAGGTAAAGTGGAAGGAAGAAGTTATAGAAGGTTGCCATGACCATATCGTGAATGAAGAGGTCTTTGGTAGGGTTAGGCAATTAATGGAGAAGAAGAGGAAAAGGAAAAAGTATGACCGAAACAAGCGTGAGAGTCAGCAGAATGACCAAAAGGAGCACTATGAGAAATAAAACACTCGTAGAGAATGCCATCAAGCGCGACGGCAAGTGTATGCTGTGCGGGACAACCGAAGACCTAAGTGTCCACCATATCATACCGATTGCTGATGGCGGTACAGACACCATAGACAACATGATTACATTATGCGATAAGCACCACTACCTCTATCACCACTGGCCCAAGAATGAAGTTTTTGGAACAAGAAAACTCACGATGAGAGGAATGGACAAAAAAGCTAGTGATGGTTATTTGCAATATCGGGTGCCTTATGGGTATATTATGCAGGAGGGCAACCTTGTGATAGATAAAGAAGCGGCGGAAAATGTTGAGAGAGTATTTAAGTCCTATATAGAGTTGAGGAGCACACTGAAGGTTGCCAGAAAGATAGAACTAAACAAGACTTCCGTCTTGAGAGTACTCAGGAATCCAGTTTATTGTGGGTGTGTTAAATGGAATAACAAAGTCTACGAAGGTATGCATGAACCAATCATAGACAGAGCGATGTTTGATGTGGTAAATAAAGTATTGGACGAAAACAGGAAAAAGTGATGGTGGGTGACCAAAAGGAGTAATTCCAGCAGAAATAAAACACTCGTAGAGAATGCCATCAAGCGCGACGGCAAGTGCATGCTGTGCGGGACAACTGAAGGCTTAGCAGTCCACCACATCATACCGATTGCTGACGGCGGTACAGATACCATAGACAACATGATTACATTATGCGATAAGCACCACTATCTCTATCACCACTGGCCCGAGGATGAATCGTTTGGAACAAGAAAACTCTTGATAAAAAGTATGGACAAAAAGGCTCATGATGGATATGCCCAATATAAGGCGCCGTTTGGGTATGGATATATCGATGGTAAGTTGGTTGTGAATGAGGATGAAGCCATCACAATAAAAGATATTTACAAGGCATACATTAGAGAAAAGAGCACCCTCAGAGTATCAAGGATCTTTAACCTGCCGAGGTCTCTCATATACCGAATCCTGACAAATGAAACCTACCTAGGCAAGGTAAAATGGAGGAATGAGATCATTGATGGTGAACATCAACTGATTATTGATAAAGATAGCTTTGACAAAGTAGGCCAAATATTGAGTGAGAGAAGAAAAAGATGACCAAATATCTCAAAAACAACTCACATTTTTGAATGACACTTTAATTAAGGTAAAGAGTGGGAGTTAGCAGGATGCTAAAGGGAGACAAACATAGTAAGAGAAATAAAACACTCGTAGAGAATGCCATCAAGCGCGACGGCAAGTGTATGCTGTGCGGGACAAACCGAACGGCGCAACCGAAGACATGGTTGCGCATCATGCCGCACTGATTGCCGATGATGTTTGTAGAACTACGTTCTACAACCGTATGAAAACGGAGTTTTTAGGCATGTTTGCAGAACGTAGTTCTGCAACAGTTTAAAAATCAAAGATTTTTAAACATGTTTGCAGAGCAAAGCTCTGCAACCGTATGGAAGCTCTGCTTCCATACATGTTTGCGGAACGAAGTTCCGCAACAGTACGAAAACCAGAGGTTTTCGGACATGTTTGTGAAATCTTTGATTTCACAACCGTACAAAATGCGAAGCATTTTGGACATGTTTGCAAAATCGAAGATTTTGCAACCGTCTGAAAAGCGTTGCTTTTTAAACATGGTACAGAACGCAATGAGTGCCGCTTGCTAACTTATACTCATTATATACGCCAATAATATCCCCATAAAAGTGAGCGTTATCGTGGTTGAAAGAAATAATATGTAGAGTATCAAGCGCTGCATCGAGAATACCTCGACCCACGTAATTTTATTCATATCTTTCCATGAGGCGTCGAGGATCTTCTTCTGCATCTTGCGCACGTAGCAGTCTGGAGGCACATCTTTCTGAATCTTTTTAGTATCAACCGAGGCGCACTTTTTTCTGCCAGATGCGCAGGTCATTCTGTATGAACATTATATTCTGTGATAATCGGCGTAGGAAGTAAGAATGTCTTTATGTATTTTCTCATAGTCTGTTTTCTTTTCAGGCGCAGTACTGTTTTTCTTTTCCTCTCCCAGGATGTCATATTTTGCTTTACCCTCATCATCAAGGTCCTGATCATACCACTTTTTGGGCGAATCTTTCTTCATATTGGCGCCATCCCCGTTCATAACTCTCTCGTATTTTTCTCTCGCATTCTTCAAGGCATTATCTGATATAATAATATGGTTAGTATTGTAGCTGCAGTAAGATTTATCACCCCTATATATCCGCTTACCGCCAGAAGCGTGCTTGTGACCCCTAATAGTTCTGCGGTACGGTGTGCGCCAAAGACCTGTACGTCCTCTGCGATTTCCGTATTCATTCCAGCCTCGCAGGGCTCAAGGTTCTCTGCCGCCTCTTTGACGGTTTTTTCTACTATTCCAATTAATTCCTCATGGTCTATTCTCGCGCCAATGTAGTTATGTGCGGTATTCATGTTCACCGTATGCGTATCAGTGGTCATTATTTCAGCATTGTCAACCAGCCCTGCCTCAAACAGATTTTTCAGTATTTCACCCCTCAATCCCGGTACAAGGTTATTTCCATCCAGCAGTATGTATGCGGTGCGCTGCCCGCTATGAGTCTTTACAAGTGTCGTGCGTATGCCAAGTTCGCCCATTCCCTCATCAGCCGTGTATTTCGTTTTCTGCTGCACGGCTCCTGCAAGGAACCCGCGCGCCTCTCCCTCTACCAGTTTTCTGGATGTTTCCGAGGCAGCATCAATCAATCTATATGACACCTTGCTCCCCTGCAGCGTTGGTAAAGACTCTTCTCCGCCGCTGTTATGCGCATCCACAATACCCACATTCCTCACAGTGTCATGTTTCGCTGCATTCATCATTCCGAGACCAACTGCAAATTCTATGTCGTCTGTGAGTATATCGGGTGTGCTTGCTACCAGCAGTATGTTATTGGCGAAGCGCTGTCCAAGGATTTCCACACCATCATGGAACACCCTCACAGAGTCTGTGGCTTCATGGCTGTACTCCAGCTTTTCCAGTGTCATGTGGCTTGCCCCTGTTATCTTGTCAAGCTCGCTTCGCATCGTAGGGTTAAAGTCATGGTGTGCGGTGCTGTGGTAAGGAAATACAACTGTACAGTCATTCGTTTTTAGTGCAGCATCCAGTTGTTTCTGCAGCGTTCCGCCGCCTATCTCGCCCAGAGGTCCAGGGTGTATCATCGGCATGCTGAATACCGCCTTAAGACGCTTATCATCTCCGCTGCCGCGCAGTGCCATGGTGACCACGGGTATATCTGCCGATGAACCCATTTCTGACAGCAATTCCTCCATTTGGGGCGTTTTATGGGTGAGATGGCTTATGAGACTCTGTATGAAGTCCGTGGTTTTGAAGCCGATAGACTTCTGCATGGGTGAGTTTATGTACTGAACGAATAGTATGGACCCCAGTGCGAATACTGCACACGAGACAAGGATTCGAGCGTATATGCCTGGTAACGTATCTGGCGGGATATATTCACCAAGGACGGGTATTGTTATCAGGGTCTGCAGTGCAGATGGCAGCGCCATGCGTAGGGCACTTGTGTTGGATGTTGACTGCAGCATTGCCAATCTTAATCCCAGTATTAGCCCCAATCCGAGCGCAATTCCCTGGTTTGTGACGCTTGGTTGGACGCCGGAAGAGATGGTCCTTTCGAGTACAGAACTCAGAAGTATTACAAACGTCAGTACCATGCTGGTAAACAACGCCAGTATGCTTGAACGGTTCAGGTTCATGATTCCGCCAAAAATCCTCGTTATCGGCGGTGTTATCAAGGCTGCGGCTATGGCAGGCAGCGCTATTATTGCCATGCCTTTTATGATGCGATCCTGAATTTGACCGCTCTGGAATGCCACAGTACTGATTATTGCAACAAAAAGCAGCAGACAGAACAGTACTTTATACCATTCAGGAGATTTAAATATAAATCTTGTCAGCCCGCTAACCCTCTTTTCCACCATTTAATTTCACTTCTCGCAGGTATATGTCAGCCCATTTTTTCCTTATGTTTCAGTGTCCAACTTTACTGCAATTCCAATTTTACTGCAATAGCTTATTATTTAACTCTACTAGCCTCATAAAACCTTATGCCAATCCATGTTTCTTCAATCTCGGAGCAGGCTTTATTTTTAGAAGTAGACGTAAAGTATTCGAGGTTTGGTTCTCACGGGCATTTATTTTTTCTTTAACACTCTTGACAGTATGCCCCCATCCTTTGTTGCAAAAGGCTCCCTGATACTTGAATCTTCCACTACCTTCACCGATGTGCCGCCGTGCTCGGTTTTTCTCACACGGACATCAACTACCACAGGTCGTGCTATATCATCATTTACCACCAGAGCGGTGCCGGAGGGCAGGTTTTTTATCTCATCTTCCATTTCTGGACTGACGCCCTCAAGGCTGCGGCTCAGCGCTTTCAGGTCGTTGGAATTCGTTACCTTCAGTATGATCTGCGTGTGACATTGTGATAAAACGTTTTTATCTATTCTTGCAGGCCGCTGTGAAATTATCATGAGCCCCAGCCCAAATTTTCTCCCCTCAGAGGCAATTGTGCGTATTATGCCGGAGCTGATGGTCTTCTCAAACCCTTTTTCGGGGCAGAACTCATGCGCCTCCTCTATTACCAGCATGCCGGGAGGAACATTCCCCATCTTGCGCGCCTCGAAAAGGTTATCACAAAGTCTGTAAACTATAACATCCTGAAGCTTAGGGTCAACGCCCTGCATGTCAAGTATGGCTGCCCTGCCTTGCTGCATAATCTCGTCTATGGTCGTCGGACTATCAGAAAGCATGCCGGTATTCATCAGCATATCTATGGCATCAATAACATTCCACTTCGCGCTGCTTGAATCTTTTTTTACCTCATCGATTATATCATCCAGTGTGTAAAAATCACTTTTACTGCGCACTTTTTTAACTGCCGCATACAACACCCCCATCTGGGTACTGGTCAGATTGATAGGTATTAACTGCCTCAGCAGTCTCGCACTTATGTTGATACCGTCCAGGCGAAAAACCTTGTCTGCATTCGGGTTGAGGGAGAGATTGCTCGGCGTGTAAACAGTTATCCTATCACTGTACCCGCACGGCGCAATTCCATAGCTTCCCATTTTATTTATGGCTTCAGCGTCCGAATTGGGGTTTTTGAGCGACTTATACTCACCGTGAGGGTCTATTATCACCAGCGGTACGCCAATTTCGAGAAGTTCTTCTATTATAACTCCCGACGTGTATGATTTCCCACTACCTGTTTTGGCCAGTATACTGCAGTGGTTGCTCACCAGTTTGTTAACGTCAAGATGCACCCTAACCTGGGTTCCGTCGAGATTTCCTATGTACACGTCCCCATTGCCGACACCCAAGGTGTTCTGGACAAGCTCGACATCAGCATGAAATACCCTGTCTCCGGGTGTGAAGGGCGTTCTTGGTGTCCGCAGTATTCCCTGCGGGTCCTTACTGCCGATAACTATGGACTTTGCGACAATTCTCTCGCTGATCTCGCTTGAGCGATTGCCAGCCGCAAGGCTCATGGCATCCTCATGCGTGCTGATGTTGCTGGAGCGCGTCATACTGACGATCTGTGCAAGAACCCATCCATCATTATCGTGCCATACTTTGACGTAATCCCCGGTGCGGGCTGCACCCGAGAAGGGTACTGCGAACTTGAAGCTATGCACCCCTGTCTCGCCAAATATGATTCCTATGCCGTCGCGTATCAAGTGTCAGGTCTCCCGACTTATTTACCACGTTACACCCAGTTTATAGTCCCACGCCCAGATTATAGCCCAAGGTCGTGGTATCTCTCTACCATCCGATTTTATATTGCACACATATGCTTTCACACATATAATACTTTTAGCTTCCATGAGCGTCTGTTTTTATTTTGTTGCTGTGGAGGGCGCCCCTGCCAGTTTTACCAGCGCCTCACCCTCCATGAAATGCAGCTTTCCGGGTATTACCAGTATGTGCTGCGGCGGTCCGAAATCATAATCTCGCAGCCCGGATAGGTAGTCTGCATGCACATGGGGCTCATCGCTTCCTGCGCGTGCGATGCCGACGCCCAGTGTATCCTCCTTTATTAGATTCTCATCCCGTTTTTCCTCGAGTATCTGGAGCTGCTCGATTGCTTGATTGATGGTCATATGCTGGTTGGGATGCTCGGTATTGGTTTCATCGGTCACGTCGAGATACATCAATGTATGGAGCCCGTGCTGCGTGTTTATTTTAAGTGCATCGTATGGTGCCTCGGAAACGATTCCGCGTTGCGGAAAGGCAATGCTTGTCGACCTGCCGAATTTATAGTTCTGGAGGCAGGAGAGGCTTATTGCAGCGCTACTAATAGATGCTGCGTGTATTATTTTAACGGGTATGCCCATATCACGCGCCCTTATGCGCAGGTCTACATGTGTGGTTGCTATGAGAGGGTCTCCACCTATGAGAATTGCGATATCTCTCTCTTTCGCCTCATCCAGTATCTTCTCTTCTGCGTGTAACTCTATATCCTCCCGTGTGAGTGGGAGTATCTCCCGCTTGTATATTTCCTGCATTGTCTCAAGATTGGTGCCTGTTAATGTAGAGGTGTAGGTTTCAATGTAGACTCTGTCTGCCTTCTGTACGGCATCAATCCCTTTTAGAGTGATATCTTTTTCATCATATAATCCGAGTCCTATGAGTGTGAGCATTATGCTTGAATTGGCGTTGATTGGTGAAAAAGATGTCTAAAAAGCAGCGCTTTTTAGACGGTTGCAAAACATTGTTTTGCAAACATTGTCCAAAGAGCCCATGCGGTGAGGATGGGCGCCCCCGCAGTTTACCTGCCATCAGCATTATCTAAATCCTCGACATCCCCCTCGACATCCCCATACAATTCTAAATGTATTTACCATATTATTATATTTATACCAGTATGGAGCACCTTTACGCGGATAAACAGGTTTTTCAAGAAGTTGAATCCCGGTGCAAAGAGTGATTTTATAATGCAGGGCGTATTTTATAAAGAGCATAGTAAGCTATATATTCGGCGGATGTAAATGGCAAATGTAAATAATGGGCATTATATTATGAGATGGCATCACAAATGGTATTAAAATGATATTAACTCCATCTTTTATCATGATTGGTTTGGTATAGGTGTTTTAAAATATGTCACCGCTTGTTGCCGAGAATATTGAGAAGCGCTCAACAGGTATAGATATCCTTGATCAGATACTGGGCGGAGGTATCCCTGCAGGATCCGTGATATGCCTGTTTGCCAATCCGCTCTCAATGGCTGAGATCTTCATGTACCAGTTTGCCAGTACCCGCAAGACATACTACATGTCCACTGCTAGGCGTCCTGAGTATGTGCAGCGGAACATGCAGTCACTCAACTTTGATACAAGTAGTATGGAGTTCATCAATCTTTACACCAAATTTAACATCCGGGAGGAGGGGCTCAATGTCCGGTTCCCAACCATGAAAAGGAATATGTACGATCTCTCCCAGCATACTGCAAAGAGGGTTACAAAGTTGTTTGCAAAGACCGCAAACATCCCCGAAGACCTCCTCTGGAAGTTTGATTTCTGGACCGAGGAAAAGGCAATAAAGGTTCTTGGTGGACTCTCGGAGAAGATATACGGCACTCTGATGGCAGCGGATGATGCGAGCGTTCCCCACATATTATCTGCAAACCCCAAAGAGATGCACTTTACTTTTGAACTTGATGAATGCGGTGAATGTAAGGATGTATCGGGTTCAAAGGAAGAGTTATGTCATTTCCATGCAGGGGCCTTCTCAGGAATGCTCTCATCTCTGTTAAATGCAGAACTCGATTCATATGAATCGAACTGTCATGGGGTTGACAGTGACCAGAAATGTAAGTTTGTTGTTGGCAAGGGGGATGACCCTGATATGAACAAGAATGTCTCCGAGTTTCTTGAACCAGCGTTTGAGAATCCCATCGAAGAGGCGAACATGTTCATTGAGCATGAACTTAAAAACATAGAATCTGCCGCCGCAGACGGCAATTTCAACATAATTGTAGACACCTTCTCGTTCTTCATTGACATGGCGAAGGACATTGACGGCGTGCGGAACATGCTAAATCTAATCTATGATACGACTCTCAAGGCTAACGGCACAACGATGATCTACATGCTCCGCAATGCACATCCAAAGGACGTGGAGAATCTTGTAATCAACACATGTGATGCAGTTTTCAATGTTGAGACAGAGGAGATAGGAGACAACATTGAAACTATACTTTCAATCCCGAAGATACGCGGGATGGCAGCTCCGGCGAAGAGAATCAAGGTGAAGATCGAGGAACGGGTGTTCGTAGACACATCGAGAGCAATAGCATGATTGCCGGCAGTGAATTTGAAATTAAATTGGTTCGGGTAGTGGAGTGATGGTTGCGGAAGTTGCAGAATTGGGGGGAAAGCCGATATGAAGGGAAAGAATGTGGCTCAGGCAATATCTTTCTATATCTTTGTATGGGCTGTACTGATGCTCGCCATATTAGCAGCGTCAGTTATTCCGACAATGACCTCGTGGGTGGTGTATGTTGCATACCCTGTTTATTTTGTAATTATCATTGCCACCTGCATTGCTTATAAGCGCGAATCAATGAAATTCAAGTGGGGTGACAATTTTTATCTTGGTTTTGCCGTGGGTTTCATCATAATAACTCTGATATTTATGGTCAATACGTTTACAAATGCGATGATGTTCATCAGGCTGGCGGATAATGCACTTGCAGCGGTCGCACTCGCATTTGCACTTGAGGTTCTGGTGGCATTCGGCGAGGAAATGTCTTTCAGGGCATATATTCTGCCCAAGCTCACGACAGGGCTCAACGTCCTCTCAGGCATAATCATCTCATCAGTGTTCTTCTCTGTAATCCACATTCCATCAATATTGTCTTACGGTATGGACAGGCTTAACATGATCATCATGCTCACGACTCTGACGCTTGCGGGAGTATTATTCGCAGTGTTTTATCTCAAATATGGGTTGCTCTCGTGCATCAGCATACATTTCGTGTGGAATTTCTTCCAGTATCATATATACTCGCTGCAGGCAGGCTTCTTTGACGTTGGCATGGCGCTGTTTGAGATCAAGTACAGTACGTCAGATGTTGTACGGCTGATAACAGGTGGCGAGTATGGTCCGGAGGCAGGGTTACTCGGAATACTTGCCATAACCGCAGCAATACTCATCGTCATGGCTCTGGACAGGGATAGGAATATGGATTTAGAGGTTTATGAATAAGGGGAGCTATAATCTGAGATGACCGCTGAGAGCATGCGAAAAGTATTCAGGATTGTATTGCCCGCCATCGTGGTATTATCGTTTTTATGCGTAATATTTCAGGAGGCTCTACCTGATGCAAACATCGGCCGGGATTATGCCATGGCTGCCATGCCGATTGCACTTTTTGTCAGCTCTATATTATCAATACGTGTGGCGTTGAATTATGAGCGCGAACTTAAACGGGCATTCATGTTCATGTCTTTGTACTTTATAGGCATGGGTCTGGCTAACGTCGGTCAGTTCTGGGAGCTTCTGACTGCACTGCTAACTGGTTACATGGATAAGACAGAAGTAGTCGTACTGGTGCAGGCAATAACATATGCAGCCCTCCTGCTGGCATGCGTTTACGTGCTGAAGGTGATAGATGTGCAGCACCTGAACAGGAACGAGTGGGTAATGATAGGGCTGGTATTCATTGGTGGAGTACTCATGGTCATGTGGAAGTCCAGTGACATGTTCGAATTCATGTATGTTAATCAGCAGCTTATGCTCGGCACCGTGACAATGCTAACCGTGAGGTTTGTTGACGTGGTGATAATAACCATGCTGCTTCCAGTGCTCCTCCTTTACAGACACCAGTCAGAGCTTATGGCAAGAGAGAGCACCACATTCACGCTCATGATAGTCGGGATAATTTTGAGTCTGGGCATTACATACATCTATGAGGTAATGGCGGGATTGCTGTTCGGGCATTCGCTGACTTACATATCGCAGCACGTCTTCCAGCACGGTTCGTTCCTGGATGGATTATATATTCTGTCGTATCTGATCACGGCGGTAGGACTCTATGCACATATGAATTATGATAAATGGTCATTGAGTCAGCTCGAACAATCAATCGAGGCGCTTGATTTCGAGTTATAGTGAGAATTAAACTGTCAAATAGGTATTGTCGGGGTGGTGTTAATTCTATGGTTGAGATGTGCTGGGACGTGAATCCAAACTGCCAGATGGTTGGCATGGACACTGAGAAGGCGTCATGTCATGCTTACATGGAGCGCAAGGGGTGCTGGATGGTGAACTGGGCGAGCATAATAGGAGCCATGGACGGGGGCGCAAATCCTACTGGAAGTCACATATGGAGTTTAAATGTCCCATGTGTCCTGTTTATGCGGAACATAAAATAGAAATCGAGAACACCATCGCCGAAGTTAAGAAGCTGTAAGCTGGCAATCAATTTTGCAACCGTATGAAAAACCGTAGGTTTTTCAGACATGCTGAGGGGGCTAACGCTAACGCATGCGCTATCCGGAGAGAATCAGTAAAAAATTAAAGGGTATAAGGGTGATTGCTCACCCTCATATGCATTATATGTCTTGTAGGCGCCCTATTCTTTCTTTATCATCTGCATCAGCTGGTCTTTGTACAGCACCATGGCAACCGCTATTATTGCTGCCACTATGACAACCACCACGCCGATAAGCATCGTGTCGACACCGCCGGTAGGCGTAGGTGTTGCCGATGCTGTTGGTGCTGCAGTCGCTGCTACCGTGGCTCCAATGCCTACTGGCACTGCAGTTTCTGCTGGCGTTGCAGTTGCTGTTGCCACGTCCCCGGTCACCGCGAATGTCGAGAAGCCCGGAGTCTCTGCATCATAGTACACGTACGTGCTGTCCTCGCCGGTCACTGCGGTACTCAGTGCGCTCCATTTACCGCCCGAGTACCTGTTCAGCTTCACTGTGTCTTTGCCGATGCCGTTACTGTCTATCCAGCTCTGCTTGACCTTGAAGCTCACCGTAGCACTGCCGATCTCTGTGGATGCCAGATTCTTCAGGCTGATTCCGAGGTACTGGTATGCTTCGTCTCCGCTCGGGTCACTGGTTATGTCCGCC
>JAUWIL010000067.1 GCA_030605385.1 Methanobacteriota archaeon
CTCGGTCGAGATTCTCGAGTATCCCACATGGAGTGAGTATATCAGCAAGCTGCGGGAGGGGTGGGATGTCGTAGGCTTCTCATTTTATCTGAATGAAGTTCACGAAATTATCGAAATGGTTCATGCCGCGCGTGCTGCTAGGGTGGGCGAGATCTGGGGCGGCAATTATGGTGCCCTGACCCCGGGAATGGATAAATTGTTCGACAAGCTATTCATAGGATATGCTGAAGAAGATATAGCAAGGGAACTGGATAAAGAGATCATGCGCTTGAGGCATCCTCCACTAGTAAAAGGGGGGGGTACAGCCGGCATAAAGCTCTACACAGAAGGGATATTATTCACGTCCCGCGGGTGCAGCGTTGGATGTACTTTCTGCCAGACACCCTTATTCTGCAAAAAGCCGTACCGTGTTCCCCTGGAAAGCATCGAGGAAGTGATTAGATATTATGCTACCAACGGCATTAAGAGTGTCAATATAATTGATGAATACTTCGGATTATTTCCCACCCATAGCAGCAAAGTAATTGACATCATCCATGAGAAAAACATGAGATGGAGATGCATGACCAAACCACATACTGTTGGCAAATTCCTCGATGACTGGTCTGAAAGGGGATTATACGCCGCACATATAGGTATTGAGAGTTTGTGCCAGCAGAATCTCGACTCTTTCGGCAAACGAGAGAGTACATCTGAAGTCATAGACGCTGTCAATAGGCTCAAGGATATGAAAAAGGGCATCCTTGGATTTTATATCATAGGTTTCGAAAATGATACTAAGGATTCCATAAAGGAAGATATTAAAAGATTGTCCAGACTGGGACTCGACCTGACTCAGATATGCATACTAACACCGCTGCCAAGAACGCCCTTATGGGAGCGTATTGAAACTGAATACGGTATTTTCGAGGAGGACTGGCACAAATATGATTTACATCATCTAATATGGAACCACCCCAAATATAAAACCGCATGAGATGGAAGAACTGCTGGATTGGTGTCTGAGGTTATGCTATCCGCGCCGCAGGTTTATTGATACCGCTATGAAGGCTCCTTTTATGTTTGCAGACCCTGGCAGGGGAGTTGGAAGCGGCTTGAAGAATATTGCTAGTTCTATGATTCATGCCAATCTATTCAAATATGGTAACATTGGTTATTTAGAAGATGTATGAAGTGGCACTATACCTGCTTAGATGTAATGCAGATGGCCCGTGGCATACAGCCGCCCTATATCATTGTCTTCAAGCCAATCCAGAATATCTATAAGTACCATGTAATGTATCAATTCATGTTGTATGGCTCGTGGGATTTTTTCCGGCAGGATTTATGGACACAGCATTTCAATTATCCCCATACTGGTCGCTGTTTTCATTATCACTCTTATTTGTCGGTTAAAGGGCGTTGAATTACTGAACCTCAACTATGACGAGGGCTTATTCGGGTATGTTGCCTACAACCTTTATTCATATAGTAATCTTATCTACACTCCAGATATGCACGGTCCCATGCTCTATGGTTTAACGTGGATTAGCTTCAGATTTTTTGGGGTTTCTGATTTTAGCGCAAGAATGTTTCAAATTCTACTGGGCTCCTCAACAATACTCATGCTGTATTTTCTTAGGTGCCATCTTGGTGGCAATATTCACACTGTGGCTGCAGCATTGCTTTTTGCAATATCTCCTGTGTTCTTTATTTTCTCAAGAGAACTCCGTCCGGATATTCTTCTTGTGTTCTTCGTCCTGATCATGTTAATTTGCATCCTAAAATACTCAAAAGAACAACGCGATATCTATTTGCTCCTGTTTACTGTTTCTCTTGGACTTTGCCTGATTACCAAGGAGAACGTATATATCGTGCTTGCAATCTTCATCCTGTACTTCCTGCTAGGCGAGATGCTATCCTGCCGTTCTGGTAAAAGCTCATTTTATACCAATCTGCGTAATAAGCTTATATCGTACTTTGATCATATCATATCCAAGAGTCGTCTACTGGTTTTATGCGCTGTCCTGCTGTCTGCGCTCTATATCCTATCCTACAGCTATCTCTTTCTGTATCCAGAGCTGCCGTTTCTCTTCCTATCGGATGTAATTACTTATTGGTTTGGAAGGTCTCATTTTAACGTTGCCGTCCCCTATACGCCATACCCAAGTTACCTTCTCATCATCATCGGACTGATACGCTGGGAATTTATTGCAACGGTTTTTGGTCTTGGAGGAGCCTGTTATTATACATTCATGCGCAGGGATCGATTTATGATGTTTCTATCTTTCTGGGCTGTTGCTTCAATTATCATCTATTCCATTCCTACCTACAAGCTGGCTCATTTCATGCTTTATATTCTACTTCCCTTGATGCTTATAGCAGGTCGTTTCATTGGGGATATCGCCGTTTACATCGCAAATGGCTGGTCAAAAGATGGTTTTGGTTCTACGGGTCGACTACTATCAGTACTGTTTGTAGTATTCCTCTTGTATTCTGGGTTTACATCCTACTCCTTCTCATATAACAATCATAACAATCTGGAGATTCTAGAGCCCCATGATGCCTACAAAGGGTATGAGTTGATTCATAAATATCTTGCAGAACCAAATGATTCTGCGAGACAGACAAAATCTTCGATTTTGTCAAGTATCAGCGAAACCGTAGTTGAATACGAGAATATATTTATTTTTCCTGCTGGAGACGGACTTGGTGTCGGCGCATATTCTCCCATGTTCTGGTATCTGCGCGACTATGACCATAATATAAAGATCGTTGGCAGTTATACCTCCTATTTACCGGACTACTACTACTTCATGCCGCACATCAGCGAGGTGGAATTTCGTGATAAAATTGGTAATGGCAATAGTGCCGTTATCATCCCTTACGATGTGTCCATGCTTAGCGGTCTGGATGCATATTTAGTATCATCTGGTTGTGGTGTTCGTGTTTTCACCGTGCCGATTAATGGAATCGTTGACAACATGAAGTATTTAGCAGTATACCGTAAAGTTTGATAGTAAATATTATTCCAGAACTGCCGTGTCTTGCGGAATCAAAGATTCGCGAGGCTTGGCGGAGCAAAGCTCCGCCTGTCCCGCGGAACGTGTTCCGCAGGAACTATTGAACGCCTTGCGTTCACAAGACTTGGTGGAGGTTTCGAAAAGTATGGTCAAGAGTGAATTGCTGGTCAACATCTTGCGAAATCTTGCGAATACGAAGTATTCGCGAGACATGGCGGAGCAAAGCTCCGCCTGTCCCGCAGAATCTTTGATTCTGCAAAACAGTCGAACCTTCGGTTCGACAAGTCTCCGATTTCGCGAGACTCGTGGAGCTTTGCTCCACACTGTGCGCAGGAAAATCGCCGTCCGCAATCCAATGCGTGATTTAGATCTTTCATGCTTTATTTTCATTCTCATCATCATATTTTCGCTTGCCATCCGGCTCATCGGCGCATCAACACGCGCATTGAGCTTCGATGAGGGCATACACTCATATTTTTCATATCTGCTGTACTCGACAGGGGAGTATGTTTATGACCCGTATATCCACGGTCCGTTCCTTTACTATGTCACGGCAGCCATGTTCCATATACTGGGTGATAATGTGTTCGTCGCCAAGCTTATGCCTGCGTTTTTCGGGACCGGCACCATCGCCCTGTTATGGTTTCTCAGACCGTGGCTTGGGGATGCCAGAGTGCTTGCTTCCTCGTTTTTACTTGCCTGTTCCCCTATATTCATAGCATACTCCCGGGATGTGCACAATGACCCTTTTCTGGTGTTCTTCTCTCTGCTACTGGTGATATGCACAATAAAATATGTTTCGTCAAAAAACTACTGGTACCTGCTCGGGGGTAGTGCCTCGGCTGCACTCATGTTCACTGTCAAGGAGAATGCATACATAACAGCACTAATTTTTATCTCATTTGGTCTGGCTGCCGCTCTCCTCAGTGGTTCCATGAGACGGCGGAGGGGAGTTTTGCCTGACCTCAAAGCTAAGTGGCTGCATCTTGCAGCAGGTGCCGTGGTTTTTATTTGTGTGTATGCGCTGTTTTTCACGTCTTTTTTAAGCCATCCTGAAGGTCTGACAGGTTCCGTAGTTGATATGGCAGACTACTGGCTCGGTTCATTGTTTCATGAATATTATGCACCCGAGACCTACCATCCATGGTATTCTGCTATTCTTGCTCTTGCCAATTATGAGTTTGCTGTTCTGAGTCTCGGTCTTGCTGGCGGTGCTTATTATCTTTATCATAGGGGGTCGATTTTGATGGTCTTCTTTTCATACTGGGCATTAGCCTCCCTCATCATCTATTCTATGATGGAGTACAAGACGGGGCAGCTACTGCTGCACATTTTGCTTCCTCTAAGCGTGGTTGCTGGCTGTTTCGCTGTTGAATTATATGAATCTTTAAGGCTTAAACGTGGGTCGTGGAAGCCGTTGGGTAGGGGTTGTCTGTATATCGCACTAGCCTTTATGCTGATACTCTTCTTCCAGTCGTATGTTTTTGCTTATACCGAGGTTGTTGTTGGTCTGGCATCGGACGAAGCGAGGGGGGAGTTTGATGAACTTGGAGCGCTGGCATCTGAGCTGACCTCTACAGGGGACAGACAGCTTGTTATCCTGCTTCCCGACAGCGCAGGTTTTCCCAACTCCTATCCATATTGGCCCCTGCCGTGGTATGTGCGGGAGCTGCGCAGCGTTAATGTTAACATTGACATGGTTTCTAATTTGGATTTGGATAACGTGGTTAAGAAATATCCTGATTCCGTTCTTGTTTTACCAGTGAGTGATTTTAGTTTGAATAACGGTTATCCTTATCTGAATAATTCTGGCTATATATCCAGACGTTTTAATACCACTATTTCCAACAGGCTTCTCGGCATTGATGGTCTGATGCTGTACTATTAGGGCCTATGTTATGTTTGCGGAACGCAGTTCTGCAACCCTATAAAAAGCGAGCTTTTTAGACATGTTTGCGGAATCAGAGATTCCGCAACCGTCTAAAAGTTCCACTTTTAGACATGTTTACAGAGCGGAGCTCTGTAACCGTCTGGAAGCTCCGCTTCCAGACATGTTTGCGGAACGGAGTTCCGCAACCGTACGAAAACCAAAGGTTTTCGAACATGTTTGCAAAATCAAAGATTTTGCAACCGTATGAAAAACGCAGAGCGTTGACAAGATGTCAAGTGCCACGGTCAGTAGCCCAGTGGAATTCCGAGTTTTTATGTCGAGCCTATCTTCCGCATTTCCTCATAGATGATAGGTTGAAAATATCAGAACATCTTGTCTTGTCAAGAATAAGATATCTCTCACTTTGTCGTGATTATCTTCAGTGCCATCCCAGTCTTAGCAAAGATGTCCTTAAACCCGTTCAACTGGGATATGGAGCGCATGATAAAACTTGGTCGGAAATAAAACTTGAAGTATGCATGGCGGACGAGATCTAGCATTTGCTTTTCGGTCATTATGGTAGGCCAAACTTTTAAAACAAGGTTTGGTATCGGATGCAGAGCATACCCGCGGAAATAGTCCCCTCCAAAGGCAGGGTCTTTTAGAGCGCTTTCAAAAATCTTTGTGGCAGGGGCAGGAATAAGAGTGAAATATGCAGCATAGTCTGGATCAAGTTCAAACGAGAGAGAAATAGTCTTCTTTGCCTCCTCCAATGTCTCTCCTGGGAATCCTATAATAAAATAACCTACTGTGGAGATTCCCGCCTCATTAGCCATGGCAAAAGCCTCACGGCATTGTTGAACAGTCGTACCCTTTTTTATATCATCCAGAGTCTTCTGATTGGCTGACTCCACTCCAAAGTGAATTCGATAGCAGCCCGCCTCTGCCATCAGCCGGATGAGATCTTTATCCAAATTATCTACCCGGCACCGGCACGCCCATGGTATGTTTACCTGACGCCCAATTACCCCATTACATATTGACTCTACGTGCTTTCTGCTCTGGTTGAAGTTGTCATCAAAGAAGTCAACTGACCGGTAACCCATCTTTTTGCATTGCACCATCTCATTGATTACACTCTCTGCCCGCCTTGTGCGGTAAAGATGATCGTTGTTCATGCAGAACGTGCATTTGTGAGGACAGCCACGATTGGTCAGGACGGTCGCCGCCGGCCACCATTTGTCGATTAAAAATCGGTGTTGTCTAACATCAAAATCAGAGCGGTCAGGGAGGGGGAAACGATCAGGATTTGGCTCTACCTGTCTGGCAGGATTTCTTATGACACGGTCCCCTGATTTATACCAGATTCCTGAAAGCCCATCCATATCGCTGCCTGATTCAAGACGATGCACTATCTCAGTCATGGTTATTTCTCCTTCACCCACAACCACCATGTCAAACTCCCTCTGGGCAAGGGTCTCGCTGGCGTAGACCCATATGTGAGGACCTCCAGCCACTACCAAGGTTTTGGGCAGCACATCCTTCACAGTCCTGGCGACCTGGCAGGCATCATACCAGTACATGGATGTTATCGTAATGCCCACCAAATCTGGTCGAAACTCGATGAGCGTATGCTTGAAATCAGAAGCATCTGGAGGATCAGGCAACTGAAAATTGAAAAGCCTTACCTCTGCATCCGTATGCTTCTTGAGATAGCTCTTGATATACATAAGACCCATGGGCGGAGAGTGTTTGTGCTGCATAAATAAGATCTGGGAAGTGCCGGGCATAATAGCCTCATGGTCGGTTGGAGGGTTAACAAGAAGGACCTTCATTGGAACCACTCCTGACTCTCCTCATAAATCATGCCCAAATCACAGCCCATGTGGAATGTAATGCCGAGTGAACTACTAGCACACGTCATAATCGGCACGATATGACAGATTCAATGATTAGAGAGACCATATATATAGCTTGTAGTAATGTTAAGTAAAAATCTAAAAGGTTACACTTTGGCTAAAAGAAGATGTGAATCCTCCCCGCCGTAAGCAGGGGGAGCTTAAAATCTAGTAGCCCATTTGGATATATAGTTCTTTTTCTTTTGGTATACCCTATGTTCTTCTACATTATTCATATTATCTCATCTCTTCAGTAATACCTTTCCATCCCAACTGCAACAAGTAGCGGGGAATTCAGATAAAACAAAAGAGTGCAGAAAGTGGCGTAACACTAAAAGATATCATAAAGGGATTAAAGCAATGCCGACAGTACTTTATGCTTTTTAGTTTCAGAGTTTACTTACCAGTGTGTTAATATTTATATACGGATGATATGATAACGTAACTTCTGTCAGGTTGTGGTCTGCAGGTGAAGATTAACAAAAGCCACAGGGTGCTGTTATCGGCAGTGTTACTGGTGTTTTTCTTATCTCTGGCTCTATGGATGTGGTTCACGCCGGTCCACAGCATGGAGATAGTCGCCGAAAACATAACACAGCTTACCACACACCCTGCTGGTGACTGCCGTGCAACCTGGAGTCCGGATGGGAGTGAAATCGCATTTACCTCGTGGAGAAGCGGCGCTTACGATGTTTGGGTCATGGATGCCGATGGGACTAATAAAACTCAACTGACCAATGATAGTAACACGAATTTGCCCTTCTCGTGGAGCCCTGACGGTTCTATGATTGCTTATTCTTCTATCAGTTCTGAGCATGGTACGTCCAGCATATGTGTTATTGATCCTGATGGCGGTGATACACGATGTCTGGTAAACACGTCATGGTCTGTTAATGCTCCGGATTTTAGTCCTGATAGTTCAAAGATTGTCTTTGTAGGAGTGATTTCTGGAATTGATGAAAATAAATACAGGTATCTATCAGATCTGAGGCTATCCACGGTTGATATAGATGGCAGTAACCTTACCATGTTGCGTTATTATGGTGAAGACCCGGTAAGAGGGTATTCACCACACTGGTACAACAGCACCACCATCACATATGCTACAAAAGATTATGTATGGATGTTCGACTTGAATGATAGAATAAGTACTGCCCTGATAAGGATAGATGAGGGGCGTTCGCCGCAGTGGACTGGTGACCGCAACAGATTGACGTATTTCAAGATTGGGGGCATCGGCGAGGTCTGGGGTGGAGACATCTGGATTGTTGACGCTGACGGTACTAACAGGACTTTACTGGCCCCGAATCCTGCCTATGACGAATGTTCAGAACTCTCATATGATGGTAAAAGAATTGCATGGGGGTCTGAGAGGGGAATCATATCTGACCTGAGGAATAGTTCCAACGCCTCGGTGGAGATTTTCTGTCCACGGGGCATTGACGAACTACACGAGTATTGCATGAATCGCACCAACCTTTCTATATCTATATACGCTTTGGAATCGCCCCATATAGCGATCTTCAATGATATATTCGTAGCTGACATAGTGGAGCGCCATGCAGAGAGATCAATGCTCATTGATGTCATTGATTCTGCCCTGTCCTTCAACCCTTATTGTAAGTTTAATGCATGGGTATCCAACTATAATATTAGCCAGCTTCTGGTGGATTGGATTTTTATGCAACCTGTGAGATTTCTATCCAATGGTATGCGCTGGATTAAAGCCATCTTGTAGAGAGGGATGACACATTGCGAGCGGGGCAAAGACGAGAAGATTACTCCAAGTAATTATACGAATACCGACTAAAGAAGCGTCACTGTGTGCAACAGCAAATCAGGTGGAAAAGCTATAGATATAATCTTCCCGCTTTCCACTATGATCTGGGCTATTGGCGAGGTAAAATTTATAAGCCCATTCGAAAGCTTAATCGTATTAGCAGATGATACGGCTCCAAAGGATCTTATCATATAGTTCAAACCATTTGATGCGTCCGTAGGTCCAAGTATGATATTGATCCACTCAAACAGGTAATCAAGGGATTGTTCAAACTCGCTCCTGTTGGTGTTCCTTGCAAGAGCATTTATCACTTCCATCCACCAGTATGATACTCCTCTCCAGTTAGCCGCTGTCTGAGGTGCGTTACCCATGTACGTTCCCGCCCTTATGAACTGGGCGAGAAAGTCCAGTATCATTGTCCTGGTCATGTCGACAGTTATGTCCAGAATATCCCCTATTGGTCGGTGGAATGGACTATCACCAGACCCTGAAACAGGATATACGTAGTTAAGATTCCACATTAGCTCCATCAAAAGTTCGAAAAAGCCGCATCTAGTACTGTCTTTATTAACCTGTGACTTGGCGCCAGAAACTTCAGCCTTGCAGCCGGGATCGGACATCGGCTCATCACCCTTCAGCAGATATATCACTTTAGATGAAAGACTCGCAAGAGTGCTGTCGTCAACCTGAGTGACGCCTTTCAGCATGTAACTCCAGCCGTAGGAGGCATCGCTGGGCCCAAGTATGTCTTCAAATACATACTTTCCCCCATACTCGGTGGCCAGGGTGAAACTGTCTGTATGGGTATACATAACATAACTGAACTCATTGTTGAGCTCATCAAAGAGAACCCATAGGAAGCCCAGAACAGCGGCCGGCATGCCCCCACAGCATTTCTGGCAGCTATAATCTGCGTCGCAGTTGGCGGTGTTGCCGCCTATGCACTGGTCACAGTTACAAGGGTACATGAGTCCCTCTCCACCACCAGTGCAGTCCGCTACCCACATCTGGAATGGGACTGTAAGGGTATCAACAAGGTAGGAGACGTAGTCCAGGACTTTATCCCTGAGAAATATCACAAGGCTGGTCGAGAAGTCCTTGATGGTCCCATCCACTGGACGGTCTGAATAGTACGCGGGGTACATGAAGGGGGCCTCTTTTGCATAAGAGGCCTGTATGGTAAGCCCCTCCGTTATCACGTCAATCCATTCATTCGACCATTCTGATAAGGTCTTGGCTATATTGCACTGAGGATCCGTCATGGGACATGACTTTACGACTCCCAACCACATCTCAGCATAGGGTGTAGTACCACTTGCCCACGAGTCATATCCCATTATAGCAGCAAACACATGGTTTTCATCCCACCAGAATCCTGTCAGTGTGAACAGACCATTACCGGTAGTGCCGCCCCCATCGTTGACCGTATAACCAGGATATCCCACATAAAACAGGTTCCTGCGCCTTCCACCGGTTGTATAAACGTCTCTATTACCAAAATTGCTGCTTGGGTATGCTGATGCTGGATGTGTATCACCGGCACCCGGGGCAGTCAAATATTGTATGTTACAGCCCGATCCTGAAAGATCG
The DNA here is from genome assembly GCA_030605385.1 of Methanobacteriota archaeon. Classification (GTDB taxonomy): domain Archaea; phylum Halobacteriota; class Syntropharchaeia; order JAUWIL01; family JAUWIL01; genus JAUWIL01. Next base: position 10,141 of record JAUWIL010000067.1, read on the forward strand.
TACACATACACAAGATCGGCGTCGTTGCTGCGGGTGCAGCCAGTAACCCTGACTTCAGCCCATCCACGGTCAATTGTACCTCCCTCCCGCGCTCTCACATACCTGCCGTAGAGGTGAGTCATCGGAGACGTGCTGCCTTCATCATATATCCACCCTGTATCATTATCCATGATGCCGGGGGTGTATGACCCTGAGTCCCCTATCGTACACACATAATAGTAGCTGCGGTCTCCGCTGGTGCAGTTGGCCCCCGAGCAGTCAGTGATATATGCCGGTGCTAGTCTCGACTTAACTGCATATCCGTCAGCATCAGTGTTAGCCGACCCAAGAGAGATGTTGTGGTACCATACAAAACCATACGGCTCGGATTCGGTTGGTGCGCGGATGCCCATATACTTCTCATAGAAGCTGACAGGATAGCCGCTCCCTGCACTGGACGGCGTACTCAGATAGGGGGCAGCAAGGACTTCGATGGCACCTGTGGTTGGGTTCTTCCAGCTCAGGTTTACGCTTGCACTCTCGGTATTATCATAATACTGCACCAGCACATCCCTGTACCCCTTCTCCAGATTAATGGTGCCCTCCCTCGTCAGTGATCCATGGTTTCCCCATGCATCAACTACGGGCAGCCATCTGTCCGGAACAATAGGGTTGTATGTGTCGTTGATGAAGAAGCGGGAGCCGTCGTTAGAGGTTAAGTAGAACGTCGTGAATCCTGTCTTCGGTATATAGATGCGCCCCGTCCATTCGACTGAGAAAGTATCGGCAGGATCTATGGATGCATCAGGTGACCCCATGCCCCAGGAAAAGTTCACCTCGGTATCAGTTCTGTTGAATTTAAGGTCAGTA
>JAUWIL010000160.1 GCA_030605385.1 Methanobacteriota archaeon
CTGATATCAATGCCATGCTCTTGTAACTGGTTTATGAGGCTCTGGGCGATCATATAGCCCATACTGCCTGCGACTGCGCAACATCCACATGTAACGGTGCAGTCGGGACCTTACCCGCGGCTGCTTCTACCTGGATCATGATAAACCCCACCTGGGGTCCGTTCCCATGAGGCAGCACCACCTGGTGCCCGGCTCTGATCAGATGTGCAATATAGCCCATACTCTCATAGGTGTTGCGGAACTGCTGTGAGAAGGTGCCCTGCTCTCCCTCTTTGATTATTGCATTGCCACCAAGCGCAGCCACTATCAGACTCATTTATACATTCACCTGCTCCAAGAACGCATCAACCACCGCTTCCAGATTGGCATCGCCGATCTCCCTAATACAGTACCGCACCCTTGTTGCGGGTTTATTAATATTAACAACACGCGTCAGGTCAATAGGCGTGCCAATAACCACCGCATCGCAATCGGATGAGTTGATTGTCTGCTCCAGGTCATGGATCTGCTCATCACTGTACCCCATAGCAGGCAGCAGCGGACCAATATCAGGATACTGCCTGAAAGTTTCAGAGATAGCGCCGGTTGTAAACGGTCTTGGGTCAATGATCTCTTTTGCGCCTGCTTTATTAGCAGCAATGATCCCGGCACCATACTTCATGCCGCCGTGTGTCACTGTGGGACCGTCCTCCACCACCAGCACTCGCCTGCGCCTGATGAGCTCGGGATGTTCTACGGTAATAGGAGATGCCGAATCAATGATCTTAGCATCCGGGTTTACCGTCATTATATTGCGGCGTACCTGCTCGATCTTTTCCAATTCCGCAGTATCCTGCTTATTGATCACGACAATATCTGCCATTCGTACATTTATCTCGCTCGGGTAGTACATCAATTCATCTCCGGCACGGTGCGGGTCTGCAACCACGATATTCAGATCAGGTTTAAAGAAGGAGAAATCGTTATTGCCGCCGTCCCAGACTATAATATCTGCTTCGGTTTCTGCCTGACGCAGAATCTTTTCATAGTCCACACCGGCATATACAATGCAGCCTGTATCAATATGTGTTTCATATTCTTCCCGCTCCTCTATCGTACATCCCATATGCCCAATGTCCTCATAGGATGAAAACCGCTGTACTATCTGCTGTGTAAGCTTGCCGTATGGCATGGGATGTCTTACTACCACCACGTTCTTGTTGCGCAGTCGCAAGAGCTGACAGAGCTTTTTACTTACCGTGGTCTTCCCACTGCCAGTACGCACTGCACATACGCAGATCACCGGCACGCAGCTTCGCAACATGGTAGCATGCGGACCCAGCATGGTAAAATCCGCACCTGCGGCATTTACTTCGGCTCCTTTTGACATCACATACTGGTACGGCACATCGCTGTACGCGAATACGACACGATCAATCGCGTGTTCCTTTATCAGATTGACCAGTTCTAGTTCAGGATAAACGGGTATACCTTCCTGGTATAAGCCGCCTGCCAGTTCTGCTGGGTATGTTCTGCCTTCTATATCTGGTATCTGGGTGGCGGTGAATGCTACGACACGGTATGCAGGATTATCCCTGAAGTAGACATTGAAGTTATGAAAATCCCGTCCGGCCGCGCCCATGATTATTACTTTTACTTGATCGTTCATATTTATTCTTGTTAATAGCTACTAATACATCCTTAGATATAATTGAAAGCCAAATAAATTACTTCTCTTATTATGACTTGAAATAATCCTTAAGCAGACCCACCACTATCTTGTTCAACAGAAGTAACCCTATCAAGTTCGGAATTGCCATCAAAGCATTAGTAATATCCGAGAAAAGCCAGAAGTCTACGAGATATGTAGCCGACTTTGGAAAGTCCACTACACAGGTACCTATAACGATAACCACAAGGAACACAGAATAATACAATCACCAGGCCGGTCAGGGAACAGACCACAATGGTATGAATGAATGGACCCAGCATGGCAATCAATCCCTGTCTGACACTGTGTGTTGTCTTGGCAGTAGCATGAGCTATGGGAGCGCTGCCCAAGCCTGCTTCATTTGAAAACACGCCTCTTGCAATTCCGAACCGTACAGCATATGCCACAGTAGAGCCCGCAAATCCGCCCACTGCTGCTTGGCCCGATAATGCGCTGTCTATTATAAGCAAAAAAGCACCCGGTATATTCTCGTAATTCAATATTCAACAAACTTTGTTGCCATTCCCACAATGGCGGTTAACCACATCCAGAAAAGCGCGCCTGGACCGCCAAGTGAGATTGCCGTGGCAACACCTGCGATATTGCATGTGCCGATGGTACCCGAGAGTGAGGTCATCAAAGCACGAAATGGCGATATGTCGCCCCTGCCTTCTTCTTTATGTTTGGTTATGAGACGAAAGGCATACACGAATTTGCGCGCCTGAACGCCCCTTAACCTGAAAGTAAGGTATATACCAGTCCCTATAAGCAGGGCCATCATAAAAGGACCCCAGACAATGTCATCAACTGTTGTGAGAATATGATGTATGAATATCACATGTATCGTCCTCGATAAATTTAATGTAGCATGTATATTAAGTTCTTTCTTAGTATTTGCAGGAATACGAATAGCGGAAACATTGAGTGATATTGGTAAGGAAGTAAAGCAAGCATTAAGCAAATAGTAGGTGTTTTTGTTATCGAGTAACCTTGCCTCTGAAGAGCGAATATGTAAAGAAGGCATAGTAATCGGGATTATTAAGGATAAAATCGGGTGATTCCAGTAAACATAGACGCTGAAACTCTATCCAATCCTTATGTGATAGTTCCGCTTGCACATCCGCCCATCGCATCTCAAGCAGTGCCATCATGACGTTGCGGATTTCATCACTCAGTGGAGCGTGAACGCTGCCTGCAAAAGTCTGGGCAGATGTCCGCTCCAGGCCCGCTTTACGGAACCCGCCCAGCATACGCGAGAAGTGCAGCTCTGGTCTCATCCCCTCAACAAAAGGGGCAA
>JAUWIL010000047.1 GCA_030605385.1 Methanobacteriota archaeon
CGATTTCACAAACATGTTTAAAAATCTTTGATTTTTAAACGGTTGCAAAATCTTTGATTTTGCAAACATGTCCGAAAACCCTTGGTTTTCGTACTGTTGCGGAACTGCGTTCCGCAAACATGTCTGGAAGCAGAGCTTCCAGACGGTTACAGAGCCCCGCTCTGTAAACATGTCCAAAATGCTTCGCATTTTGTACGGTTGCAAAACTTTGTTTTGCAAACATACATGAAGTTGTTGCCGCACAACTAATTTCTGAGGGATATTTTTTATATTACTACAGACCTACAGACTGATAGAACTATTAGCACATTATCATTTTATACTTATTATCCCAGGGGCATTACTTTGACAACACGCAACATCAGGTTAACCATCCTTACGTTGGCACTGCTATTCACAGCGTCAATAGTATTATCCGCCAGCACATGCGCTGCAGTAGCTGACAAAGTGTACTTGATCGATGTTGAGGGAACCGTTACTGCTGGCATGACGATGGACATACAAAGAGGTCTGGAGAGGGCAGAAGACATTGGGGCTTCGGCAGTTATACTGCGGATTAACACCCCTGGCGGTATGGTCGAATCCATGGAAGGGATAATATCCACCATAGATAATTCGAAACTACCGGTCATAACCTATGTACCGAGAGGTGCGAGAGCTTTCTCTGCCGGAGCATTCATGCTTCTGTCAGGTCATGTTGCAGCAATGGCGCCCGGAACCGCCACTGGGGCGGCAACTCCTATTGCATTTACACCGGAGGGTGCTACCGCGGTTGAGAATAAGACCGTTAATGCATTTGCTGCGCGGATAAGAGGTATAGCCGAAATCCGGGGCAAGCCTGCTGACATTGTGGAGACATTTGTGAGGGACGGAATCAGCCTAACTGCATCGGAAGCACTGAATCTGGGCGTTATAGATATTGTTGCAGACGATGAAGAAACTCTACTTAGTTTAGTTGATGGGAAGACCGTCAAACTAGGGGCATCAGATATAACTTTGCACACGGACAATTCCGAGATAGTTTTCCATGAGAAAAACATTCAATCATCAGTGATGAGTATACTGGGAGATCCTCAGCTGGCATTTATACTTATGATGATAGGCATCTACGGCCTTATATTCGGGCTTGCCTCACCGGGAACATACATACCCGAGATGATTGGGGCCATAGCACTGCTGCTTGCACTCTACGGCTTGGGAATCATAGGAGTCAGTACTTTTGGAGCAGTACTCATCATCGCGGCGGTAATACTGTTCGTGGCAGAGCTGCTTACACCAACATATGGAGCTTTAACAGTCGGTGCAATTATATGTCTTGTGATCGGGGCCCTTACACTTCCACAGCAGCCTCTGCCGGATTCGGGCTGGTTCATACACTCAAGCTGGTACGAATCTTTTGGTCTGGTTGCGTTAGGCTTTGGAGTCGCATCGGCCGCATTCTTCCTGTATGCCATCAGGGAGGTTATCAAAATACGGACGAAAAGGGCAACTACCGGTACGGAAGAGCTTATAGGCAAAACTGCAAAAGCCATGACAGACATAGCTCCCGAAGGCTCCTTGAATGTGCACGGCGAGATATGGAAGGCAGAGTCAGAAACTGGAGAAAGCATAAATGAAGGTGAGGTGGTGACCATCACCCAGCGTGACGGGCTTACTTTAAAGGTCAGGAAAGTCAAGGAGAAATAGGCGAGATTCTTCTTCTTATGAGATCAGAACGTTATCGTTATTTTTCCCCACATTCACTCCAATCGCCCATTCGCCTTTTCATGTACTCACTGTGAGTTGTCACTAAAAATTCGCAGTAGTCATCACCTTTACACATGCATTTAGTCTCAATACAATCGACATCATCATCCATCTCTTTTAGTGCTTCTGCACCAACTATCCCTGCTCCAACACCAGCGATGAATCCTGCAGTATATGGGCATACAGGTTCGTCAGATTGTCCGAATTCGGACAAGAATGCACTTGCCTCCCAGCCGTTATACAATCTTACAATAGAATTGCCTGACAGCTTAGCTCTATCAATATGAAGTTCCGGGAATTCAAAACGACCCCAGCCCGCAACAGTACCTACCATTCCTGCAGTTTTCGCGAGGTCCTCGACAGTACCGCCCTTTATGAGTTCAGATACTCCTTCACCCATGCTGATGCCTGCTTGCTTTGCTGCGCAATACACCAGCCCTTTATATGCTGATGAGCCTATACGCGTTCGAATCTGTTCCCCTAAAATTGCGCAATTAGATATCCCCATCAATATATAGCGTTTACCTACAGCATTTATGAGTCCGTTATCATCTGCTTTGAAGAGCATGGATATATTGTCCATGGTGATATTCTTGAGTTCAGCGTTATCAGAATCCATTTCACAGCACCTTCTCTATCTTCTCGGCAGCCTTGTTCATCTCAACAAGTATAAGCCCCAGTCCAGCCTCGGTACTGGTCATGACAACAAGCAGCGCCTTCTCTCCTGCGCCGCCTGCAATGATCTTAGCGTCTTTTGATTCAACTATCACTCTATCAAGCGCACCTTTTTTGAGCTCTAACGTCGCGGTCTCGGCTGCACCCAGCATGGTCGCACTCATGGCAGCAAACGTTTCTGCATGTATGCTGCTGTCAACATCACTTGCAATGAGTAATCCATCTCTTGTGATTATCGCCGAACCATCAATATCTCCAGCTTTCTTGAGGTCGTTCAGGACCTTCTCTAACATCTGTTTGGTGGTCAGTCCTTCAGCGGACAAGGTTAGAGCCCCCTCATTATATTATCTACCAACATTTCAAACGCCTACCAGAAGTGTATCTGCCTCACTTTCCTTATTATTATACCTTATTGTATTTTACTTTAGATTTTAGATTATACATGCTTTTATATTTTACTTACACTTTTATATTATATTTTACTTATCCCGAGAGTGCTATCTACTATCTTAAACTCACAGTATTCATCACCCTTTGTTATGCACATTGTCTCCTCTACATCACAATCTGTACCTGTAGACTCGGAGTACACGGCACATAAAATACCTCTCAACATGTCATCAATACACGACTCATTTGTGCTATGCTCTTTAGTGAGGTCGCCCTCTGCAGTAACAGAACCAGATTTAATGACGTGTTTGGAGTAGTACTCGGATACAGCGCTATGGTATACTCTAAAGGTCGCGTTACTCTCATCGAAATGAATCTTACCCCAACCGCTTTTCTCAATGATGTCAATACAACTGCTGAGCATACCCATCTTCTTACATGACCTGGAACGCTTGCACCCATCTGCAATAAGCTTGCCAATACGTTTACCTGCATTATATTCAACAGCGCTCACGATATCAGGGCCTATGATGTTCTTGGATACCTCCCGGTTCATAATCATGGTGTCGGGGTGATAGAATGCATAGTCACCATATAGCGAGAGGGTGCGTTTGTCAACCGGGCGTCTCGGCAAACAGAACATCCTCCTTTTTACCTATGTCCCACTCACAATATGGGTCTCCGTAAGCTTTACACTTCCGTTCAATACATGCACCCTCTATCTTGAATACAGCGGAATAACTGCCTGCAAGCCAGCCGCGAGCCCAGTCACAGTACGAGTCGCCGGACCCCTCAGCATACCTTGACAGGACATAATCATGCAATATAAGGGTCCCCCTCATGGTATCAATGTCGGCATCATATTCAGTTGCGCTGCTCCAGCCCGACATATAGGATATATATTGCATTATCTCGCCCCATTCCTTCACGTTGCGCAACCGATACTGCTTGGCAATAGCAGTACCAAGCCTGCTGCCGCATTCAAAACCCATCCTGTAAAGAAGTGGTGAAGCACCCTTGCCAGCAGCCCTCTTGTACTCATCTGTCAGGATATACAGCATGCTGTGAGGTGCTATGATATACCTCCCCCTAATAATACCACTTCTGACCGCACCATTGTGTTTATCATAGTAGAACAAACGCGAAACGAAAGCCATTCGTATTTTGGGAGATATGCGGGTTAATGGTGACAGTATCCTCGGCAGTACTCCTATCATATGCTGTTAGCCCCCTTACTGCAGCACTTTCTCTATCTTCTCGGCAGCCTTGTTCATCTCAACAAGTATAAGCCCCAGTCCAGCTTCGGTGCTGGTCATGACAACAAGCAGCGCTTTCTCTCCTGCGCCGCCTGCAATGATCTTACCGTCTTTTGATTCAACTATCACTCTATCTGGCGCACCTTTTTTGAGTTCTGACGTCGCAGTCTCGGCTGCACCCAGCATGGTCGCACTCATGGCAGCAAACGTTTCTGCATGTATGCTGCTGTCAACATCACTTGCGATAAGTAATCCATCTCTTGTGATTATCGCCGAACCATCAATATCTCCAGCTTTTTTGAGGTCGTTCAGGACCTTCTCTAACATCTGTTTGGTGGTCAATCCTTCAGCGGACAAGGTTTAGAGCCCCCTCATTATGTTATCTACCAACATTTCAAACGCCTCCACGACGCCAGTCTTTTCTTTTGAGGATACTGGCACTACCGGTATATCATCAGGCAGTGCCATCTCGATCTTGATACGTTCTGGTGGTGCTGCACCAGGAACGTCTTGCTTGTTAGCTATCACTATGCAAGGCAGCCCAAAGGTTTTCGTCAATTTAAGCATATCCTTGGCCCTTGCAAAGGTATTGGAGCGCATTGAGTCGACTACCAAAAACACTCCCATCGACTCTCCGCCAAGCAGCTTTAATATGGGGTCAAACCGCTCCTGCCCGGGCGTCCCGAATATATCGGCTGAGAGACCCTTGTGATCGATATGCCCGTGGTCCAGGGCGACAGTAGTACCAAAGCGGTCAACTGAAACTGCGCGGGTTGAAAGAGCGTGTACAAAGGTAGTTTTACCGGCATCAAATGGACCGGTCACGAGTATCTTTGGAATATATACTCTCACACCTCCGGGCCGCACTATCCTGAACAGAAAGGTCTTTCTGCTCGGTTCACACCAGTCAGCTTTCATCACGCCGAAGTACTGCCCGAATATTACCCTCTCACCAATTCCCCCAACCCTGATCACAGAGTTGAACACTTCGGACCTTATTTTCTTTATAGTCTCATCCGAGTAGTGCCATGCCGTGAAATTGTATATGGAGGTGTTATCATACAGCATGGACAGCCGAGTCCACTCATTTACCTTGGCGATTGTTTCGATTTCACCACACATATCCATGATAGATGAGAGGGATTCGCACATGATAATGCTGTTAGAAGTATTTTTTGTGGCATCGATGACGACGGAATCTATGTTGTTGATGTCATCGGGATCATCAACAACATACTTCTCATTGGAATCAAGTCCCACAAAGTGTGAATATGCATCGACAAAGTCAAGCTGACCTTCGTATGATTCCAGTTCCCAGCCAAATTCTCTGAAACGCTCTCTTACATAATCAGGGCTTGATGATGTCGAGATGTAGACGGCTTTATACCCATTCTCGAGGCCATAGTATAGGGTTTGCATTCCAAAGACATCACCTTCAACACCGGGCTGAATACAATAAAGAAGGGATTTTCCGGGAGGTATTCCGCCACCCATGCTCTCATCAAGAATGGGGAGGGCTATAGGTATAACCACTAGATGTCACTCCTGCGCTTGATGTTGAGTTTATTATCATCGTCAATCGCAAACTCATACCACTTCGTTGGCTGGGGCGTTAAACCTATGATCTGCATGAACTGATGCCCCTCTTCGACCTCAACCTTGATTATGCCGTCGAAGAGCTGCTTGAAAGTCTCCATAGTCTGAGCATCATGCACCCCATCTTCAACAATGTAGAATCCAATCGAATTGGCAGTCTTGATACGTCGTGTGTGGACATGCAGGAATCTGAATATTGCCTGCAGATTAGTATACATGAGCATAGTTGAAAGAGAGTTAACACATAATCGGGCTTTTCTGACACCGCGTTTCATCCAGAACTCGTTAAAGTAATTGGTTATATTGACACTTATCTTGGTAAGATTCATGGGACCTGATACGCGTCGGATGCTGGCGGTGTCTTTGACATCCAGACCTAACGTGGCTGATACGCAGTCTACAATACCAAACAGGTTCATATAGGCGTCAACACTCATTCCACTGTTGGAGAACCACTCAAGCATATCCTCACCGGATTCCTCCGTGGAAACAATGATAGCAGCTTCCTTGCTGGCCAGGCCGTGGTAAATGATGTTGTTGATTATGGTATCTTTCCCACTCATGGGAGGGCCAAGTACCAGAATGTTTGTGCCACCACGGATGCCCCCTCCCAGGGCATCATCAATATCGGGTATACCTAACTCATAATCGGTCATAAGTCTTCCATCCGAATGTGACTGATGAAGAGAATCATCCAATACATGCCTGAAACGCTCTGCGTTTCATGCGGTTGCGGAAAGCTATTCCGCAAACACACCAACAACATACTTGCTGCCTCATCAGTGAACGTTAGTAAGTCCGCTTCTACAGTGTGACATACATGCTTATAAAGGTTATTTTAGAACCATATAGCATTAACTTAATGTTTTTACGCGGATTCATATAGTCTATATTTCGTCATCAGATATTAGATAACAGTCATTGTAAATCAGTCATTGTAAATAAAGGTTTAGTATGGAAGCGCAAATATAATAATGCCCATGTCATGTTTTCAGATTTATGCCGATTCAGTGGTTTACTGGTGTTTATATACCTCAACTTTAATGGCATTTAAATGCCTGAAAGAGACTAAAGGTATAAAAAAGGGATAATGTCCAAGGGATAAGGCTCAAGACTCCCAGAAGGTGGTCTGATATGGCATTAATAAAGGAAAGGACATCCATTGTAGATGCTCGCGGGAACCTCTTCAGGTATGTGCACCCGGTCACAGCCGCCGAGACCGTGCGCATTGAAGAATCGTATGGCAGAATTGTGGCAGCAGATATAGTTGCTGGCCTGGATGTACCCCACTACAGAAGAGCCGCAATGGACGGTTTTGCGGTAATCGCAGAAGATACTGCGGGCGCGACTGCGGGCGCTCCGGTAATACTCAAGCTCGGTGACGCTGTAAGCACGGGCTTATGTGTGAACGTACACACAGGCTCAAGCATGCCGGATGGTGCCGATGCAGTTCTCATGCTCGAGGATGCTGATGTGTTTGGGAGTGCCATACATGTGAAGGCGCAGGTGCATCCCTTCAAGAACGTCGGTGAGGTGGGTGAGGACGTACGTAAGGGAGAACAGCTTTACAGGCCGGGACACCAGATACGTGCCAGCGATATAGGGCTGCTGGCATCACTTGGTTATGATGAAGTGGAAGTGTATGTCAAGCCGAAAGTGAGCATAATACCAACGGGCGAGGAAATCATAGCGCGTTCAAGTGGAATCAAGCCCGAGGAAGGTGAGATACTGGGTACAAATGACCTCATGATCAGCATGCTTGTCGAGAGATGGGGCGGAACATCTCACGTTAACGAAGTCGTTAAGGACGATCTGAAGTTCACAATGGAAGCTATAAAGGCAAACACGGAATCTGATATTATTGTGACCATTGGCGGCACGTCGGTCGGACGCAGAGACTTTGTGCCCGGGGCGGTAAGCTCGATAGGTAAAATACTCGCCCATGGTATTGCGATGAGTCCAGGTAAACCAACAGCTATGGGGGTGGTTGACGGCACGCCTGTAATATGCCTGCCCGGCTACCCCGTTGCATGCTATCTTGCATCCGTTGTTTTCTTGAGGCATGTTATCAGGATGTCTGCCCATATACCCGAAAGACCTGACCCATGCGCGCGTGCCAGACTGGGAGCAAAGATAACGTCACGGATAGGCTACAGGACATATACGAGGGTTACCATGAAAGATGGCACAGCGACACCGATCATGACCGCAGGATCAGGGATACTCAGCTCGGTGGCAAAGTCGGATGGATTTGTTGTGATTCCGGAAAGTATGGAAGGATATGACGAAGGAACTGAAGTAGAGGTTATCACTTTTGAATAGGAGAGAGTTTCACAAGCTTATAAGCATGGATGAGGCGCGCCGTGTTTTAAATGGTTTGAAAATATCCCCGAGAACGGTATATGTGCCAATCCACGAGGTGCACGGCAGCATACTTGCAGAGGACATATGTTCCGAGATAGATGTTCCTGCATTCAACCGCGCTTCAATGGACGGCTATGCAGTAAAATCAGAAGATACCAGCAGCTCGCGTGAGGACATACCCGTCGAACTGAGGCTGATCGGAAGTATACCTGCAGGGGAGCAAAGCAGCCTCGTGGTTGATAGCGGCACAGCCGTCGAAATTGCCACGGGTGCAGTGCTGCCAGCCGGAGCTGATGCCGTGGTCATGGTCGAGTATACCGGCACTGACGAGGAAAACAGGAAAGTCCTGATAAAGCGCCCTGTCGGCAGGAATGAAAATGTCATGTCCGCAGGTGCAGATATAGGTGCTGGTGAGATGGTTATGGGCGCCGGCACGGTGCTTACTCCCTCTAGGATAGGAGTCCTTGCGGCAACAGGTAGGGATGCCGTCCCCATTCGCTCAATATGTGTTGGCATAGTTTCAACCGGCGACGAACTCATAGCACCAGGCACAGGGCAGAAGCCAGGCAAGATATATGATACAAATTCTTACTCGCTGAAGGCTGCCGTGGAGGAATACGGGTGTACTGCAATATTATTCGGCATTGTACGCGATGATTTTGACGAGATGCGTAAAACACTCTTCGACGCCATGGAAAAATCCGACATCGTACTTGTATCAGGCAGCACTTCCGCAGGTGCGGGCGACATGGTTTATACCGTAATTGAGGGATACGGAGAGATATTGTTCCATGGAGTCAATATAAAGCCCGGCAAACCTGTGATTGCAGGAGTCATGAACGGCAAGCCGATAATCGGGCTTCCTGGGTATCCGACCTCTGCGCTGACGGTGTTCACCGAATTAGTGGCTCCTTTGCTGGCTGGTGCAATCGGAATCGATACCGAGAAGATGACAAGAAAAGCAAGACTCGTTGGAACGATACGCTCAGAGGGAAGGAGACAGCTTCTACCTGTCGCCCTTGTTGCGGATAGGACTTTTTCTGTGGACAAGGGCTCGGGTGCAATAACATCACTTGCCGATTCTGACGGCTTCATAGAGATACCCGACACCGTGGAGATCATAGAAAATGGTGAAGTGCTGCAGGTCAGGACATACAGCCATGCGGTCGTACCTGATGCGCTGGCTGTTGGAGACTGTCCTGCACTGGGAAAACTTGTAGAAATTCTGAGGGAGAAAAGCGGCACCTCTATCAGACTGATGCGCGGGAACAGTACGCGCGGTATTGTGGCAGTACAGCGCGGCGCAGCAGATATTGCAGGCGTACATATGATAGGGGATGACGGTACTTTCAATCTGATATCAGTTAAAAGTGCGGGAACGTCGGGTGCAGCACTTGTTAAGGGATACAGGCGCAGTATGGGCGTTCTCATGGGTGAGGATATAAACATCGAGATACTGGATGACATTGTAGGCTCAGGCATAACAATAGCTAACCGCGAGCAAGGGTCAGGGGAAAGAGCCCTGCTTAATCACCTCTTGAGAGACATTGCGGATAAGAGGGGGATGACACTTGCCGAGATTCAGACGAAAATAAACGGATACCGCAATACAGTCAATTCGCCGCGCTCCGCGGCACACAGGGTAAAAAGCGGTAAAGCAGACATATGCATAGGTACGGAGGGCGCAGCGGATGAAATGCGTCTCAAGTTCAAGCCGTTAATTGAAGAAGAATACGACCTGCTCGTAGGGAATAGTGCGCTTCTGGAACATCTAATAAGTGCATTGAAGTCAGACAGATTCAATGAAGGTCTGCCGGCAGGTATGAACACCTATGAGCGCACAGGCGAAGTAGTCAGATTATAACTGCATGGAGAAAACATAGAGAAACTTTTTTAGCCTTCTGTTCATAGTTAGACTAAACAGGTTTACGCATAATTTTACTCGGTGGATTTGCGCATCATTTCACTCGATAGATCGATAGGCACCCTCAATGGACATCATATTACATCAGGTTATTATATCAGGTTTAATAATCACATCAGGTCATAATACGGCCATTAATACCGAGCCAGTGGGTCGATACACTGGGTCAATATCACGCTGAACCGATATCAAGACGCCAACAGTTGGGACTAAAATGGAAATGTCAGATGAATACAATCTGGACTTCTTCAGGGAGGAAGGTCTAATCCGTAAGCAGTGTTCAAAATGCGGGGGCTTCTTCTGGACCCGCGATCGTGACAGAACTACCTGTGGAGATGCGCCCTGCGATGAATATACTTTTGTGGGCTCTCCGGTTCTGAAGGAAATGAGCCTGACTGACATGCGCGAGTACTATCTCTCGTACTTCGAGCGGCACGGTCACACGCGCGTTGGAAGATACCCCGTCATTGCACGCTGGCGCGATGACGTATTCCTGACGGGCGCCTCGATATATGATTTTCAGCCGTTTGTAACGTCTGGTACGGTCCCACCGCCTGCCAACCCATTGACAATATCCCAGCCGTGCATAAGGCTTGGCGACCTGGACTCGGTCGGCAGGAGCGGCAGACACCTCACCACATTCGAGATGATGGCACATCATGCGTTCAACACCAGGGACAACCGGGTCTACTGGAAGGATGAAACTGTTAGATTGTGTGATGACCTTTTGATTGAACTTGGTGCGGAACCGAAGGCAATCACATACAAGGAGAATCCATGGGCAGGGGGAGGAAATGCCGGACCGTGCGTGGAGGTTCTTATGGGTGGGCTCGAACTCGCAACCCTGGTTTTCATGGACATGAAAATCGATCCGAACGGCCCGTTTGAAATCAAGGGCAACCGCTACCGCAAGATGGATATGAGTATTGTTGACACGGGCTATGGTCTCGAAAGGTTTGTGTGGGCATCCAACGGAGCACCTACGATATATGATGCGATATTCCCGGAAGTGGTTAAGGAGATCATGTCTCTTGCAGGACTCGAGCATTCAATAGACGACCCGGAATACTCTTCGATATTATCCAATCATGCCCGGCTCTCGGGCATCATTGACATAAAGGGTAACGAAAGCCTGATGGAGCTGCATGGTAAAGTGGCGGAGAAGATAGGTGTGCCAGCAGAAAAACTTCACCAACTGCTTGAGCCTGTCGAGAACGTATATGCCATCACTGATCATACTCGCTGCCTCGCGTTCATGCTGGGTGACGGCATCATACCATCCAACGTGAAGGCTGGATACCTTGCGCGCCTTGTTCTGAGGAGAGTGCTGAGGATGATGCGTAAGCTCGGAATAGAGGCATCACTATCCGATCTGGTAGAGCTGCAGATAAGACATATGGACATATATCCCGAGATCGAGGAGCGGCTTGATACAATTACCGAGATACTCCAGCTCGAGGAGGAGCGCTATGCCGAAACGCTCAGGAAAGGTACACGTCTTGTAGAGAAGCTTGTGGACGGGTATAGAAATAAGGAGGAATCGGTACCGCTGGACAGCATAATAGATCTGTATGACACCCACGGCATACCGCCAGAGATAGCTGGTGAGATTGCGGTTCAGAAGGGCGCCAGAGTGAACATACCTGATAACTTCTATTCACTGGTTGCTGAAAAGCACAGCAGCAGGGTGCATGACTACGCGCAGGACCCGATGGTGGCAAAGGTGGTAGGACTGCCCAGGACGAAAAAGTCCTATTATGAGGATACATGGCGAACGGAATTTGAAGCTAAAGTCATAGGAGTCATAGACAATTATCTGGTTCTTGACCATACACTATTCTATCCTGAAGGTGGTGGACAGCCAGCAGACTACGGACACCTGATAACTGCAGATAAAATAACACTGAATGTTGACAATGCAATCATAGCTGATGGAGTGATACTTCATCATATATCCAATGAAAGTGAACTAAAACGCATTAAAAAAGGCGATGTGATCACGGGAATTATAGATATCGAGCGCAGAAAAGCTCATGCCAGGCATCACACGGCAACGCACATAATACTCGACTCCGCAAAGGCGGTGCTTGGTGAGCACGTATGGCAGGGCGGAGCCCAGAAAGGTGTGGACAGGGCGCGCCTTGACATATCGCATTTCAAACGCATAACACCAGCGGAAGTCAAACAGGTTGAGCTGGAAGCCAACCGCCGTGTGATGGATAATGTTCCGGTGTTGACCGGGTGGAAGGAGCGCGGTGCTGCAGAATCCGAGCAGGGATTTGTACTTTATCAGGGAGGCGTGCCGCCCGGTGAGCAAATACGCGTTGTTCAGGTCGGCAAAGACGTACAGGCATGCGCGGGCACGCACTGCCGCACCACGGGCGAGATAGGAGCCATCAAGATACTCCACACCGAGAGGATACAGGATGGGGTAGAGAGGATAGAATTCTCGGCGGGCGTTGCCGCAATAGAGCGCATGCAGGAGAACGACCAGATTCTGGCTGATGTATCAGCCATTCTCAGAGTGCCTGCTGAAAAGCTGCCAGAAACGTCGATGCGCTTCTTTGATGAGTGGAAGGGGCTAAAGAAAGAAGTGGAGAACTTGAGAAATGAAATGGCAAGGCTGGAAAGGGCAAGACCGCCCGAGCCAGTGGATATAGCAGGATTCAAATTCATACACTCGTCATTTGAGAACATGAGTGTGAAACAGAACCTTGAGATAGCTCCTGACTGGAGCAGTTCTACGAATGGCATAGTATGGCTTGGAAGCATTACGCCTGACGGCTTGAATGTTGTGGTATCGGTGCCGGATGAATATGTCAGACAGGGCATTGATGCCAGAGAGATAGCCAATGCATCGTCGATGGGTCTGGGAGGTGGGGGGGGCGGCAAGCCAACGCTTGCGCAGGGAGGCGGACCCAAACATGAGAAGTCGGACCTTGAAGCAGCCCTCAAGGCCGCGATTGAAGTAATAGAGAAGAAGGCAGCAGGGAAGAAATCAACGGAGAAGAAAGCGCAGAAGAAATAATATTGTTTTACCTTACATTTGTTTTATCTTATATCTTACCGTTACCGCCATTTTTGTACGGGATTTTGGGGAGGTGCGTCATGCTTTCCGATGCCATAAGACAGAGCAAGGACGGAGTACTCATAGAATTTGAGGTGGCGCCCGGGGCAAAAAAACTCAAAGTACCGAGCGGCTGCAATGAATGGCGCATGCGCATAGAGGCGCGGCTGAGCGAGGCAGCGCTGAAAGGGCGCGCAAACGAACAATTGCTCGGAGCTGTTGCAGGGCTTCTAAACATCCCGCGTGCTGATGTTGAACTGGTGAGCGGCGCCAGAAGCACTCAAAAGACTGTTCTTGTTAGAGGTGTACCTTAGGATAAGGTGCTTGGCATATTTGCAGAGGCGCTGGATGTGCTGAAATAACAATACCGGGAGTGCCATAATTGTTGCCAGCCCGTACCATGCCTTTGGGGCTACATTTGAATCATAAAATACCTGTTCATCACGGGCCAAGCATGAATTATTCCATTGTTCCCGAGATTGTTGAGTTTACGGCTCCGGACCACCCTATGGGGTCAGGAATTTTGAATTTGATGTGGTGTGGTGTGCCTGCAGCTGGGATGTAATCTAAATTTAGCGTTTTTCCTAATACTCCACTCACTCGACAAGTAGTTATGTTATTCACATCTGCCATGAAAAGAATATCTGTTTTTTTAAATATTAGCCCCACCTCTCGTTGAAACACTATGCGCTGGTTCGTTAAAATCAACTCTCCTTTGACATTCTCGTTTGTGGTCACCATCCTTCCAATAGCTCTCTTATTTATTTTTTCGTCACGCCTGAGTGGCAAATCAGCCATATATTACACCATTCCTTGTTATGTTATGGATGTCATTCTATTTTTAGATGAAGTAAATCTATATTTTTCTTCTCATCATTAAATAAGCTACTGATAAAATTCCTGCTATTGTGAAGATTGCTTCGAAGCCGGGTTGGGTTGCTGTTGGGCTTGCTGCGGGAGTTGCTGTTGCCATTGCTGCTGCATTTACTCTTGGTGTTGGTGTCGGAGTTGGTTTTCGAGTCAAAGAGGCTGAGACATACTCTGTGCTACCCGCTGAAACGTACACGCTTTCCGAATAGTCTTCATAGCCAGATTTTGTAACCTTAACGGTATGACTACCGATGGAAACATCAGAAATCGTGAGGGGGGCCACTCCTTTGTAACTTCCATCGAGATATACACTCGCCCCAGATGGACTGGAGGAGATAGCGATAGAGCCAGTTTTTTCTTCCAAAGTTTCAGAAACATATGCAACCTTATTTAGTAGCACGCTTGCTGTCGTTGTTTCGTCATAATATCCTGATTTTGTTAATTTTATGGAGTGGGTGCCAACTTCAATGTTGGAAATAGTTATCGGAGTTACTCCCTTGTAACTACCATCAACATATACACTTACTCTACTTGGAGTTGAAGATATAGAAAGCGAACCAACATGTGTTATGGAGATGTAACCCCCTGATGACCAAGCTGTTTTCTCTATCCATCCAAGTATAGGGTAGTTTTCCTCATATTCGATACCTACTTCATATGAATGCCGACCTTCATCGACATCTTCATCAACACTAAAAGAAACAGTACCTATGTTTTTTTTATCGCCCACATCAAGATAGACAGTTTCCACGTTTTTATAATAAAATCTGCTATCCATCCAGTCGAATCTTATCATAATGTCGTTAATACGAATCATGCGTGTAGCATCGTTTTGAACTGTAATGGAGGCTTTACCAGTGCCGCCAGCGTTATACTCTGATTTGTCAAATTGTGTTGTTCCAATCAAAGCTAGTACAGGTGAAGCCAGCAGTGCAACAATCATGAAGACAACGAATAATCCAACTACTTTTTTGGCGAACATAAATCTAAATCACACATTATATCACTTAAAACTTTCGTGCGCTTCAGATTCTGACTATACTGACTATATTTTTTATGTCTTAATCATTCATGAAATTATGTGCAACTGCTACCCAAACAGGTGGGACAAAGCCTGAAGAAATCTCCAACTCTACAGATACAATTTTAGAATGGAGCCACACAAATACATTATTCGGCAACTGATGGGTGCGCTTATAG
>JAUWIL010000102.1 GCA_030605385.1 Methanobacteriota archaeon
AGAGCACAGAGTATTTACCCTCTGTGTCCTCTGTGGTCTCTGTGGCTATCATTTTTGATTTTTTCTTGTAGGTGTCAGGTTTTAGGTTTTAGGGGTTAGGGTTTTTAGGGAATTGATTAAGCCACTTAGCATTTTTCCTATTTCTTCGCTCTGATTAAAAAGCTCTTGATATTTTAGGTCCTGTGCCAACAAGAGATAATAGGTTGTTTCTGATAGCGAGCCCTGAGCAATGTATAGCATTTGAATGTACTCTTTTAGGTGTTGTCTCTTAGAACCTTCCGCAATATTTGCTGCAACGGAAACTGCAGAACGTCGAATTTGCGATGTTAACCCGAACTTTTCTTCATTTGGAAATTGCTGAGTAACTTTATACATCTCCAGCACAAGCTCATGACTCTTCTCCCACACTTTCAAATCCTCAAATCCTTTTACTTTTATTTCTCCCATCCCTATCACTCCTACCCTGTCACCTATCACCTAAAACCTATCACCTAACACCTAAAACCTACGTAGTGACCAAATGACTCCTCCTTTTCGCTATCTTTATAGGTCTCAAAGGCACGACATAAGGTGTTTCTGATTGTGTTCTTACGGCAGCCTCAACACCGTAAACCGAGGCTATGTTCTCTGCGGTTAATACCGATACAGGGTCGCCGGCACTAACAATCTTGCCTCGTTTCATCATTATTATCCTGTCCGAGTATCTTGAAGCTAAGTTAAGATCGTGGATAGCCACGATTGCGGTGATTTCTTCTTTCTTCACAAGGTCTTTTATTATATCCATGACCTCAAGTTGACGCCTTATGTCGAGGTTGCTGGTTGGTTCGTCGAGCAAAAGAATGTCTGCCTCCTGTGCAAGTGCACGTGCTATCAACACCTTCTGCTGCTGACCGCCGCTGAGTTCGCTAAAGAACTTCATTCCAAGCTCTTCGATGTCCAGCAGTTTCAATATCCCCCACACTATTTCTTCGTCCTCTTCACCGGTATGCCAACTCATATGCGGACGTCTGCCTATAAGAACCGTATCGACGACCGTAGTGGGAAAGCCGCGTGAATAGGTCTGCTGGACATAACCCATCTTTTGGGCTATCTCCATTCTGCTCATCTCCGTAACCTCCCTTCGGTCCAGCAGTATGTTTCCACGTTGGGGTTTCAGGATTCCGTCTATACATCTGAGCAGAGTAGATTTGCCAGAACCATTCGGACCCACGATGCTCAATAATCTCGATGGTGACGCTTCTATATACACGTTGTCGAGAATCGGCAGGCTGTCATAGCTGAATGCAAGGTTAGTTACCTGCAGTTTTATTATCATTTTACCAGTACTCCCTCCTCCTCATTAATATCAGGTAAAAAAAGAAAGGGACTCCAAGGATGGCTGTCATTATACCCGTAGGGATGATAGCGGGTGATATAATATTCATTCCCAATATGTCGGCTCCCACGAGTATTACGGCGCCGGTTAAACCAGATGCTGGTAGTTGAAATCTGTTATCTCCACCGATAACCATGCGTGCCATGTGCGGAGCAACCAATCCAATAAATGAAATCGTTCCGATAAAGCATACGATAGTCGCTACTAAAAAGCTTGCAACCACCATAGTATACAGTCTGAGGTGCCCGGCATTTACACCGATGCTCTTCGCGGTATCATCTCCAGCACTCATCACGTTGAGGTCCCATGCTTTTATCATAAGCAAGGTTATGCAGACTACAAGTACAATACCTACAAGTGTGAGCTCATTCCATGAGAAGGTACCAAGATCGCCCTCACCCCATAATATCGCTTCTCGCTGCTTCTCCCAATCGGCAAAGTACCGGAATAGCCGACTCGCTGCATTGAAGACATAATTTAATGCAATCCCGGCAAGTATCATAATTTCAACTGTCCCTCCTTTGATAGCTGACAAGCCAAGGATAATTGCAGTACACAGTAAGGCGAAGAGAAAGGAGTTTAGTATTACGGCATACACTCCACCAAAGAAAGCTATATTAAGAATTATGGCAACAGATATGCCAAAGTTAGCGCCTGCGGAAATCCCAAGTGTAAAGGGGCTTGCTAATGGGTTTCTGAGCACTATCTGCATTGCGCATCCCGCAACACCAAGACCTAAGCCTGCCGCGATACCCCACACAAGGCGGGGAAGCCGTATATTCCATATTACTACCTCCGTAAGTGTCTCCAGACCCAAATCAATCGAAAGCACTCTTTGAATAATTGTTGCGTATACCTCTATGATTGTAATGTCTATAGGTCCAATGGTTACGCCTACACCCACGAAAAGTATTGCTAACCCTACGAGGAAGAGCAAAAAAAGTGCCTTTCTTCCGACGAACTTTTTATATTCCTCCTGTACTGCACTTCTTTTTCCTGTTCGTGTTACTACGCGCCTTCCTGGTTTTGCCATTTCATTTCTTATTTCATTTTACTTTTCCGTAAAGGCTTTGGTTAAACCTGCGGTTGTACCAATTTCTCCCGCTGCCCCGGCTCCGATCGAGACAACAATTAAATTCTTCTCCTTCGCTATCTCCGTGAGTGTCTGGAATTCCCTTAGTTTCAACGCAATGGGTGTTTTCTCATAGAATGCTGCTGCTTCACTCATCCTCTGTGATGCCTGGTATTCACCCTCAGCAAGGATGATTCTTGCTCTCTTCTCTCGCTCTGCCTCTGCCTGTCTTGCAATGGCTCTGAGCATGTTTTCGGGTAAAGCCACGTCCCGCATGGTAACTATAACAACCTTCATTCCCCAGGGGTCTGTTGCGATGTCCAGTATTTTCTGGACTTCCTTGTTGAGTTCATCTCTCTTGGAAAGGATGGAATCAAGCTCGTTCTGACCCAGAACATCCCTGAGTGTTGTTTGGGCAAGGAGCGCGGTTGCAGCTTCGTAATCTTCCACTTCCACTATCGCTTTGCATGAATCCTTAACCTTATAGTAAATAACGGCGTCCACGTCAAGGCTAACATTATCGCTGCTTATGATTGTCTGCTTGGGCACGTCGAGTTCCCTTACCCGCAAGTCCACTTTCACAAGTCTATCCACAAAAGGAATTATCACGAATAGCCCGGGTCCTCTTTCACCTAACAATTTCCCTAACCTGAATACTACCGCCCTATCGTATTGCCTTACAATTTTTATAGACAAAGCTAAGATAACCACCACCACGAGCGTTCCCACCAACAATGGTATGTTCATTTCAAATTTTCACCCCCTTATGTTTTAGGTTATAGGCTTTAGGTATTAGCAACGTCACCACCCCTCTCTGCCTTCTGCCACCATATCGTAGCGCTCTTTGATTTACGTTTCAAGCATAGTGTTCCAGTTCCATCATCTTCTATGAGGATTTTGGATAAATACTCTCTCAAAATCCCTTCCTTTTCTGCGGGTATATCACGCATTTCCTTCCATTTAGTCACTGCATCATCTAAACTATCATATCGCTGTTCAGATTCTGCGTCCCGGATATCAACATTCGCATAGATTTTCATGTCGTGGAGAAGATTACAAAAGAACATATAATCTGACCCCCATGCTCGAGTTCGATGCCGTTGTTCACCATAAATCGCTTTCCAGAGTCCTTCTTCTTCTTCTCCGTCACCCATCCGTCTGCCCGCAGATGTAAGGATATAAACGTATTTTTTCGCAGCCAAGTCCATCTTTGCCAGTGCTTCCTGTATATCGAACATGCCAAGCGAGTGACACGCCATCACAACGTCATGCGGTTCTATATCCACGCCCACCTCTACGTCTTGCCATCGCTTGTTTACACACGTGATGTTCGTTATACCCTCTTTTTCCATGTTCTCCTGTAAACACACCAGCATACCCTTTGATTGATCTATTGCCGTAACGGTCTTTACGCGCTTTGCAATGGGAATAGCAAGCCTGCCGGTGCCTGCACCAACGTCCATAACCGTATATTCAGGTTTCAATTCGAGGTTTGCTATCTGCTTTTCAGCACGCTCTCTGTTCTGCATCCAGAACTTGTTGAACTCCCGTGCTCTTTTGTCCCACATACTGCTGGGGTCTTCCTCGTGTGCTCTTCTCCGATAATGCCCTGACCTCATTACCTTCCACAACTCATTCCAGTTTAGTATTCCCGCCATATTATCTCCTCCTATCTTTTTTTCTAATTTTATCTTTTCTGCTCTTGCTCATACTTATCTCCTTCTCACCTTTTTTTTTTATCTTTTTTATACAACAAATGGAAATAATATTCGAGGACATATATAAGATTTTCTATTTTTTTCTTACTTCCAGTTATGAGAAAGCTAAAAATAGCTTACTAACATATGTAAATGGCATATGTCGAACTTTATAGAGTTTCAGTTTAAAATATTGTCTCACCATTCGTGTGCCTTCCTTTTCCACCATATCACTGCGCTCTTCGATTTACGCTTAAAACAAAGCATTCCATCATTTTCGTCTTCAACCAACATTTTAGATAAATACTCTCGCAAAATACTCTCCTTTTCTGCTGGTATATTATGCATTTCCTTCCATTTATTCACTGCATCGTCCAAGCTATCGTATCGCTGTTCATAATCGGAATCCCGGATTTCCACGTTTGCATAGATACCCATGTCGTGCAGAATATTGTAAAGGTAAATATAACCGGTCCATGCGGGATGCCTTTCATCATAAAGTTCCTTCCAGAGTTTTTCATCCATCATCCATCCACCAGCAAATTCAAAGAGATAAACACATTTTTTCGCAGCGGCGTCAATTTTTGCGAGTGCTTCTTGCATATCGAACATGCCAAGCGAATATGATGCAATCACAACATCGTGCGGGTTTATATCTTCTCCCAATTCGATGTCTTCCCATCGTTTATTTATGCAGGTGATGTTTTTTACACCCTTTTTTTCCATGTTCTCTTTCAAGTATGCCAACATGTCCTTAGAGGGGTCTATTGCTGTTACGGTCTTTACGCGCTTTGCAATGGGAATCGCAAGTCTGCCCACACCAGAACCTATATCCAAAACAGAATACTCTGGATCCAATTCCATCTTTGCTATTTGTATTTCAGCGCGTTCTTTGCTTTGCATTACGGACTCGTTACATCGCTTTGCGTATTTATCCCAAAAACCGGCATCTTTCTCAGGTGCTCTTCTCCAAGCGGAACCTGATCTCATTACCTTCCACAATTCATTCCAGTTTAGTATTCCGGTCATATTATCTCCTCCTATCTTTTTTTCTAAAATTTAGTTTTTGCAAATGAGGAAGGGGGAAAAAGAAAATCCCTTCCAACAAACTTTTCATTTTTTATATTGCGCTCTTATCTCACTGCCCGTTACTGTGCTGCTGTTCCCTGTTCTTAGTCTTCAAATGGTGGATATATGTAGACAAAATCCCTTGGATTTTTATGGTATTTTTCTAGATATTCTTGATGGATTGCCCGTGGGTCCAGGTCCTCGAAGAGATCGGGATGGAACAACTTCGCAAGGTGCACTACACTTGTGTGGAAACACGGTAAATAGAACGCACCGGTAGATATGATATAGACCTTTTCATTCTGTATGGCGTCCACACGTGCAAGCACTAGCACTGTACGGGTCATAATCTCTTCCCTCGCCTCTTTCAAGCTGCCCAGATCGTCTTCACCATAGCCACCAAAAAATCCCAACCATAGCTTGATTATGAATTCAGGATTCTGTTTGATTACCCATTCAGGATCGATATCTGCTATCATGCCTGTTTCACTGCCTTCTACATCTTCAGCTATGTTGCGACCTCCAGCCATTCTTATCGGAGATGCTGGACCACCCTCTTTGTTAGCGGTTCTCCAAGGTTTGGTGGTCTCTACATAAACTCTGGGCTTCTCATCCTCCGAAAGCGTTTCTACTCTCTCTTCCACGATACTCAGATACCCATCAATGAAGTCTACGTATTCCTGAGCTTCTTCTTCTCTGTCGAGAATATATCCAAGTTTTCTCATCTCGTCAAAACATTGGAAGCCCCGGTAGAAATTTAAGCGTATCGCGGTCACTCCCGGTAGTTTTTTCTCCAGCTCTGGCTCAGCCCAATGATAAAGGATCACAGCATCCGGGTTTAAAGAAAGTATTGCCTCGTAGTTATCCCAACTACCGACATTGGGCAACTCTTGAAATTCTGGGAAGAACGACTTTGCGGGCTCCTCCTGGATCCTTGATGATACACCCACTACCTTATCCATCGCATCGAGAATCCGCAGAGCTTCTCCTTGCTCACCACAACTACATATAACAATCCTCTCTACCGGCTTCTTTACCGTCACGATTTCATCAGCGGTATCAACGAACGTAATCTCCTTCTCCTTCCCCAGTATAATCAACTTCGTCTGTATAACGTCAAGCACATTTATGCGTCCATCGTATTTCGCATCACATAGCTCCGTCTTAGGTTTCTTGCCGAAAATTGTCAGTTTTGTATATACAACATCGCCCATGTCAATGGTATCGTCTTCATTTGCATTGCCGTAGATGCCCAAGACGTAATCGTCTTCTGAAGCCGTTATAACCTCGCTTGCACTTACTTCTTGCGTTACTACTTGCTCAGCAGCAATCGCAGGTATAGCCATTAAAAACAGCGAGCACAGCACAATTGCTATTTCCACCAATACTACTATTTTAGTTTTTGTTTTCATTTCTTCTTTTTTTCACCTCCTAAACTTTTTGTCATTCACAC
>JAUWIL010000122.1 GCA_030605385.1 Methanobacteriota archaeon
ACAGATCCAATAAACCAGCAATGCGAGTCGTTCCAGTCAATGTTCAGATGCGAAGAGTGCGCATATTTCAAGGTCGAACAGCTGGAAGAATCATTTGGGGGCAGGGACAAGAAGTACACATGCACCAGGAATCAGGCAGAAGATGATGAAATAGTCCTGTGCGATTCATACGTCCCGAACGATGAGAAGAAGGCGAAGCTTGAGAAAGCATATGAAGGTTCCGGGTTCACGTTTGCGGTGGAGTGAACTGCATCATTTTATTTTATCTGAATACCCAGATACTTGTAGCGGGAGCCTCGCTTTACATTTTATCCTTGCTTTACATCTTATCTAATATACACTCTCATCATTTGGAAGGTTTTGAGATGAATTCCTATCTAAATGCTGCCTACACGTTCTGCGATGAGCGCAGGCGAGCAGAGCGCTTCCATCCAACAACACCCACCCAAAAACGCATATAGCGGCTGAGTTGCATCATAATATCCTCCGAAGACAGGGTCGGTAGTTGAGTGGGGAGTGGTGGGATGGGAGAGTGGTTGTTTTGGGGTTTTTGATGTGTTTGGGGTTTTAGTAAGTCAACTCACAGCGCCTGCTAAGTAAGTACCTGCTAAGCAATTAGTTAGACTGGTGGCAGCCGTTCAGCCATCAAACCCTATTTTTTCAGCTCTTGGCACAATAGTTGCACCGAAAACCATTTATGTAATTGTAACAATTGTTTTAATTATGGCAACGACTATTACAGTAGATGTTAGGACGAAAGAGCGATTATCGGACTACAAGTACGGTGATCTGACTTATGATGACTTGCTGAACATGCTGATGGACAAAGTATCTATCGAGGACATAACCGCAGAGCACATAAGAGAACACTATCGCAGGCTTGCTGATTTCAAAGGAGTTTCTAAAGGAGAATTTAGAAAGAGCCTACGAAAACGTCTTGAAAGCGGTAGCTGATGCATTTGAGCCAAAACACCACCGGCTATACACTTCTCATCGACAAGAGGGTGGAAAACGACCTCGAAAACATCCCAGACCACATTGTAGGGAGATTCCTGAAATTTCTGGACGAATTTGAAAAAGACCCAATTTGCCCCAGACCAAGATTCGATGTCAAACCACTGAAAGGACTTCCCGGAAACCTATATAGGTTAAGTATAGGAAACTACAGAGTCCTCTACCATGTAGACGATGAAAATAAAGAAGTTAAAATAACCACCATAGCACAGCGCAGTCAGGCATACAAATAACTGTTCCACAGCTTCGGGCGAAGCTGGCACGCTCAACGACGTATCCCTCGCTTCGCTTGGCACTTGCAAAATCTGGAAGATTTCGCTGTGCAGCCAAATTGGAACAATTTGGCAAGCATACGTCATATGTGAAGCATAAACTTGTTTTGAGATAAGCCAGATAGGAACTTCCACACAGTGCTCGTTGAAGACGCATATGGCGGCTAGTACCCTATGCGCAATTTGACATCTCAGGGTTGCCTTTTTACGGTGTTGTTAGTAGATAATCCGCACGGGTATTCAGCATGGACATTCACATTCAAACACTATTTTCATAAAAACTTAAAACCATGTAGCCATTTAGTAGATTACAGATGCGCATCCCCATTGCACATTTATCACACATCCAGAGGGCTTGTCGATGTTAAACTTCGTTATTGATGCCGTGCTCACATTCACTTTTGTCATACTATTCCTGTTCTACGGATGGTGCCTCCTTCTCATCCACAAATATGCCTCGCGCGCTTCTCCCGTGGAGAAGGACTACAGCTACAGGCCAACCTTTTCGATTGTCATACCGACGTATAACGAGTCGCGCCTTATGTCCGGAAAGCTTGAGGACATCTTCAGGCTGGACTATCCGCAGGAACTGATCGAGATCGTGATAGTCGACTCGTCCACTGATGACACGCCGCAAATAATAAGAGAGGCTCAGAAAGAGCATCCGAATATCCGCCTGATAATTGAAGAAGGGCGCCGCGGACTTGCCACCGCGCTCAACACCGCCTATGCAGCGGCGAAAAACGACATAGTCCTAAAGACCGATTGTGACAGCTTTATCGAGCCTGGCGCCCTCAAACACACGGCGGCAAATTTCGCAAACCCAGGAGTGGGTGCGGTTACCGGAAAGCAGGTGGTTATCAACGAATCGAGGGTGGAAGAAGGGTACCGCGCATCCCAGACGAGGATGCAGATAGTGGAGTCATGGCTCGATTCAACAATAGTGTTCCACGGCCCGTTTTCGGCATACCGCCGGAGCTGTGTAGTTGAAATAGACCCGGATTCCCTTGCAGATGACAGTGAGCTGGCAGTCAAGGTGCGCAAGCAGGGTTACAGGGCACTTATTGACCCGGAGATAAAATTTTATGAGGCGAGCCAGAGCAGGTTCTTCAAGAGGAGAAAGCAGAAGGACCGCCGTGGTTATGGATTGATCCGTCTTCTGCTGCAGCACCGTGATGTGCCGTTCAATAAGGATTATGGAAAGTACGGCTCCCATGTTTTTCCTATGAACTACTTTATGATGATATTTTCGCCATGGCTCTTGGTACTATTCATTGTATCGCTAGCTTCGGCTTTGTTTCTTCGATCATCCAGTGTTAGTGCAATGTTTATCGTGCTTCTGCTCGTATTCATATACATCGGACAGGCTGACAGATTGTATAAGCTTCAGCCCGTATATTCATTCCTCGATGCCCAGATATCACTCCTTGTTGGCGGGGTGAGCCTTGCCTTTGGCGCCAGCAAAGGGGGTTTATGGGAGGTTGACGAGTCAATGAGGGATGCATATCTTAAACAGGACTGAGAATTAAAGACACCTTATGGAATCGGAGATTCTGCAAGACAGTGTGGAGCAAAGCTCCACGAGTCTCGCAAAGTCTTTGACTTTGCAAGACTTTGCGAAATCAGAGATTTCGCATGTCCCGCGGAGCTTTGCTCTGCAAGACTTAACGAAGGCAGAGCCTTCGGTTGCCTCGCGAACCTTCGGTTCGCAAGACATGGCGAACAGTGGTTCGCCTGTCTAGCAGAGTCATGTTCTGCAAGATGGACAAAATCAAGAGTTCGTCAGGTATTATGAAGGTGCGATTTATGCAGATACTGCAGGTATGCCACAGGTACCACCCGCACGTTGGCGGGGTGGAAACGCATGTCAGGGAGATTAGCGAGCGCCTTGTAAAGGAAGGACATGAAGTGATCGTTGCAACCACCGACCCGACAGGGAAACTGCCTGTTGAGGAGATGGTTAACGGTGTGCACGTTGTAAGAAAGCGCTCGATCGCCCCTAACGAGGCATTCTATGTTGTCCCGGGCATGAAGTCATATATAGCGAAAACCCACTGCGACATAATACATGCGCATAACTACCATGCTCTGCCGGCACTGTCAGCGGCACTTGCAAAGAAAGACAGGGCTTTTGTCTTCACACCCCATTATCACGGCAGCGGGCAGACGCTGGTGCGCAACATCCTGCACATACCATACAGGCACATTGGAAGGCGTACATTTGAGAAAGCTGACAGGATTGTATGCGTCTCCGAGTTCGAGGCAAATATGATCAGCAAGCGTTATGGGGGGCGCTTTGACAGCAAGACAACCATCATTCCGAATGGTCTGAACCTCGATCTATTGAGGAGTGGCTCTGTTGTAGAGAAGAGTGCTGGAAGTTTGCTGTACGTTGGAAGGCTTGAGAAGTATAAGGGAGTTCAGAAGATACTGGAGGCTCTGAAGTTTCTGCCTGAACATCGTCTTACTGTAATTGGTAACGGGCCATACAAAGAGAAGCTCCTGAAGCATGCTGAGAATCTGCGCGTGGATGGAAGAGTGGAATGGCTTCAGAATCTGAGTGGAGAGAGTCTGGCAGAACACTACCGTTCGGCAAGCCTGATGATCAACCTCTCAAGCTTTGAGGCATACGGAATAACTGTAGCCGAAGCTCTTGCAGCGGGCACGAAATGTATTGTTGCAACCGGTACGGCTCTCGAGGATTTCGTTGACTGTGATGCGTGCATCGGCATCAGCCGTTCTATTAGTGCCGAAAACCTTGCTGAGCTTATAAGAAGGCATGAATCAAGAACCCAGAGCACATATTCTGGCAGGCTTCTTGGCTGGGACGATGTGACGGAACAGATTATAAATCGCGTTTACTTGCCATTGCTTGAGTTTCATTGAATCAACTATCGTTTGAGTTCTCTTCTAAGCCTGAATATCTGAGACCCCATGCCGATTATGTCCTGCATGAAATTTACTTTAGTGGGGCCGCCGTGTTTCCATTTCACTGAAAACTCCTTGATCTTGTATCCTTGCTGCTGAGCCCTCACGAGCAGCTCCGTATCCCAGAACCAGTGCTCATCCTTGATTTTGTCCAGGAGTGATAGCAGCGCCTCTCTTTTGAATGATTTGAAGCCGCACTGATGGTCGTGAATCTTTGATTTTAGAAGGAACCTTACCAGTAGATTGTACCCTCTGCTTGCCACATCTCTTTTCAGGCTGCGCCTGACCTTGCTGTCGGGCATAAGCCTTGAGCCTGTGGCAAAATCATATCCTTCGACCCTTACTGCGTCTATCAGTTCCGTTATATGTTTTGTATCCGTCGCGAGGTCGACATCCATATATGCTATTGTTGAACCGCTCGAGCTTTTTATTGACCTTGCGAGCGCTTTTCCACGCCCCTGGCGATCATCACTGTGCAGATGCACCACATTCTCATTTTCTGCCAGCTTTGCAGCTATGTGGTCAGTACCATCCGTGCTGCCGTCTTCCGCTATGATTATCTCATAAGAATTTGTTACCCTGCTAACGGTCTCGACAGTTCTCAGTACTGCATTCTCGATTCTATTAGCCTCGTTATATGCCGGTAATATCACCGAAATTTCTGCCATATCACTCGCACACCTCACATTTATCTCATATTTTGTGCTCCATTTTGCCGTTATGCCCGTACCCGTTATGCCCGTACACGTTTTGCACTTACCCGTTTTCCCAGTACGAGTTATGCGAGTAATAGAATTTCTATGAGGACCTTGCAAAATTTTTAT
>JAUWIL010000037.1 GCA_030605385.1 Methanobacteriota archaeon
AGTCCATCCCCTATTGGAAATGCCGGTTACAGCGGGGGACGCGAACTTATATCACCCGAAAATGCGGATGCATCAATTCTGATGGCAATCAAGAACCGCATAATGAATGACTACGTAATCCTGTTTTGTCTGACATGCAAGAGATGGACTTCACGCCGCAAGGTCAAAAATGTGCCCGAGGAACTTGTATGCCCTGTTTGCAGTTCCCGCTTGATTGCGGCTTTGAAACCATGGGAAAAGGACATACCCAGACTGGCACGACACGTCAAAGACACCGCCTCTTTGTCAAAAGAGGATTCGGCGCAGTTGAAGCGCCTGTACCGCAGTGCAAATCTCGGTCTCTCGCATGGCATGACGGCAGTTATTGCCCTCTCTGCAAGGGGGGTTGGTCCCGAGACGTGCGCCCGCATCATATCGCGGTCGCACGGTGATGTTGATGCATTCTACCGCGAAATCCTCCGCGCCGAGCGGGATTACGTTC
Organism: Methanobacteriota archaeon; assembly: GCA_030605385.1. Taxonomy (GTDB): domain Archaea; phylum Halobacteriota; class Syntropharchaeia; order JAUWIL01; family JAUWIL01; genus JAUWIL01. The sequence continues at coordinate 482 of JAUWIL010000037.1, forward strand.
GTACAAAACGGTTCTGGACATAGGTCCATGCTGACGGAATAAGCGGTGCCTGTTGAACTGTTATTTGCTGGAACTATTATTTGCCGATAATTTGCCGATACAGGGATTGGAAATCATTAAATGGATTGTATATGTTTAGCTCACCGTTCTCTTCTTTCACATGGAGCTCGTAGGTTCTATCGTTATTGATTTTAATATTTACCTTATCTCTTTTCTCGTTGAGACTAAGCTCAACCGAGTTTTCACCAGCAGAAACAATTATGGTCTTACCGTTATCGGTTTTACTAATATCTACATTTTCCACCCAGCCAACACCAAGACGCTCTATCAGAAATTTTTGAAGCTTGTCGCTATCGTTTCCAGGGACTTTTCCCCAGCTAAACAAATACAATGGATTTTTTCTGGAAAGTAGTCTGGAAAGTAGTCTGGAAAGTAGGAAAGTAGAAATGTTTATTATCTATAAATGAGATGGTGATTGGTATAATACATGATTAATTGGTAGTAATAAACTATCTCAAATCCTGACCTATAAATGGAATAAATAGAATAAGGATGATGTGGTAAAGAGATAACACATGGAAATTGGTAGGGGCTAGGAAAAGAGAGGAGGCTTTGATTAAGATGGTGGAAAAAAGACCGTATGTCGATCATACTGATATAATTCCGATAAGCAGAGGACTTTGTAGTGCGATGGTTCTGGGAAGACCGGGAGACCCGAGAGAAGATGATTTCCCTATGAAATTCACGGTAAAGCAGATAGACCACATAAGACAGGAAGCTCAGACCGAATGGGAGTCCCGACTCAACGAGAACATATGTGCTATGAAACTCCTGAATGAAAATAAGATTACCAACATCGATACGTTCACATCCTATCTGGCATATCCGCCAATATGGGCAGCCAAGGTACGGCAGAACAAGCCAACCACCGTGCTCGTATTTGGAAAGAGTGTAGATATAGACTTTACCATGGCAGACATATTCTCGTTAGAGGCACTTCCATTCATAGCATCATGGCACTATGAAAACGGCATGCAGACTTACAGGATGCACTTCGACCAGGAGACCGGAGCAGGAGAGATTCTGCAGAGGAGGCACCTCAAAGTGGGTGAAATGTTCAAAGACCTGCTCTGTCAGCGGCCTGTGGCTGAAGGGAGCATGCTTGCACGCGACATCATCATGGACCTGCGGAATGAGCAGACGCCGGAATACGCTCAGGCGGCACTGCACCATTTTGCGTATATGGACATGTTCAGTCCTGATGTGCAGGCGATCTGCAGAAGTCTAATGGAGATGCTGATGAAAGTCTACTGCGAATTTCAGACCGACAAACTTGGATGGCCGTACATGGGTTACGGTAATATGGTGCCCCGACCCCCGGCGTTGGATATGCTGCTCCAGAACCCGGCGGACATATGGTGCATTAGATTCAACGGACTGCTCGCGGGCAGTGACTGGTCATCAAGATACGTACTCACACACCAGGAGACCGTAACAGAGCTGTTTGGACAGGAGATAATACCTCCCAAATCGGGCGAGACAGCTCATGCATATCTAAGGTATGGAATGGACAGATATGAGTACCCCAACTCATATAACCAGTCGACCAGAGCATATGGGGCAGAAGCTTCAGCCACACCGCCGACAGACTTCCCACTGCCTGCAAAGACAGTAGTAAGCTTCGCAGAGTCTGATAAGATTATAGATGCTGCACGCAAAGAGCACCCCGAATGGCTGACGGGAACAGGTTCAACATACTAACAGGAGACTAATACTTACGGTCTGGCGGGGCTATACAGTTTCGTTGGGCCGCAAATATGGAAGAAATAGGGGGTATGTGTAGTTTGGTATGTGCTATAACCAATGTGCCGGAAAGTGCCAAAAAAAGGCATCAAAGCGCAGAAAGGTAGCACCGAAAGGTAGGGCTTATATGCCTTATATCTTACAAATGCCATATTGGACATAACTTAAATAAATAACCATAAACAATTAAAACAGCAATAATATCAACTAAAGAGCAACAATATCAATACGCGAATACCAATCGCGAATACCAACACATGAGCAATACGTGGGTAAGGTAATTTAATATTATGCCATAACAAAGCGCCTTGAAATAAAACCAACGGAGATGATTGTTAACATGGAAGAGGAGACGGACGATAGAGCAAAAGATAGAGAGAGATTCTTTCACATGGAGAGTGACATTCCCAAATCTACAGAGATGTCGTATAAATACGACCCGCGCGAGCTGAGAGACCAGTTTATGCCGAACGAAAAACGACGCAAGATGTTCGGCTCGCTGGACAAGATGTTCGGCACCAACCCAATGGGTTTGGTAGACCACGAGGCATACACGCGTGGAGGTATACGCCAGTCGCCCACCAAAAGCGAATTTGCTGAATGGGGTAAAAAAATAGCTATCGAGCGCGGCATACCCTCTTACAACCGCGAGATGGGGCTGCCGCTGGGACAGCGTTTTCTGGAGCCGCTGCTGGTATCAGGCACTGACATCATGATCAACTACGATGATACCAACTTTTTCAACAACACCGCCATGCATCAGATGATAGATGATATACGGCGAACCGTGATAATCAATATGGATGTGCCGCATCAGGTCATACAGCTGAGACTCGGCAAGGAGATAAGTCCAGAGAGTATGAATCTGCTCATGGAGACGATGCAGCACCGCGTGGCAGGCGGTGTGGTCGTACAGGAGCACATGGCAGAAATTCACCCGGGTCTGACCGCCGATGCATATGCGAAAGTCATTACTGGAGATGATGAACTGACGGACCAGTTCGACCGGAGATTCCGCATCAAGCTGGAAGAGTGCTTCCATCCAGAAAGGGCAGAAATGCTGAAAGAGGGTATTGGTAAGAAGCTGTGCAGCGTCATCAGAGAAGCTACAATACGGCTTCACCTGTGTGATGGTGGAGCAGTGGTGAGGAGCTGTGCTCAGGATGTGACAATGTCCTTTGTCTCGGCGTACAAGCTGGTAGGGGAATCAATCCTATCAGACATTGCATTCTCGACCAAGCATGCGCAGCAAATACGTATGGGTGAGATCACATGGGCTAACCGTGCACGTTCGCCCAATGAACTCGGAGGCATCTCACATGGATACCTATCAGACACATGTGTTGCCGAATCAGACCAGCCGGCTACACCATTCATGCCAAGGGTGCTTGAGGATCTGGACGGAGGTAAAGAGCTGGCAAATACAGCGATAGATAATGGTTCCATAGTCTCGGAGATTATCGAGAATATATGGCTTGGACTCTTTATGTCAGGAGGTATAGGATTCCCGGCGGCATCGGTTTCATTCACCGGCAATGTGATGGATGACTTTGTAGACCGATTCTGCGAGTTGATGTACTATAACTTCAAAGGGCATGAGAGACTGCCACCGAGATGGACAGCAGTAAGACCATTTGTGGACATGGTCATTCAGTACGTGCTGGAGAGTTATGAGAAATATCCTGCTCTGCTGGAATTCCACTGGGGAGGTGCTATACGGCTTGGGGTGATTGGTGGAATATCTGGATTTGTAGCAACATTCATGACCGGAGATGCCCTGCTTGGGCAGATGGCACTGAATTACGCCATTGGTCTGATCACCAAGGAAGGGTGGCTGCGTACAGGATTCGGAGGGCAGGAGGTGCAGGACCACGTTGGAGCGGCATATGCATCCTCGCTGAGAATTGAGGAGGGCGGCCTGCCCGAGATCAAGGGACAGAACGTGCCCTATATGTCCTATACAGCATCGCACTCGGCGCAGGGAATGCTGCCGTACGGCGCAATGCTTGGACGCGGTTCAGCATGGTCAGCAAGCCCACTGGTCAAGGCATCATTTGGGGACCATGATCTCGCTTTCGACTTCAGAAAGCCGAGACTGGCATTCGCGAAGGCAGCTCTGCGTGAGTATGTGCCAGCCGGAGAGAGGACCATATTAATACCATCGGAGTAGGAACGAGTTTAACTGTAAGCCTCGCGGATATGCGCATCTCGCGCATTTCGCGTGCTTCATTTCTTTTTTAATTTAGTTCATGCCTAGCAAAAGCGAGGCTTTTGCGAGACGTGTGGAAGTATCTCTGAATGCTCCGCAAGATATCTTGCAGAATCTCCGATTCTGCGAGACAACCGAATACGAAGTATTCGTTAAGTCTCGCGGATTTTTGATTCGCAAGACTTCACTTCTACAGGCACTTCTACAGATGTGGGCAGTATGTCTTTTTTTGAAAACCGCTGTTAGCCAATGACTTACAGAAATCATTTATATCAAAGCCACCCAAATACACACCCAGATGAAAATATCAATAGTGATACCTGCCTACAATGAGGAGAAAAGAATACGCTCAACCGTAAACGCGTACGCTTCGTTTATGGAAACGCAGTACCCCGACAGCCATGAAATCCTGGTCGTATGTGATGGATGTACCGACAGCACACCGGATATCGTCAGGTCTATGCAGAACGATTTTATAAAACTGGTCGAGAGACCCGAGAAACTCGGTAAGGGCGGCGGAATAAAGCTCGGCTTTGCGGAGGCAAGCGGAGACATAATGGGGTTCGTGGATGCGGACAACGCAGTTACGCCGGAAAACTTCAACAGATTGATAGAGGGGGTGGATGGTGCCGATATGGTCATAGCATCGCGCAGGGAAAGGGGTGCGATAATAACTGTTAAGCAGCCGCTTACAAGACGTCTTGTCAGCCGTATATTTAACCTGATCTTGAGAATCTTTTTCGGACTGCCTTTCAAGGATACACAGTGCGGCGGAAAACTGATGACCAGAGCGGTTGTGGATGCCATTATGGGCAAGGTATCGTCAAATGGATTCGAGTTCGACGTTGAGCTGCTGTTGAGGGCGAAAAAGGCAGGTTGCAGAATCAAGGAAGTACCCATATCATGGGAGCACAAAGAAGGCGCTACCTTTAACTTCAAGCATATACCCGGTATGTTTCTCAAACTGATAGAAATACGATTTCAGAGATGGGCGTAAAACGGCAGAGCGGCAGTAATGCTGCTGTTATCTATTAATTGACACCTCTGATCAACACCCCCCTGATCAACACCCTCTTACATCGACTCCGGTGCATCGATACCCAGCAGATCCAGAAGAATTTGCAGGACGATTCTAACACAATCCGTAATTGCAAGGCGCACCATCCTGTATTTGCTTTCTGCGGAGATCACAGGGACATCACGGTAAAACTGGTTGAACTCCTCAGCAACTTCGCGGGCGTAAACAGCAAGAGTGTGGGGCTTGAGATCATAAACACACGACTCGAGTATGAAGGACATCATTGCAAGCTTCTTCACCAGAACAATTTCGCGCTCATCAATGATAAGTGAAGGATCAAAACCTATATAGTCACCAATACCTTCAGAGCGGGCCTTTGCGAGGATACTACATGCTCTGGCATGAGAGTACTGTATAAAGGGTGCACCCCTCTTCTCGAAATCAAGAGCACTCTTCCAGTCAAACACCGTCGATTTATCGGGAGATACGCGAATGATATCATACCTAACGGCGCCGATTCCAACATTTCTCGCGGTCTGCTTCTTGAACTCATCATCAACATCATCGCGGCGGGAGTCTACCTCCACATATGCCTGCTTTTCAACCTCGTCAAGCAGCTGGTCAGCGGATATAAATTTACCGGCACGGGTACTCATTGATCCTTCGGGCAGGGAGACGAATTCAAATATCACAATTCTCGGCTGAGGAATATTCATAATGTTCAGCACAGCAGACAGCTGGGATGATATGAGTTTGTGGTCCGCGCCGAACACGTCAATCATCATATCACAACTGGCGCTCTTCCAGCGGTGGTATGCAAGGTCACGCGTTACATATAATGATGTTCCGTCAGACCTTTGAAGCACCATCTCCTTCTCAAACCCAAACTTTTCCAGATTAAGTACTGCTGCATCATCTTTAATTTCATAATACTTGCTCCCCTTTACATCCCTTAGAACTTCTTCAACGTCACCGGAGAGAACAAACTGGCTCTCCCACACAAACTTGTCGTGGCGCACATTCATTCTTGTAAGGGTTTCACCAATGCCCTTCAGACCCAACGCAACCGCGTTCTTAAACATCTTTACAACTTCGGCATCTCCGTTTTCATACTGCTGCATCAAAAGGTCAACTTCGCTCTTGAGTTCCGGCTGCTCTTCCAGCAGCCTGTTGGCTGCAACATACACATCTGCAGCAGCATGGTCGCCCTTTTTATCATCATCCAGCCTGAATTTTCCCATGCCCCACACTACCATCGCCATCTGCCGTCCCATATCGTTGACGTAGTACTGCGTTTCCACATCGTAGCCTGCTTTGCGCAGAATCCTTGCAAGTGTGTCGCCGATAATTGAGTTGCGAATATGCCCAACGTGCAGGGGACCGTTCGGGTTCGCAGATGTATGCTCGAGAATTATTCTTCCGCTCATACCCAGAGACGCAAAATCCATGCCATCTCTCAGGATCATGTCAATTGTCTCTTCGATATAGAGCTTGTTCACAAAAAAATTAATGTAGGGTCCGACTATGAGTACATGATCGATCAGGGAGTTTTTTTCTGGAAGTTGGATATTCCCGGCGATACGTTCAGCCGCATCTGCAGGGGACATTTTATATCCGGATGCCAGTTTGAAGGCGACGGATGATGCCAGGTCTGCGTGTTCACTGATTCCTACTTCCAGGTCACCAGCCTCAAAGCCGGCAAGCGCAAGTGCATCATTGAGTGTGGATACAACTTCACCTCTGAATCTGCGCAACATTGACATCCAACCCGGTCTACTCTACAACCCGACCTATTATACTGGAGACGTATAATAGTCTTATGATGTGACTTATATTACGTCGAATGGATAATGGCGGTGGTAGTAATATCTACGGGGGGCATCTCCAAAGCTGTGGGCGGTGCCAATGTCTTCAAACTTGGTACTACAAAATATATATAACATCATTTAAATAACTGAGAGACAGGGACCTAAGGGGATGGTGGAGGTTCTGCTGAGCGTGTGCTCGAAATTGGCTCCGAATACCGAACAATGCAGTCCTCGATAGTCTTGCATCATTAGTAGGGACTATCTTTAAAACAGAAGGTTGAGTGTGTTTTAATTGACGCTGCCGCCAAGCATAAAGAAGAAAGTAGATAAGATTAGAGGCGTCGACATAGTCGTAGGGATATCTGCTAAGAATGTTGATACTACGATACTGCATGTGATGAACGTGGTCTCGACCGGGCTTGTAGAGCACTTTTCCGACTACAGGGCGGCAGTCGTGGTAGTCGACGGATATTCAAAGGACCGCACGGTAGAACTTGCGAAACTCTTCGAGCTGCCGAGCAGCATACACAAGTTAATTACTGAAGACATGGGCACACCGGGGAAGGGGAGTGCTGTAAGAACGGTCTTTGAGATAGGTGTGGCAGCAGATGCTGACACCGTGGTATTGGTAGATGGGGACCTGATGAGCATACATCCAGAATGGCTGGAGCACCTTGGCAACAAGCCGCTGTATGGTGTTGCGGATCTTGTAGTACCTTATTACCTGCGCCATAAATTTGACGGAGTAATAACGAACAGTCTGGCGTACCCCATGACAAAGGCGTTATACAATGTAAATCTCAGGCAGCCCATAGGAGGAGAATTTGGATTATCCATAGAGTTTGTGAAAAAACTGCTTGAGCACCCGCTCTTCCCGCATGATTTTGGTATAGATATATTCATGTCAAATGTGGCTGCGGCTGAGAAATACATGATACAGGAAACGCTGCTTGGATTGAAACTCCATGAATCCACGACTAAGTATGCAGACCCCGGAAAACACCTCATACCCATGTTCAGACAGGTAGTCGGACGGCAGTTCCTGCTGATGGAGTACTACGAGAATAAATGGAACGACGGTGAGGAAGAAGTTGACATGAAGGTAAAGCGTGCCATGGCAAAATCCCGCGGGCAGAAGCCGACACCTCTCAAAGTTGATAGAAGTAAGTTCAACAAAGCTTTCCGTGAAGGTTATGCTGACAGCAGGGTCGTACTAAAATCATGTGCAGATTCTGATGTACTGGAAGAACTGGATAAAATATCCAAGAGCGATGATCCTTATCTGCCTCCAGATCTGTGGGTAAAAACTGTATACAATCTGGCAGCGGCTCACAAAAAAAGCAGAACTCCAGAGAGGATGTACATACTTGATGCCCTCAGGACCGTATGGCTTCTACGATATTCGAGCTTCGTGAAGGAGGCGTTCGACCTCAATGAAGAGGAATCCGAGAAGCTGCTGGTAGAACAGGCTGACCTTTTTGTAGACAATCTGGATTATTTAAAATCCATATATTAACCCACATCAAAACTATACTTTTACACTATACTTTTACAGATTCTGCCTCTTTCTCAGCGGCTTCCTTCAATCTACGTCTCAACTTTGGCATGGCTGACATAGCTCTCAACCAGTCAGGCAGCTGGGTTGCAGTGGGGTTTACAACATACTCCATACTGGCACCCATAAGCACATCAGCAAAGTACTCTACAGTTGTCTCTTCAACATGGCGGTTGTATGCAAGACCATTGAACAAGGCATCTGCCTGGTACTGACGAACCGTGTCCTGGGCTATGCGCTTGTACAACACCTTGAGACTAAGCATAAAAGATTTATCAACCATAACCCCCTCTATCTCATTGAGGTTGCATAACATTGTTCTGGTCAGATCTCTAGCCATCTTAATGAGCCCGGAGTACGGATCACCTATGCCAACATCCTGATGTTTATGTTCATAGTACCCCAGGTCAGTTTGACATATCCTCTTCAAAGCCGTATTCCTGTACACTTCGGTGAGCATGCTCAACTCAAGACCCCAGTCACCGCCTAGTCTGATGTTCAAAGCCATATCAGACGTCATGGCAACCTCGCCAGAGAGTGAATATCTGAAAGACTTGAGATACTCAAACAGATTCGAACTACATATTTTCATCAATGCATCCAGAAACGGACATACGAACAACCTGAATACACGTCCGTACATGGTGGCGCTGCCAATCCGAGCATAATACCCTTTATTGAAGAAGAAATCAAGCTCATCACTAACAACTGGGAATAACAGCTTGGCGGCAAGATCATTTTTATAACCAACAATATCGGCATCGTGCATGGCAATCGCATACGCGTCAAGACTTGCTATGCCCAGTGCAACCCACACGTCCTTACCCTTGCCGCTAACCTCAGTTACATCAAGCTCGCGATCCTTAAGTTCGCTCAAAACCTCGTTTATACGAGGACCATTGCACCACACAACGAGATTCGGGCGTTCGAGTCTCTTGAAGAACCTGAGGGCATTTGCGTACTCTCTTTCATCTTTTGCCGAGAGTGCTACAATCACCTCGTTAATGTAATCGCATTTGTTCAGAGAATCCCGTATTACGGGCAGCGTAGTAGACTCAACCTCACTGTAGAGGATCGGGAGAATCAGCTTGTTAGGCCTGTCATGACTCATCTCACTGACGGCTTGTTTAAGCCTATCTGTATCGCCACCAACATCAATATCATGGAGAGTGGTTATCAGTTCCTGCTTGAAGTCCATAGCACACTATAATTATAATCAAAGTATATTATGTTTTTCGACAATGGATTTCTTCGAATCTTGCGAACCGAAGGTTCGCGAGACAGACGAATACGAAGTATTCGTCAAGTCTTGCGAAACGGAGTTTCGCGGGACCTGCGAAATCTTTGATTTTGCAAACAACCGAAGGCTCTGCCTTCGTTACGTCTTGCGAAGCAGAGCTTCGCGAGGCATGTCTGGAAGCAGAGCTTCCAGACGGTTACAGAGCTCCGCTCTGTAAACATGTATAAAACACTGCGTGTTTTATACGGTTGCAAAATCTTCGATTTTGCAAACATGTCTGAAAAGCTACGCTTTTCATACGGTTGCAGAACTGTGTTCTGCAAACAAGTGAAAACTGCGTTTCCACTAAGTGTTCAGAGGTATCCCCAACAGCCATTCAGATTTTTACACTGCATATACTGCTATATATTGCCGTGTACGTAAATCATTCATTCATCTCGTACACGCCCTTTAATGTATAGACATGGTTGTCCCACACCCTCTCATAGCGCGCATCATCAACAGCAGGTTTTCTTATCATCTTCATGCAGAAATCCATCTGCTTGGAGCTGGTACTGGGCTTGCTGTAGAGCTGCAGGGCGAACTTTGAAAAATCCCTGACCATGAAGTCAAAGATCTGGTCGGTAATATCGTTACCGATATTATATATTTTTGCATTTTCAAGTATAAGCTGCCCATACGCCACTAGGGTGCAGAGTTCCCCTGATGCCAGCAGAAAATCAGGATCTTTTCCCTGTTTCTCGCTTGGTGTGGCCTTTGACAGAAATTCTTTGAACACCTTCACTTGCTCCTTGAATACGTTCACGTTGGGAAGGTCGTACCCGTCATAGGCGATGTTATAATCATGGAACTGCACCTTTCCAAGACCCTTGGTCGGTCCCTGGTCAAATAGGAAGCTGTCATTCCCGGCACCATCCTGCATGGGAACATCAGGATATTCAACTGGATTGAAGAGGTAATTGGGCATAAACTTGAGAACAAGCATGACGTTTACGTGAACGGTGCCCTCAAGTTTTGGCAGCCCCCTGATATCTCTTACTGCCATCTCAAAGAACATATTCTTTTCAAAGCCCTTGGCAGCAATAACATCCCATAAAAGGTCCATCACTTCTTCCCCCTGTGTTGTCACCTTCATCTTCATGACGGGGTTGTAGAGCAGATAGCGCCTATCCTCTGGCGAGGCTACCCGCATGTAATCTGCCGCCCTCAGACCAAAGAGCTTCATCGCCACCAGACGGGCATATGCATCGACAAACATCCGCTTCACGTGCGGCATATCGGTCACATACATATTGTAGAGTCTGCGGTTTGCTGCATGGTCGATGGCTTCATAAAAAGCGTGAGTGCAAATACCTATGGACCCCCACCCCAAGTTATATTTTCCCACGTTTACTGTATTGAGGGCTGCATCCCATGCATCCCGACCCTTTGAAAGGATGTCCGCTTCGGTTACAGGATAGTCGCTCAGTTTAAAATCGGCTACATATGATTGGCTGTTGATGATATTTTTTACCAGCTCATACTGTTTGTGGTGGAAATTGGACACAAAGAAGACATAATCGCCTGTATCACTCATTTTCCCAAAAGTGGAGACCATTTCAGCCTCGTTTCCATTGCCTATGTAGTATTTTTCTCCGTTAGCCCTGTAAGTCCCATCAGCCTGCGGCGTGAGTGCCATCCCAGTCGAATATATATCTGCACCATGTTCTCTTTCGGATAGGCCAAATGCGAATATCTTACCATCCCTGAGGAGTTTGGCGGCTTTGCGCTTTGCCTCTTCATTCTTGCTCATCCAGATGGGGGCAAGGCCAAGAATGGATACCTGCCATGTATACCAGTAGCATAATCCGTAAAAGCCGAGAATCTCATTAAACTCACATATCCGCCATGTGTCCCAGCGGTAATTCTCATCTTCCCCGTATTCCGATGGGGTCAGGAGCATAGCAAATATCTTCTCCTTTTTTATAAATTCAAGAAAATCAGCATACCACGTTCTCTCATGGTCATCATCTTTGAGGTTCTGCCTCCCCCTGTTCTCAAAAAATTCAATGGTCTTGAGCATAATCTCTTTTGATTTTTCGTCGGGATATTCACGCGTGTGGTTTTTGGGATCTAATAAAATCATGGTCTCACCTGTTTTTCAGATTATTTCAGATTATAGTTGTGCACATAATTGCGAATGTGAATCTATCCAACCATGTTACACTAGTACGTATAACGATGATAGCAAGTAACTCTTTAGGAGACTTTTGTTATATTTCACTTGTGGTGCGTCTTGCAAAAGCTTGGTAAATATAAGAAGGTACCTACACATCAAGCGAAAGTCAGGAGCCCCAAAGATAGTTCTGCCAGAAAGGAAGGATGAACCTTCAGGTACGTTTATATTTGGTATATTTGGTTAAAAGCTCACCGCTCTCGCTCTGATGGCATACCTAACTCAGCTGCCGCACATCCAGAGGCATGCCCTTCTTCTCATCGCGCACCAGGGATACTGCCCCGGTGGGACACTGCCCCACACATACACCGCAGCCCATGCATGCATCCCACCCCACCACAGCTTTGTCATCCACAACCCCAATGGCATTGAAGGGGCATGCATCCTCGCAGATCGCACATCCCGTACAAACAGTATCATCCACCATAGCGACATAACCCGAAGATGCCATCATCGGGCTGCCGTACTTCATCATGGCTTCTATTCCACCGCAGCAGCACTTGCAGCAGTTGCAGATTGCATAGAAGCGGTCCAGGATGGCATCCTTGAACCATGCGGAATGCAGGTGCCCGCGCTCATGCTCTGCCCGAAGGAGTTCAAGGGCTTCTGCCTGTGTGAGGCGGCGGCTTGTCTTGGGGTGATGCTCTATAATAAAATCCGCGAATGGTTGACCTATGACCATACACACCTGTGTCGGCTGGCACGGATTCTTCCGGGCATTGCGGCAACCGCATTCAAAAACCGTTATATCAGGTGGTCCGTTGAGCACTATGTCTCTAGCAACAGGGTAGGGGATAATCTGCTCAAGGTCCTGCAGCGGGATATGGTGATCAAGAGTGATAATGGCTTCTGCCTGCTCCTGCGTAAGCACCTTGGAGTGATAGTGGTCTGCAAGATATTTCTTTCCTCTGGGCCCCATATGGGGTGCGATGTAGTTGATGAGGATGTTGAGGTACTGGTCGATCCAGCGGCCGTAGATATACCCGTGCAGGGCACTAAGATCGAGGAATCGGCGCAAGCCTGCTTCCCGCATTATTCTCAGGGTTGATGGGCGCAGGAGCCGCCCCCTCTCACCGACCAGTAATATGACCAGTACTATCAATAGAATTGCTGCAGCAATATTGAGTATGACGTTCCCCAGGATATTACATCCCTCCATATCTCAAAAGGAGCTGCCCCCTTATCTCCAAAGGGGCGGATTTCAGTCGAGCGTACCAGCATATGCGAAATTGCAGAGTGATCTGTGCGCTTTATCGAAGCGCATGCATAGTGTTGGTGTTAGGTGTGTTCTGGGGTTCTGCTGCGAGTCGTCATGTCCTAGTATTACGTCACTTATGTCACCAGGAACGCTGACCGCCGCCTCTGCCGCTGTCAGAGCGGGGGCGGGCCTCATCAACTTTAAGCGCTCGTCCGCTAAACTCCTTGCCGTCCATGCCAGAGATTGCAGCCTTGGCCTCTTCATCGGTCATCATCTCAACAAATCCGAATCCCTTGGATCTGCCGCTGTACCTGTCCATAATTATTTTAACTGATTCAACCTGTCCGAATGCTTCAAAAGCCTGGCGCAAATCGTCTTCACTGATATCGTACGGCAGATTCCCTACATAGATGTTCATTCAAAGATCCTCCTTCACTAGAAAATATATCTTTACCCTATTCTCATACTCACTATAATATTATGAGGTAGTAAGAACATGAGGTAATGAGAGTATGAGGGGGTATAATACTATATATTCATATCGGAATCCCGCCTGACGTTTTATGGAGCATTGACCATTTTTGTTAACATGACTTGCACGGCTTGCTGGTGTGCAAATGGCACAAAGTTGTTCCGCTAAACAAAATCTTAATTACGAAAACTATATAGAAAGGATGCCGTAGTATGAAATTGATATAAAACCATGTGGAGGTATCAGAGATCGGTATTCGTCTGGAGCTGAGCGGGCACATTGCGGTTGTAACGCTGGACCGTCCTGAGAGATTGAACGCTTTCAACGAGAGAATGTGGTCAGAGCTTGAGCAGGTTGTCTCGAAGCTGAAGGAAGAATTACCTCGCGTGGTGATATTGACAGGGGCAGGTGAGAAGGCTTTTTCTGTAGGATTCGATGTTAATCCTGACAACACGCAGGTTGCGAGCTTGATGGATGCAATCCAGAAACATGATCGTAAGCCTGCGGATATCCTGATCAGACGCATTCGGGCTGCAGTCGATGGCTTTGTCTCTTTACCCGTTCCCATAATAGCCGCCCTTAATGGAGATGCCTATGGGGGTGGAGCAGAAATCGCATTTCGATGTGATATGAGAGTAATGGATCCAAATGCGGTTATCTGCTCTTCAGAAGTTAGATTGGGGCTCATGCCCGACCATGGCGGTGGGGTGGCACTCACACGGCTGGTTGGACCTGCAAAGGCAGCAGATATAATCCTCACTGCACGCAAAGTCACTGCCGAGGAGGCTTTTAACCTTGGTCTCGTCAATCGCATAAGTGCTCAAGGCAGGGTGCTCGGGGAATCTATCGAGATTGCCGAAACAATTGCCAGAAACGGACCTCTTGCTGTGCGCTCTGCGCTGGAGGTGATACGCCACACTCCTAGCACATCTCTTAAAGAGGCTCTTGAACTGGAGCTTGAAAAAGCCGTGGACCTTATTGCCTCAGGAGAATGTCGCCACGGCATATCGGCATTCCTATCGAAAAAAGAACCTGAATTTCCGGACATATAAAAAATCAGGTGAACCCGCAGAACGCGGGTTCCATGCCGCAGTAAGTGGTGACGTAATCTACGTCACTCCGATAATCCCGTTAATACATCATTCGTAGATCTTTTCAACCTCAGCATCGGCTTCCTGCGCATCGTTCTCAATGTTGCGTATGCTGTCATCCTGTTTGAGGACTTCCTTGTAGTATTCGTGCTGGATGATCAGATTCATGATCTCGCTTGTACCTGTCCATATGATTGCCAGTCTCCCGTCCCGTAAAAGCCGCTCAATAGGGTAAACATTTGTGTAGCCTATGCCTCCCATGACCTGCATTGCATTGTTTACGATTTCCCATGCCGACTCTGTGGCAAACCTCTTGGCCTCGGATACGAGTCTGCGTGTGTGACCCGTGCTGCCCATTTTGTCCACAGAAACAGCCGCTCCGTATACCAGACCGCTTGCCGCATCCAGTTTTGTAATGCTGTCTGCAATCCTGAAACTGACGCCCTGGAACTCACGTATGTGCCTGCCAAATGCCGTTCTTTTATTGCTGTACCGTGATGCAATCTCCAGACACGCCCTTGAAGCTCCCAGAGCACCTGCCGCCGATGTCATCCTCTCTGGTATCATCATCTGACCAAAAACCAGCGCACCCTTGTTTTCCCCGAGAACCAGATTTTCTTCAGGCACCTCTACATCCTTGAATACAAGTCTTCCAGCACCGCCGCCCCTGGTTCCCATAAGTCCATAAACATATTTTGACACGACACCCATATCCCTTTCGACGATGAACGTGCTAATGGATTTGGCATCTTCACCGGTCCTTGCATAAACAAGGAAAATGTCGGCACCTTCTGCCCCTACAACGAATCTCTTCTGCCCGTTCAGGACGTAATGATCTCCCTCCTTCTTGGCAATCGTTGTGGCGCCGAAGAAATCGGAGCCCCCGCGCGGCTCTGTGAGTGCCTCTGCGCAGAATATCTCGCCCTTCAGCAAGGGCTCGAGGTACTTTTCCTTCTGTTCCTTTGTCCCAAAAACGTTAAGCGCTTCGCCAACGATGCTGACCAGCGAGAACAGGCAGCCCAACGATGTGCCAAACACTCCAATTTCCTCAAGAGCGATGATCTCGTCAACCCATTTCAGCTCCCTGCCGCCGTATTTTTTTGAAAACCTCAAGCCGAGCAGATTCCTCTTTGCCAGCTCAACAACATATTCCCGTGGATAGCGCACCTTATCAGCATCCATGTCCAGCAGCAGCTGCTTTGGAACCCACTTTACGAAGTCCCTTACTTCGGTCCTCAATTCCTTCTGCTGTTCCGTTAACAGAGATTCAATCATGCTTTTCACACCTCAAGTGCCACTAAAATACTCATTAAAAGCAAATTACCGCCAAAGTAGATAAGTCTACTGCGAGCTTTATATTTTGGCGCACGCCCATGAACTTCACAAGACTATCACCAGATGCAGATCCATCACATTTGTATTCGTGGGTCCGGTGATCACAAGGTCGCCCAGCGCATTGAAGAAATTATACGAGTCGTTTCTGTCCAGGTAGTCCTGCGGGTCGAGTCCCATCTCCCGCGCTCTC
>JAUWIL010000131.1 GCA_030605385.1 Methanobacteriota archaeon
CCCTCTGACAGGAGAGGTGATAGGATATAACAAACCCCTTAAATTCGGGTTCATAACAGGCACAATGATACTGACCCCGTTCAAACCGCCGGGTATTGGAGATCCCAAGAACGAGTTGGTAGAGAGTTCGAAAAAATTTGGCTGATGATTATTGATTGGTATGATTCTCTTATGCTGGTCATCGGTTAAGGAATTTAATTGACCTAACGCTGGTGTTTTTGAACAAATAAAAAGTCATGGAAAGATGTGTCAAATATCAAGATAGTGCTCAGTTGCAACATTCCATCAATTGTAATTTTCTTTATCAGTTTATAGAATGCAAGTGATTTATCACGAATCCTATCTTAACCGATGACGTATGCGCTAGATTTATATGTAGCCCACACTTAAGACATAGTGGAGAAAGACATGCAATATTATATCGGGCTTTGAGAGGGAATATCATGACAACAATTCCAAAAAAAGTTGATGAACGAATTAAAAACGGACTTTGAGAAGCATAAACGTAAATGGAAGCATATAAAAGAGACTTTTACATGATTTGAGATAAATTGAAAAAATAGGTAAGATCCAGACCGAGAGAGGTGAACATGACATGACTCAATGGGGATTGATACGGGATTACATGAATGAGAAACCATGGAGATGGATATGGATTCCGTGCTTATTGTTTTTTGTTATTTTGCTACTAGTCTGTATAGTGGCAGATTACATGTATGATTATGATGCTGCTGCTGCTGCGATTGACGAGGAAATATCCCGTCGCAATCTTGAAAAACTCCTGGAAGCTGAAAGAGACCTCGGACTCTTGGACGGCTGGAGCTTCACTGACGGACTAATACCATGCGTTGCGCATGGCTGGAGAACTCATGGAAGTCCGATAAAACAAAGTTTTGAATGTGTCTGAAATCTATAATTTCAGAAACACAAACGAAGTGTGAGCAGAGGGGGCAATTTTTGGGTACTTTCAGTGAGCTAATGCTTAAATATGATAGTAGGAGATGAATAATACAACGGCTATTATTAAATCAAAGGGAGGGGTTGATATGAGTGATTTTCATCCAAATGTTCTTAATGGCAAGCAATTTATCCAAGAAATACTGAGGGCAGTTAGATTGGGTAAACTGAAGGAGCCTTTTAAGCCATGTGATATTAAGAATGCTGTGCCCGGATGGGATGAAAAGACCTATAATCTATTTCCGTGGAAGCACTGTCTTCAGAATCCTAGCATTGAAACTACGCCCCTATTTTATTATGTGGGCAAAGGCGTCCCACAGCCTAGGAAGCCTCCTTACAAAGATCGTAAGTATCGTTTGTTGCGAGATGATGATATGTACTAGAACACCTTTATCACAATGGCCGAATACACTACAAACGACATTAAGATATAAATACATCTCCCGACTCTAATTCTCGATTGGCTAATGCCTTCTACAGTACCAACATATCTGGATAGTAGATACGTATCTGAGTTTGTCCCTTTAGCACTTTATACAAATCTATCTAACAGGATTTAGTTTGTCATCGGTTAAGGAATTTAATTGACCTAACGCTGGTGTTTTTGAACAAATAAAAAGTCATGGAAAGATGCGTCAAATATCAAGATAGTGCTCAGTTGCAACATTCCATCAATTGTAATTTTGCCCATCAGTTTATGAAATGCAAGTGATTTATCACGAATCCTATCTTAACCGATGACGTATGGATTACCTTTGTACTGTTCTCTCCTGACGATGGGTTAAACTCTATAGTTCCAACAGTCCCATAGTCAGTTCCAAGCGCCGTAAAAATAAAGAAATGTAAAACAAAACACAAAATTAAGAGCTTTTTATATTGGATTTTTGTTCGAGTCCAGTACTTCGGCAAGTAACATGAATGTTGTGGGTTGATGATGTTATCTATGTTTGCAAAATCGAAGATTTTGCATCCAAAATGCAAAGCATTTTGGTGCGTGTCCAAGCAAGGCTTGGATGTGGTGAAAACTTCGTTTTCACATACACCAAAAGCTTCGCTTTTGGAAGTGCAACCGTCTAAAAACACGTAGTGTTTTAGACATGTAATCCATGATGTGCTGCTTAAAAGCGACCCATCAAGCGACCTATCATCAATGGGATCAGTCGAGCTTGTGGAAACTATTAAGTAGATTGGAAACTATGCGTTTCACTATCTATCCCCCTTCATCCCCTCTGATGGTTGTTGATTTTTTACCCAAAAAATCAATTAGGGGATGGATAAAACTTTACATTCCGAAGTACTGTTTGCCCAGTTTTGCTTTATCGAGGTTGACAGTCCCGAGCCATCATGGCTTATAGGCTATTCAAGAACAACAGCCAAAAGGAGCTAAACCAGTTCTGCAAAAAATTCTATGGACAGGAAACCAGCTTGCATCTTGCGAACTCTTTGAGTTCGCGAGACATGTGGAAGCTTTGCTTCCACAGATGTAAAGGAAAATACCGCTACAGAAGACATGGATTACTTGATGATATCACACACATAATGCTGATAAGGGGAGTTATGATCGTCTCTAAGGGCGATGCCAAAAAAGTAGTTGACTTCCTCAAAGAATATAACGCAGAGGTCTATGTGAGGGATGTAACCCTCTTGCCTGAGGATGAGGCAGCTCTAAAGAAAAACCTCTCCTAATATTTTGTCCCAAAGCCATATCACACTTAAAACTACAATATCACCCTTCTGCAAGATACATGTCATCCTTTACTCGTACAATTTTTGCTTTAATAGTGCTGCCGGGAGCTTTACGGGTTATAACGGCGATCGTCCTGCCGCCGCAAATACCCAGTACCTCTCCAGAAAGCCGTCCAGCCTCAACAAGCTCGATGCTTATGACATCTCCTTTTCGATATCCTGCCCTGTCTCTGCGTCCGGGCACAATACCAAAATCGCTCTTTTCCAGTACAAGTTTGATATTATGCTCTTTCTCCATATTACGCAGGCGTTCGTAGAATGCGGGAAAACTCACTCTTTTTGCTCTTACCTTGCGCCCGTTCTTGTGGGACAGGTACTTCTGCAAGCCCAGCGGAGGGTAGACCCTGCCCGCACCCACCTTCATGGCAAAATCTATTATTCGCGTTATTTCATTATCATTCCAGCCGGGTACCCATACAGGGGCTATCAGCAGGTCAATCTCGCTGTCGGCTATGATTCTTGCGACATTCATCACGTGGTTCAGGTCATAATCGGTAGTGCCTGCCATTTTTGCCGCCAGTTCGGAATCAATTGCG
Organism: Methanobacteriota archaeon; assembly: GCA_030605385.1. Classification (GTDB taxonomy): domain Archaea; phylum Halobacteriota; class Syntropharchaeia; order JAUWIL01; family JAUWIL01; genus JAUWIL01. The sequence goes on from JAUWIL010000131.1 coordinate 3,240, forward strand.
TTTATGGACAGGTTAATCCTTGACATGTAGGGCTCAAGTTCCTGTATCAGCTTCTCGTTGAGGGGCATACCGTTTGTCTGTGCCGACACAACATTTACTTCAGGTATGCTTTTCACCCCCTTCACGAGTTCAACCATGTACGGGTACAGAAAGGGTTCGCCCTGCCCATCGATATGTGCCTCTATTCCAGCTCCCTTCAACTCGGCAATTTTTCTAAATTCTTCAAGCAGATATTCTGGCTCCACTATATAATCGGTGGCACGCGTTTTTGTACCGCGCCCTTCATCCACGGCGCAGAAGATGCAGTTCATGTTGCAGCCGCTTATGGGGCGCACCTGTATAACGTTGGTGCCGCGGTCTATGAGTCCGAAGGCGTTGTGTCCCCGCAGGGGGATGCCGCTTTCACGGGTGACATATACGAGATTGCGCCCCGTTACATGGTTCTTCAGAATTCTCGGTTCAAGACTCGATATTATCTCCTCCACGGTGCGCCCTCTATCAAGGTGCTGCTGGAACGCTTTTGACGGTATCCGGATCTCGATGATGCCGTGTAGAACGAATACCCTCTCGCTACCTTCATGGTAAGATTCGATAAAATTCATGGGAAGCACCCGGAGGTTTTGGGTTTTTAATGGCAATTATAAATCCACAGATTTTCAGTGGCAGTAATACATAGATCTTCAATAGCAATAATACGTGGATTTTCAGTAGCAATAATAAATTCATTCAAACTGTATCGCTGAAATGATTCAATAGCCATAAACATGCCATAGACATGCCATAAACATAGAACGACTGTAGATTCAATCGGCAACTGTGAGTCCATTCTCTTCTGCAATGCTCTTAAAAGCATCTGCAAGGTATTTGACCTGTTCCCATGTCAGGCCGTATGTATTGAGCTTTATTTTCCGCGTCCCTCCGGGAAAGATACCTGTTATTCCGCGCTTCCTGAGCCCATTATGCAGGAAGTAGCCCTTTCTCTTATGCGTCCTGGCAATTCTGTCGTATGATTCTGTGGCATCCACTGCTGTCATAGTATGCTTGCGCGGCATCTCGGACGCAATGGCATTACCCTCGATCTTCAGGAATTCATCGGTGAAGTAGCGTATTTTCTCCAGTTCTTCACCCCAGTGTTTTACGCGTTCTTTCACAGCCGGAAATGATGCCATCATTGCTATGAGCGGCGCACCCATTACCGTGCACCCCAGGAGTTGCGTCTCCTTGGCTCCGAAGTTCTTACCGCTCACATCCCCGCTGCCGTGCTTCGTGCTGAAGCCTATATCAGCATACTCTTCCGTGGTTGCGAGCACTCCGGTCGGCGCTGGCGCAGCCATACTCTTATGACCGCTTCCCGCCACGAAGTCCACGCCTAGGTCCTTGCCGTCCACGGGCATTATTCCCACAGTGTATGCGCC
>JAUWIL010000152.1 GCA_030605385.1 Methanobacteriota archaeon
ATGTAAGAAAAAGAGTAGCCATCGATGGAATCTACTATGCGGGAAGCCATGGCTTTGAGATAGAGGGTCCCGGCGTAAAGATGGAATATGAAAAAGCCCTGGATTTTATTCCTGTTTTGGATGAAGTAGAAGAGAGCCTAAGACGCAGACTTTCTTCCGTTGAAGGTGCCTTGGTAGAGCGAAAGAGATTCAGTATCGCACTGCATTATAGAAATGTACTGGATAAAGATATCCATCTGGTTGAAACCGCTGCCAATAAAGCAGTTGAAGATAATCCCAAACTTCGTAAAACATATGGTAAAAAAATCTACGAACTTCAGCCCGATATTGACTGGAACAAGGGTAGGGCCATAGAGTGGCTTATGGATCTGCTTGAAATCAGAAAAAAAGATACCGCGATCTTCTATCTGGGAGATGATATTACCGACGAAGATGCCTTTGAGACGATCAAAGCCTGCGGCACAGGGGTGGTGGTCGGGGATGAACCCAGAAAGACAGAAGCACATTACCGCCTGAGTGATGTAGAAGATGTTTCTCTCTTCCTGAACTGGCTCTCCTCTGTCATACAGGAAGGAGACACATGGTCCCTGGTGTATGAAGGCTTTTCTCCTCATGAAGAAAAACTTCGAGAAGCACTCTGTACACTTGGAAACGGCTACTTTGCCACCCGGGGAGCAATGGCTAATTTTTCTGCCAACACTATCCACTACCCTGGAACCTATCTGGCCGGAGGGTACAATCGGCTAAAAACCGAGATAGCCGGAAAAGTGGTTAAAAACGAAGACCTGGCCAATATGCCCAACTGGCTTCTGCTCAATTTTAGAATTGAGGACGGGGACTGGTTTGATCTAAGCCAGGTAGAAATACGTTTTTATCGCCAGGAGTTGGACATAAAAAACGGAGTACTTCATCGTACTGTCCGTTTCGTAGACAAGGAAGGCAGGGAGACCAGAATGTTGGAGAGGCGACTGGTTCATATGGGGCAAAAGCATTTGGCTGCGCTAGAGATGATAGTTGATCCTGTGAACTGGTCCGGAAGACTGGAAGTGAGATCGGCTCTGGACGGAGAGATTAAAAACGATGGAGTGGAGCGCTACAAGGGATTGAGCAACCGACACCTGGAAGTTTTAGGGACAAAAGAGATTGATGAAGAGACCACTCTTTTGGAGATTCGGACAAGTCAGTCAAAACTTGTGGTTGCCCTTGCAGCCAGAGTGATGCTCTATCAAAACAATGGACCGGCAACATTTGAAAAAACACTGTCTAAAGATCACAACTGCATTGCTCAGCACTTTGTGACAGATCTTTCAAAGGGAGAGAGACTGGTCGTAGAAAAGGTCGTCTCCCTCTTCACCGCAAGGGATCATGCTATTACCGAATGTGCCCTGGAGGCAAAACTTAGGGTTGCGGATGTCGGGCGATTTTCCACTCTACTGCAGACACATGCACTTGAGTGGAAACGGATATGGCGCCGATTTGAGATAGAACTTGGGCTGGAGGACCCAAAGGAGAACTATTATACTCAGAGAATCCTTCGACTCTATGCTTTTCATCTGCTTCAAACCGCATCCAAACATACCGTCGATCTGGATGTAGGGATGCCGGCAAGGGGTTGGCATGGAGAGGCCTACAGGGGGCATATCTTCTGGGATGAGCTGATCATCTTTCCATTCCTAAATTACCGTCTCCCCCAAATTACAAGAAGCCTGATCCTCTATCGCTATCGCCGACTTACCGAAGCCAGGCGTGCTGCCGGGGCACTTGATTATAAAGGAGCCATGTATCCATGGCAGAGCGGAAGCAACGGCAAAGAGGAGAGTCAGCTGATACATTTCAATCCCAGATCTGAGCGATGGATAGTGGATAACTCTCACCTGCAGCGCCATATCAATTCAGCTATTGTCTACAACATTTGGCAGTACTATCAGGTTACGGGTGATCTGGAGTTCCTCTCCTTTTACGGAGCAGAGATGATACTTGAAATTGCCCGTTTCTGGAGCAGTATAGCAACATACAACAAGGAGTTGGACAGGTATGAGATTTTAGGAGTAATGGGTCCTGATGAGTATCATGACGGTTACCCCGGAAGTGAAATGCCGGGTATAGACAACAATGCCTATACTAACATCATGGCAGTTTTTGTCATAAATAAAGCACTGCAGCTACCGGAGTTGCTCTCTGAGGAGCGATATGGCGAACTGTATGAGAAGCTTCAAGTCCAAAAGGCAGAAACACTGAGATGGGAAGAGATCAGTCGTAAAATGCGGGTAGTTTTTCATGATGATGGGATCATCAGTCAGTTTGAAGGTTACGAGGATCTAGAGGAGCTTGACTGGAAGAAGTATAGGGAAAAATATCAAAATATTCGGCGTCTGGATCGGATATTGGAAGCAGAAGAGGACAGTGTCAACCGTTACAAGGCATCCAAACAGGCCGATGTACTGATGCTGTTTTATCTCTTTTCAGCGGAAGAGCTGACAGGCCTCTTTGGACAGCTTGGCTACGATTTTGAGTATGAGACTATACCCAAAAATATCAAATATTATACCGGGCGCACCTCCAACGGTTCATCTTTGAGCAGAGTTATCCATTCATGGGTGTGTGCACGATTGAACAGGGATGTTTCATGGAGAGAGTTTACAGAAGCATTAAAAGTTGATATTTCTGATATCCAGGGGGGAACTACTCCTGAAGGAATTCATCTGGGTGCAATGGCCGGATGCTCTGATATTATCCAGAGATGCTATACCGGACTGGAAGCCAGAGAGGATACACTCATACTCAATCCGTTGCTCCCGGAGGAACTTAAGAAGATAAAGCTGCACTTATATTATCGCGGGCTGTGGCTTGACCTGGAGATCAGCTCACATAAATTGTGCATCCATGCGCTTCCTTCCGGGGTGAAGCCGATCAAGATAGAAGTCAAAGGCAGAGCTTTTGTGCTGGATGCCGGAGAGACCAAAGAGGTAGAGTATTGACATAAAAAGGAGCAAAGATGAGCAACGAAGTGTTATTTGACGGTCGTTTGGTGATCGTTTCCAACCGCTTGCCGGTGGCAATGGAAAAGATCGAAAAGAAAAAATACAAATTCAAGCCTGCAGTCGGCGGATTGGTGACCGCCATGGAGCCGATACTGAAAAAGCGAAAAGGGCTCTGGATAGGATGGGCAGGTGACTACAAAGAAGAGGAGATCAACACAAAAGAACTTGTGAAAAACAAGACAAAAGAGGGGGGGTATGATCTCATAGCGGTTGAGCTTAGCATTGCAAATTATAATCTATACTATGAAGGATACTCCAAT
>JAUWIL010000144.1 GCA_030605385.1 Methanobacteriota archaeon
GTTGTACATTCGACAGGTCTGGTGGATTGGGAATTTTGCAAGACCGATGAGCTTTCACTTCAAAACGTCTCGCAACATAATCTTGTGGCTGCCGAGCTTGCCGCCGTAATTGCCTGCCGATATTCGCATGATGCCGTCAACACCTGCCGATGCCTGCATGCCTGCCTTCATGGCGCTCATAACCGCTCCCATGCCGATGCCGTTTATCACTATCTCTGGTATTGATTCCACGCCGTCAGGTACCTTCGAATCTTCAATGCGTCCTTTAAGCGTCGGGCAGTACCAGTGATTCGTTGTGGGCCCTATCTCGGGATAGTTCGTCTCCACCTTTGAGCCTGCACTGCATATATCAAATGCAGTTATCACACCGCTTATGCTTTTTATGGCCTCTACGGCGCGGTCTCCGGCCCCAAGTGCAGATTCCATGCTGTCGCACATCAGCCATATGTTTCCGCCCATTATGCCTGTCGAACAGCCAAGATATTCCTCTACAAGAAACTCTCCCATCATGAGCGGTATATTTATCATCCTGCGACCATAGCGCTTCTCTATATACTCGTAGCCGTCCCCGCAGTGGCCCACGTCATCCATTGTGTCAATCCTGTCGCCTGATTCGAGCGCATTAAAAACTCTCGTAGTAGGCACCACCAGTATGCCCTGCCGTATTCTCTTACCAAGCTCTTTCCCAAGAACATCAGCCGCCTGAGGCGTCTTGTTCGCCCAGACCTGTATGAGTGCGCCCTCTCTGCCATCGGGGGTCTCGACTGACTCAAGATATGACTCGATGCCCCCCTCACTCTCGCCAAAGACCGTGCATGGAAGTGCTGTAGCCGCCTGAGCTGCCCCCTCCAGCCTTGGTCGGTCCGCTGCAGTTATTATCATGCGCGTGAGTACGCCGTCAAATGCTTCGCAGTATGTATCCTCGACCGGGGTGCCGTTTATTTCAAGCATGGGTGCAGACCTCCTGATCAGCGCTCATTTCCATTCACTTTCACTGGGTTCCACTTGAGATTAAACCTATAATGATTTCAAACTTATGGTCGAATGTATATCACGTTCAGCTATAGATATCACGTTCAGCTATCCCTGTTCCTTATCTTCCATTCAGTTCTCCTGAGTATCCCGCACAGAGTCCTTATCTCCTTGCTGGTCAGATTTGCACGCCCGTATATTCTGCGCAGTGTCTGTATCGTGCGCTCTACCCTATGGGCTGGATAGTTAACAGATTCCAGTATTCTCTGCTGGTGATTAAGTAGCTGCTCCCGCTCTTCTTTCATAGATAACTTTCGCCCGCTGGCAAACACATTCCCTCCCATGCAACGAAGGGCGCTCTCCAGCAGTGACGTACCCGAAGGTTGCCCCAGCACTCCCACTACATCCCCTGACATACCCTGCCTTACTGCGATTAGTTCATACAATATAATTGTCAATGCATGCGATATGTTCATCACCGGGTATTCCTTGCTGGTGGGTATGTGGACTATAATGTCACATATCTCGAGTTCTTCATTGTTAAGTCCAACATCATCCCTTCCGATAAGGATCGATGCCGTGCCGGTCTTTCCCCTGAGAAGTTCTCTCAGTTCGGATGGCGTCAGAAATGGCGCCCTTACAGGACTTCTGGATTTGCCGTCCATTATTCCCGGCTTTGCAGTTGTGCCAATCACAACGTTCGAGCCTTTTATGGCATCCTCCAGACTTTCCGTAACATATGCTTTCTCCAGCAGCTCCCTTGCATGAACTGCCATTGCCATTGCCGTATCGCCAATATCGGGAGGATTGACCATTGACAGACCGTCATAACCCAGATTGCGCATAACCCTCGCAACAGAACCTATATTACCCTCATACTTCGGCTCCACCAGGATAACCCGTATATCAAGTCCAGCCACAGATAACCACCTAAAGGGTACTCGTTATGAACCATACTCCGAATACTATCATGAATATGCCGCAGAATACGAGCACACTTCTGTATACACTATCCGAGAATAATACCCTTCCCATGCCAAATGATGCGGATACCATAGTATACCATCCAAAATCCGAGCCCCAGTGCCCAATGACAAAAGCGATTGCTCCCATCATGCTGTACTGAAGCCCTTTCGCGATTCCTCCTGCGCCAACTGTCAGCCACCATATCCAGAAGTACGGGTTGGATGCAGAGGTTATGATTCCTGCCATTACCGGTGTATGGGTCAGCGCCCCTGATGCTGCTGTCAATGTAGCACCCTTACTATCAAGTATGGTGCGGATTCCAAATAACGATAAAACGATGCCTCCCAGAATAGATATAATACTGATTCCCGTTTCTCTGACTGCAATAGTGAAGCCAACCAGCATCGCAAGAGCTACTATGATTTCTATTAATGCATGCCCCAGAACAATCTCAACACCTGCCCTTGCACCTCTGCGCAGTGAAGATTCTATGGTCGCAAATAGCATCGGTCCTGGGACCAGCGCGCCGCTGAACCCAAGTATAAATCCAACTATCAGCATCTGTAATATCATGGCGGCCACTGGTATTTAGTACCTGCAAATGCTCACAATATTATGTCTATGTCGAGTTCCTCGGCCAGCTCCTTGTACCTGTTACGTATGGTGACCTCTGTCACGCCTGCAACCTCTGCCACCTCACGCTGAGTTCTACGCTTCCCATAGAGGATTGAGGCAATGTATATGGCTGCTGCTGCAACCCCTGTCGGCCCTCGCCCGCTTGTCAGCTCTTTCTCAGTTGCCTGGCGCAGTATTTCTATTGCCTTGGTCTGAACCTCTCCCTTGAGGTCAAGTCCTGAGCAGAACCTCGGCACATAATCGATCGGCGATGTAGGCATGAGCTTCAGCTGCAGTTCACGTGATATGAATCTATAAGTGCGCCCGATCTCCTTGCGGCTCACACGCGATATTTCGCCAATCTCATCCAGCGTTCGCGGTACGTTGCACTGCCTGCATGCCGCATAAAGCGATGCTGCTGCAACGCCCTCTATGCTGCGCCCCCTTATCAGGTTTCTGCCGACTGCATTTCTGTACACCACGGCTGCCGATTCCCTTACATTGCGCGGCAGTCCCAGAGCAGATGCCATTCTATCCAGCTCAGAAAGGGCAAATGCAAGATTGCGCTCTGTAGCATTGCTGACGCGGATGCGGCGCTGCCATTTCCTGAGTCTGTAAAGCTGTGCACGACTCTTGGAAGGCATCAGCTTACCGTAGCTGTCCCGGTTGCGCCAGTCAATCATCGTGGATAGTCCCTTGTCATGTATGGTATAGGTCATGGGCGCTCCAACCCTGGAGCGCTTCATGCGCTGATCATGATCGAAAGCTCTCCATTCCGGTCCCATATCTATGAATTTTTCGTCTACGACCAATCCGCAACTCGAACAAACAAGTTCCGCCCTCTCGTAATCATGTACAAGATTGCGGCTTCTGCATTCCGGGCATTCAACAGTTGCCTCCTCGAACCCTGATTCTTCCATTTTACGTTCGAGTTCTTCTCTTCTTGTCGGTTCTGGCTCAAGCACTTCATCTATCTTATCTTCATGCACTTTGACGCGTGCTGACGTTCCATCTGATTCTGATTTAATTGACTCGCTGCCATGATCTGGTGCGGTAAATTTAACTTCCACTCTTTCCTCGATAACTTCTTCTCGCGGCTCAATATCTTCTGGTTCAGTCACGATTTTGGATTTTTCTGATACCTTACCCTTGGCTTTTGCCTTGGGTTTTGGTTTGGCTTTTGACTTGGGTTTTGGTTTGACTTTTTACTTCGGTTTTTTTTTCACGTTTTTATTCGGTTTTGTTTTGAAATTTTTAATGGTATTATTTTTTAGATTATTATTAGGTTTTGTTATGAGATTA
>JAUWIL010000113.1 GCA_030605385.1 Methanobacteriota archaeon
AGCCCGGCAGTCAGAAAGTATATTAAAGAAATAAGTGTGCCTCCTAAAAGTGTTTTTAGGATTTTTAAATACTCTGGATACGGAATATACGTTGGTAAGAAATAAAAAGAGGTGGCGAGCGAGCACTCAAAATTGCTATGCAATTTTGCCCTTGGGGTCGTCTAACAGAGGATAAAAGACTACGGCTTCACCTTCGTACAATTTTTCCCTACGGGAAAACTTCGTTTATCCTCGTTTCGTTAGCCGAATTTCTTATTTTTCCTTCTTCCTGAATAGCAGCCAGCTTTCCCTATTACCCTGATATGGCTTACCTGTTTTAACCAATACGTACTTGCCCTTCATCTTATCTCCGTGAAGATCCACAATTATCTCGCGCTCTTCCATCTTAACAAGTTCATACCATCCGCGGTCCCACGTCTCCACCGTGCCCGCGCCGTACTGCCCTTCGGAAATTGTACCCTCGAAATCCGCGTACTCCAGCGGATGGTCTTCCGTGGGAATTGCAAGGCGCTTCACCCCCTCCTTTAAAGGCGGCTCCTTTGGCACAGCCCAGCTGCGCAGCACGCCGTCAACCTCCAGGCGCAGGTCATAGTGCAGGTGGCTGGCATCATGCTTCTGCACCACGAAAATGGGTGCGCCGGAACCTTCGATTCCGACCCTGTCTGCATCATCCTTTGTACCTGCCGGGGGGCGCCCGTTTATCACTTCTTGCGAACCAAAGGTTCGCGAGACAGACGAAGGCTCTGGCTTCGTCAAGTCGCCGGAAGGTTCACCCGTTCTGCCAAAATCCCTTTTTTCCCTGTATTCGTCAAGACCCAATCTTATCAAACCCTGATAGACCAAATATTGGTATTTACCTGCATTAGCTATACATAATCACCATTATGATGTAATTATAGATAACAATAATCCATAAGTGCGATTATAGATAATAATAATCCATAAAGCTGTGGTGTGAAGGCAGGTTCAAATGAATGTAGAAAAAGTAATAGGTCTTCAACACACACATATGGAGCATGGTAGAAAGATGAACTGAGCGGTGAATCACCAGATGGAATTTTGCCCAAAATGCAAGAGTGTAATGATGCCAAAAGGCGGCATGATAGTGTGTAGAAAATGCGGGTTCGAAAAAGCCGATGAAGGCACCGCATCATACGTATCGGTTAAACCGCGGGCAGAACATGAAATTGCCATAATAGATGAAGATGTGAGTGCAGGACTGCCGACAGCCAAGGTGCGATGCCCTGAGTGCGGGAACAATGTGGCTCACTGGTGGCTCCGCCAGCTGCGCAGTGCGGATGAGAGTGAGACTCGTTTTTACAGGTGCACGAAATGTAAGAAGACATGGAGGGAGTATGACTGAATCCCTCTGGGATATGCACAAGACGCCGCTCCAACCTCAAACACAGAAAAACTTCAATCCTAAGTGAAAATCATCCAGCACAATCTGCGGGACTATTATGATGCGGCTTGCAGTAACAAGCGCACCTCGCGTTGGAAAGACCACCCTATGTACGAAGGTCGCAGAGGAGTTAAAACGGCACAACATCGGAGTGGGGGGCATAATATCAACCGAGATGCGTGAGCATGGTATCAGAGCGGGATTTGCCATAACGGACATCAGCACAGCGAAAGACGGCACACGGGCCCATATGAAACTGCAGAACGGACCCCGGGGGGGTAAGTACACCGTGAACCTTGAAGACCTCGAGGCAGTAGCTGCAGGGGCAATACGAAATGCTGCAGAGCGGATGGAGTTCGTAATAATAGACGAAATAGCGCCCATGGAACTCAAATCGGATAGTTTCATAGAAGCGGTGACAGATGCAATAACAACAGATAAACACATCCTTGCATCCCTGCACCAGAAGTCAAATCACTATCTGGTAAAGAGAATTAGAGAGAAGTTCAAAGTGATAACTCTGACGCGAGAGAACCGCGACATTGTAACAGAAAATGTGCTGGATAAAGTGGCAGATGAAACATGGAAACAAAAATAATAACCGAGGGAAGTACCAGACTCATAGTGCCGGTTCCAGATGAAAGTGCATCCTACCCGCCAGGCTCGCAGCCCGTATTCTACAACCCGCGCATGGAGATGTGCCGCGACATTACAACCGCACTCATATCCACATATATCAAGAAAAGTATGCACGTAGACGAGGTGAATGTGTCCCATCTGGATGTCATGGCAGCCACCGGCGCACACGGCATACGGGCAGCCAATGAAGCTGGAGTCAGCAGCACGTTAAACGACTGGAGCCTTTCGGCACATGAGCTTATACAGGAAAATATCAGGCTCAACAGCCTGCAGGATACGTGCAAAGCCATGCGCGAGCCCGCGAATAATATTCTATCCCGGGGCTTCTACGATATTGTCGATCTCGACCCCTTCGGTACACCGGCGCCGTACCTCGACTCCGCCGTGCGCTCTGCGCGCAGACTTCTTCAAATAACTGCGCCCGATACGGCTCCGCTGTGCGGCGCCCATCTGCAAGCAGGCATAAGAACCTACGATGCCGTGCCCCTGAACACAGAGTACCATGCGGAGATGGGGATACGCATTCTGCTGGGAAAGATATTTCGCACTCTGGCAATGCATGACAAACATGCGCAGGTTCTGCTGGCATACACCAGCGAGCACTATGTCAGAGCATACGTTGCAGTAAGGGACAGCGCTACATATGCCAACGAGAACTTCGACAACATTGGCTACATAACCCACTGCTTCAACTGCCAGTACCGGGAGGAATACCACGGCTTGACAGCCTTCATGAGCGGGGACTGCCCGCACTGCGGCGCAGAACTCAGGATAGCAGGACCAATGTATATCGGCAGAACATGCGACCGGGAATTCTGCAAGCAGTTGTTGGAAGAGATTGAAAAGCGCAGCCTGAATACCAGGAAAAGAGCGGCAAAGATGATTGAACTCTGTACCAGGGAACTTGATGCTGCCAGCAGCTATGACTGCCACACGCTAAGCAAGCGCCTCAAAGCCACACCGCCTGCCATGGATGACGTACTGAAAAAATTGAAGGAAATTGGATACAGCGCATCACGCGTTCACTACTCAGGAACCTGTTTCAAAACCAATGCGGGAATTGAAGAAATAGAGAGCATAGTTAAATCTACCGGAAATACAAATTAATAAAGCCCAACAATACTGGAAAAAATCAGTATGCTGCAGCCACGGAAATCCAGTAATGACCCGTACAACCCAGCCCAATGATCAGTATAATCCGACCCATACATTTTCACTCCACAATGGGCGGCTCTACGTCATCCCCATCCTCAGTCTCAACATCTTTCTTCTTCCTGAACTTTCTGGGCTTCCTCCATGATTCCAGCATCTCCTTGACCTCACGAAGCGGTACTACCAATGATTAACGCCTCCCTCATCCCATTTATTATTGCCCTCTTATCCTCACATACCCTACTGTTGGATAATATCCTGTTAATAGATAAAGTTGGTACACACAGTAGATAAGGTTGGTTGGTGGCACACAGGTAAAACCGCAGAAGCGCGTCGATATGACTATGTCATGGATTCAGAAATAGGCTATAGTAATACCGTAAACATCACGTATCCGATGATCATCATTATGAGTGAGTGCTTCATACCTGCGAGCACCTTGCCTTCACCCATCTGACCTGCGAGAAGTCCTGAGCACAACCCCTGAAGTACGGCTGCATGGAAGAATATGCGGGTGAATATTTCAGGGTCAAACCCTTCGAGCATACCACCACCACCGCCGGAGGACTCCAGCTGCTCGCTGGCAGATGCCATGACCGGCAGAAAATTCGATGCGATGATGAATACCACCACGCAGAATACCAGGAATGACATGAATATCACTACCACGTAAATGAGCATGTTGATGGAGCGCTCTTTATCTATCGTCTGCGTGGTGCGGGCATCACTGGCAGTGATAAGCAGCACGTCGGTTACGTCGCCGCTGGACTTGATGGCCTCGACAAGCAGCCGTATGGTCCTTGAAACAGACACCATGCGAATGCGGTTTGCGAATCTGGCAAAGGCATTGCCGACATCCAGACCCCATTCCATGTCATTCCGCATAGCCTTCAATTCGTCTGCCAGAGGTCCTGAATCGGTGTTAGCCATCAGCTCAATGGATTGCGGTAATGTCATGCCTATTGCATTCGTAAGAGCAAGACGATGCAAAAATTCGGGTACCGCCTTGCGAATAGCCTTCTCACGGTGCGACTTGATCTCAAAGAAGAGTGCAAGTGGAGCTATGATAATTATACCCATGATGACTAAATGGTTGTCGATAGCTCCTATAAAGTTACCAAAATCAAGGTTCCCTGCCATATCATATACAAACTCCTCCTGAAGAATCGACATCATCTGTACAAGGAGGTAAGTCACTGCCACGGGAATCGATATGAGTGCAACCCTGACGGGTTTATCAAATATGGGTCTCAGTGGATGGGTAATCATGTCCATCATGTCAGATTTCCTTTTGGCTTTCTTGAGTTCCTCAAACTTAGTTATGGTCTCCTCGTCAGCCCCTTCAGGCATATGGATTTCAGTGTCAAATGGCAGTTCAACATCAAGCATCGGGGCTTCACCAACGTCGCCAGGCGTGATGAGGGTTATGACGAACAGGAACATCATTGAGCCGACAGGTATCATGATATACACTATTGCATATATTGCCATAATGTCTGCAGACCCCATCACCAGCATGACCACTTCGATGATGATGATAAACAGTGGGCCTGCAACAAAAGCGGTCACATATGATTCGGCGAGAAGCGCAAGGGTTTCAAGGAAGCCTTTCTGGTCCAAAATAGCAAACTGAAGGTACTCCTCGGACTTTTCAGAAAGATATGACGTAATATCGCCGCCGGTGTCAATCACCGTGAGCATACCGCCAAGCAGCTCCTGCAGTCTGGAACACGGAGAGGTTTCCACAAGATTCTGTATCGCAGTCCTTAGATCACAGCCAAAGAATTCCATGTCACGTATGATTCCACCGACCTCAACTGATAGTTCACCATAGGAGTCCTCACTTGCAGCCAGAGACGTGAATACCTCTATAATGTTCATGCCGCCCTTGGCCAATGCGTACATGAATGTCACGGCATATGGAATTGTACGCTCCATTTTGCCTTTTCTCTCTCCAGCCTTGATCGAAGGATAACCGTAAATCAGGCCGTACGTTATTCCGGTGATGAGAAGGAAGCCGAAGCCGGATATAAACAGACCGGCAAACAATTCCCGATAGTCAATCATCCACTCAAATGCAGGGGGAAATTCTATCTTGGTAAGCTGCTCGGGCAAACCAATAACATATATGACTACGTAAGCTGCCAGACCGCC
>JAUWIL010000165.1 GCA_030605385.1 Methanobacteriota archaeon
CTGCCACTTTAAGCAGGACCTCTTGCTTTGCATAACCGGATGTTTCGATTGCAGTGTTTATCCCTTCCTGCTTACATTTCATTAGCAAATTTGCGGCCGCTTCTGGCTGCAACAGAGGTTCGCCGCCGCCAATGGTAATTCCTCCACCCGAAGTATCATAAAAAGCTCTGTCTCTCTCGACGATCTCTAAAAGCTCAGAAATACTTTTTTCTTCCCCTGCTATAGATAAAGCAGATGCAGGGCAAGCACTCTCGCATTTGCGACAGCCGATACATTGAATGTCGCGCCGCACCTTATGCTTATTATTGCTTTCCAGGATCGTGTGTATCTCCACAGGGCAGACCTTTACACATGCACCGCAATCGGTACACACGCTGCTTTTAACCATCACGTCATATCCTGGCCCTAAGCCTTCGGGGTTTGAGCACCATTCACAACGCAGTGGGCATCCTTTGAAAAATATGATGGTCCTCACTCCGGGTCCATCATATATGTTGAATCTTTGCACGTTGAAAATGAAAGCTTTTTGTTCAATTGCTCCTGCATCTGTATTGCTCATCCTCGATCACCTACTTAACTGATTTTTGCAGATTCGTGCATTTCTTTTAAATGTTTTTTAGCATTGTTCTGCTGATGATCTCATCCTGCACATCTTTGCACAATTCAACAAAGAATGCGCTGTACCCTGCCACACGAACTACCAGGTCACGGTACTGTTCAGGATGTTCCTGTGCTTCAAGCAATGTTTCATTATCCAGGTAGTTGAACTGCATGTGGCCGTTGCCAAATAACGATGCAGTTCTCAGCAATGTAATTATGCTATTTTCCCCTTCAGGTGTGTCGAGCAAGCCAGACATAAACTTAAAGTTGTGAACCATGCCTATGTTCATATCTTCGCAAGCCATCTTTGAAACCGACTTAATGATAGCAGTAGGTCCCAGGAAGTCCGCTCCTTGAGTAGGGCTGATACCGTCCGACAGCGGCGTCCAAGCTTTCCTTCCGTTTGCGGAAGCTCCCGTAAGTTGTCCGAACGGTGTGTTATTTGAAATTGACAGCGTACCGTGGCTCAATCTCGAAAACAAGGTATTGTGTTTCCTGTGGTCCATTTCCGTAAAGTGAGTCACATCGGCAGCAATCAAATCCGCATAATCATCATCGTTTCCATATTTAGGTGCATTCAGACAATCCGCTCTGATCTGCTCGTAGCCTTCGAAATCGGCTTTTAGAGCCTCATTAAGCTGCTGCAAGGTGTATTTCTTATCATCGTATACCAATTTCTTTATTGCAGCCATGGAATCTACATATGTAGCTAGGCCCGTCCAAATAACCCCCGGTCCGTAGTTGTACATTGCCCCACCGGCTGAAACGTCCTTACCGTTTTCCATACAACCTTCGTACATG
Source organism: Methanobacteriota archaeon (assembly GCA_030605385.1). Lineage (GTDB taxonomy): Archaea > Halobacteriota > Syntropharchaeia > JAUWIL01 > JAUWIL01 > JAUWIL01. The sequence continues at coordinate 1,402 of JAUWIL010000165.1, forward strand.
ATGGACATGAGCGGCTTTGGTGCAAGCTCCCTGTGAACTCTTTGGGAAATAACCGTGCCGACATTTGACAATTTTGTAATGTATTTGATCTGCTCTTTTACAGCATGTTCAAATTCTTCGTAGGTGTTAAAGTTGTTTATGTCACCCATATCAGGGCAAACTTGTTTATCGTACCAAAGCGGAACACCTCTGTTTAAAACAAGCTCGGTACAAATAGGCCACTGAGTATATGCAGTGGAAGTCCACTGATAAAGTCTTCCCGACTTCTGCGGCTCTACGCAGCCCATCAAGCAATAGTCACGAGCATCTTCTATGGATATGCCCTTTTCCAGCATCATTTTTATATGTGTATCATCGAAGTGGCAAGCAGGGAAACCCATACTGGAACGAACAACTTCAACTATTTTCTTCATATATTTCTGTGGTGACGTATTGTGTATACGGCAAGCCAATGAAGGTTGGTAAATTTTAACATGCCTGACCGCATCCATCAATAAATAAGTCAAATCGTTGGTAGCATCTCTGCCCTCTCTTGTAACACCGCCTACGCACATGTTTACAAACGGTTGGTAGCCTGCAAAGAATTTTGCGCCTTCTTCGCTTGTGATCCACATCATTTCGGACATTTTTATCAACATGGAGCCTGCCAGCTCGAATGCTTCAAATTCAGTCATTCTGCCCTCTTCTATGTCCGCCTTGTAGAAGGGATACATATACTGGTCAACACGCCCGATAGACATGCCTGTCTGGTTTTCTTCCACTACGAGCAAGGATTCGATGGTCCACACCGCCTGAATAGCTTCCCAGAAGGTGCTTGGCTTATTGGCTGGAACTTTTGCATTGACTTCGGATATCTTCATTAGCTCTGCTTTGCGCTTAGGGTCTGTCTCCTTTGCGGCCAGCTCTGCTGCATATTCCGACAGGCGTTTTGCATAAGTCATAATACCTTCGGTGGTATCTATGACCGATTTATAGAAATAGATCTTATCAATGTCTTCCGGATTATCATAATCCAATTTTTCCAAATGCTCTCTTGCTTCGCGCTGAATATCTTTCATGCCCTTCTTCATCAGGATTACGTCGTAACCAGGACATGAGTCTCCTCCACCATTTACGGCATGGTATGAGCAATCCGAAACAAAGGATTCACCGGAAAGTTCCCAAACGCCGGCTTCCCGATACTGATCTTCGCAGTATTCGTCGACCGATTTACCCTTCCAATAATGTAAGAGTTCTTCGCGCATGATCTTCTTGTCTTCTTCGGAAATATAGAACGGGTCCTGCGGACGAGTGCCTATGGTATCGATTTCTTCTTCCATCCATCTCCAGGCA
>JAUWIL010000136.1 GCA_030605385.1 Methanobacteriota archaeon
AGGTTTTCGGACATGTTTGTGAAATCTTTGATTTCACAACCGTACAAAATGCGAAGCATTTTGGACATGTTTGCAAAATCGAAGATTTTGCAACCGTACGAAACGCAGAGCGTTTCGGACATGTTTGCAGAACGTAGTTCTGCAACAGTTTAAAAATCAAAGATTTTTAAACATGTTTGCGGAGCAAAGCTCCGCCTGTCCATCAGAATCCGACACATTATTTTATGAGCCCGCCTCATTTACTACTATTTACTACCGGTGGTCTGATATATTGAATAGGCGCAACTTGCTGGCACTGTCTGCTCTCGCCATTGTTGTTCTGATGACATGGATGCCAGTATCAGTAGGTTATGACAGTGAGTATGATACTGCATACAGGGTGAACCTGTATGGTAACGGATCTGCAGCATGGATTATCGAGCAGCGCATTGAACTTAAAACCCAGACTGAAGTTGATGACTTCTCAAATACCATTGCCGAGGTCAGCGGCAACGAAAGTGAAATGAGCTTCTTCTCTGACCGTATAAACAGCGCTGTCAATGATGCCGTAACTGCCACCGGCAGGAGTATGAATGCGTCAGATTTTAGAATATCCGCCAGCATAGATGATACTATAACAGGGCGCTACGGGGTTGTGGAATACAGTTTCAGGTGGAGTAATTTTGCCCGTATATGTGATAACGGCTCTCTTCTAATCGGTGATGTTCTGACCTCCGGCCTGTATCTGCCTGAGAATTCCCTGCTCATTATACAGATTCCGGATGGCTATGATGCCGCAAGCGTATCACCCCAGCCAGACAGCGGCGAGAATAATGCGCTGATATGGAGCGGCAGGAGATACCTTGATTCAGGTGAGCCTTCGATTCTCGTGCAGCAGAGCAGTATTACAGGAATACCCCAATCGTATCTAACTGCCGGTCTGACTGTACTCGCCTTGATTATTCTCATATATGGAGCGCTCGCTTTCCGCAGAAAGCGCGCTACGGCTGGGATGAAGATCGAGAGCAGACCAGAAAAAGATGAGGGGGCAAAGCCAGTAGGTGGCGTTTCCACAGATGAGAGAGGCATGCCTGCGGATGTCGATTCTATTGAAGAAATGTTAAAGCGCGATGAAGACCGTGTAGTCGAACTTCTGCGCTCGCGCGGCGGGGTGATGTACCAGTCAGATATTGTGCTCGAGATGGGTTTCTCCAAATCGAAGACCAGTATGCTGATAAACAACCTCAAGGATGAGGGCATAATCGAAAAAATCATGAAGGGGCGCCGGAATCTCATAAGGCTGAAGGAAAATGCAAAGAAGTGATTGGATTAGAGCATTTCATAACTATTTGTGAGTATAGTATGCGATTATCACGTCCTCACCCGCATGCCTTATCTTCTGGTCTATGCGCACGAAGGCGTATCTCTCGAACTGCACAACACTTCCAATCTCCCGGGCAACCAGAGGTTCACCAATTCCCTTAACATCTCCATCCGGTGTCAGCACCCAGACATGTATCCCGTCCGTCGAGACCCACTGTATTATTGGTTTCCCCTTTGCATCCTCCACACCGTCACCGATGTGCTCAGCCCTTAGTGGATTCACGCCCTTGATTCTGATGTTGTACAGGTTCTTCAGCCTCAGTTCATCACCCACTCCTAATTTGTCTGCATCATCTCCACATATGAACAGCTCGTCTGTGACGTGAATCGTTCGCATCTCGCTGCGCTCCGGGTGCAGCGGCGCCTCCGTGCTATCACGGGGGTTATTTTCAATCTTTAATCCTGCAGGGTTCCACGCAAAGAAATATCTGTTTGCGACTGAATCTATCTGCTTGCGGTTCTCGGCATAGAGGTTCTTGAGGCTGAGGCTGATGTCATTCTCACCCATTCCAAGGTCCAGCATGAACTTTCGTATTGCCTCGGGCATGAATCCCCTGCGCTTGAAGGCTCGAATGGTCGGCAGCCGCGGGTCATCCCACCCCGAATACACACCATCTTGTATCTCCCTGCTCATCCATGAGGTGCCGAGACGCCCGAACTCATGCACCTTGAGCCGTCCCCATAAAACAACCGCAGGATACGTCCATCCCAGATAATCATATACGTAGCGCTGCCGCCACTCGCTGTCCCGCAGGTCTTTCCCCCTCGTTATGTGCGTTATTCCCTGGAGGTGGTCTTCAACTGCAGACTCAAAATCCAGCATGGGCCATACGCGGTACAGACAGCCGACTCTTGGATGAGGAGCGTCTATTATCCTGAACGCCACCCAGTCCCTTATAGCAGGGTTGGGATGGTCTGCCTGAGTCTTGATGCGGAGCACGGCTTCGCCAGGCTTATAGCCGCCGTCCAGCATCCGCTTCCATTTCTCGCGTGTATCTTCGGGCTCCCTGGCGTGGTGCGGACATGACCTGCCAGCATCTTTGAACTTCTTGAACTCCTGCTGGCTGCACTCGCATACATACGCCGCACCCATATCCATCAGTTTCTCGGCATACTCGTAGTATACGGGAATCCGTTCCGAGCTGACTACCACCTTATCCGGAGCTGCACCAAGCCAGATGCAGTCCTCATAGTACCAGTCATACGCCTCGGGCAGCGGTTTCTTGGTCTGGGGGTCGGTGTCATCAAAGCGCAGTATGAACTTTCCATCGTTCATCACGGCATACTCATGATTCACGATTATGCCCCGCGCACTGCCAAGCGTCGGTGGTCCGTTCGGATTCGGGGCAAAGCGCATGACCACCTCTCCGCCAATCGGTGACTCCGGCAGCACTGGGAGAATGGATTTTTGTTTTTCGGAGGTCTCTTTGCCCTTCGATTCTTCAACCGGTAATATTCGCTGCAGCTCCTTCTCCATCCCGGTCCTGCTCATGCCTGCAACAAGCCTGAGTTCTTCTTCTACCAGCTCGTTAAGTTCTCCAGCACGCGCTTTGAGGTCTGCACGCTCCCCCATCAGTTTGCCTACAACGGCACCCAGCCTGGGGGGCGCATCATACTTCAGAGCATTCTGCAGCGCATGTTTGCGTATAAGCTGTCTCAGTTCATCCGTGTCGTCCGGCACCATTGTTCCGATTCACCGCTGTATGAAGCATTACTGCATTCCTATTAAAAATCCATTACACTGCACCATAATAGAACTTACTGCTAAAAAAGGCAGTATCATTGCTGTCAATATTCAACTGGAGTCATTCGCTTACACTTCATCCCCACATTACAGGCACCCATATTGCAGGTATATGTTCAGCAGGCATTCAGTAGGCATTATTCACTTATTTATACTATGATTTCCATCTACCTGTTGATTGCACTAGCTGGTTGTGCCCATCATGAAACTTGCCGAGCTTATAGATATTCTGGAAGAAATAGCGCCTCCTGAACTCGCGGATTCAGACGATATGGCACGCATAGGCATGATCGTGCGCGGGCGTGACGAAGTTGATAAAGCGGTTGCTGCCCTCGACCCCACGGAAAAAGTGCTTCTGCACGCTGTGGAAGCCAGTGCAGGAATTGTCATCGTGCATCATCCCCTGATATTTCATCCCGTTAACACAATACCACCTTATCTCGGCAGGCATCTCAAGCCGCTGCTTGAAAATGATATCTCGCTTTACGCCATGCACACAAACTACGACCGCGCTAACGGCGGCATCAACGATGTGCTCGCATCCAGAATCGGTCTGATTGATGTGGAAAATGCTGATATGGCACGCATTGGTACCTTATCCAAAAGAATGGAACTGGACGAATTCGCCGCCCTTGTGTCGGAAAAGCTGGAGACCAACGTGCAGTATGCCGGAGAGCACGACGTGCAGCGCGTCATGGTCCTTGGGGGGAGCGGGTTTCATAGAGACGTAATCGATCTGGCGCTCGCAAACAATGCTGACGTGCTGGTGTCAGCCGAGCTGCGCCATGATGCGCTGAGGTATGCACTTGCCAGCGGGCTCTGTGTTGTAGATGCAGGACATTATGGTACGGAGAACCCCGGGATGAGGGCGCTGTGCGAGCGGCTTCCTGTCGAAGCCAAGTTTGTCGAGGATAGACCTGAGGTCAAAGTGATTGGCGGCGGCAGATGATTTGTTATGACCGGATGTGTGCTTTCAAGAAGTGAGCTTCTCGAGCTTATAAAAAACCATGAGCCGCCCCTTGTAGAGGATTACATAGACCTTGATACACAGGTACAGGTGAACAGCGTCGAGCTGACGCTGGCGCGTATAGAAAAACTCGAAGATGCAGGACAAATTGATTTTGATAACACGGAGCGTAAAATACCCGATGGTGTCGGGGTGCAGTTCGATGAGTACGGCTGGGCAAAACTCGGCGCAGGAGCGTATCGCGTGAGCTTCAACGAGGTCGTCAACATACCCCTGAACCTTACGGCGCTTGCAACGCCGCGCAGCAGCCTGATA
>JAUWIL010000022.1 GCA_030605385.1 Methanobacteriota archaeon
TAAACATATATAAACGTTGTGTTGTGTTATGACCGATCTTGCAAAGAAACTCCATAAGCGTTGGGGAAAGAAATATATCGATGACCGCAACTGGTCCAGATACAATACACAGCCGCAAACCACTACAACAACAGTCACCTCTGAGCCTGCCAGCAGAAGGAAAGATGTTGCGCCCACCCCAACTGCAGTGCCGGTAAGTATGCCGGTGCTTAAGGTGGAAAAGCAGAGTGTCGCATCGATTGAGGCAGGTGAACCTGCAACTTTCAGCTTCAGCACAGTAGACGTGTCAGAGATAAAAATAACTCTTGGAGGGGCAACCACTGATGTAGATGTTGAAGTGTCGGCTCTTGGCGGCAGGCCCGAAAACATACCAACAGAGCCCAGCGGAAGAACATACAGCTACATGGACATTACAGCAAAAACCAGGAACTTCGCCCTTGGAGGCATAGACAGTGCAGCAATCGGCTTCAAAGTGATGAAGGGGTGGATGAATACCAATAACATAGACAAGAATTCGATAATGCTCAACAGGTACTCTGGAGGCGAATGGAGCGAGTTGAGCACCACAATGACGGGTGAGGACGGTTCATATGGATACTATGAAGCGGAAACGCCAGGTTTCTCGACCTTTGCCATAACCGGAAGGGGAACAACAGGGGCGATTACGCCAACAGTTACTCCGACCGTAGTGCCAACTGCCGCGGTGCCAACACCAACTGTAACTCCAACAGCAGTAACACCTACTCCAACACCATCAGAAGTCGATACAATGCTGATCGGCGGTGTAATACTGCTGATAATAGTTACCATAATCGTTGTTGCTTCCATAGTGTACAAGGAGCAGATAAAGGAAATAACAGGGCGCGGAAAGCAGGAGAAAGAAAAATAGATATTTATCTGGCCCATATTTTGGGTCTGTCTGGGTCTGCTGCAATGCCCCAATTATTAACGCAGACCCAACTTATATTTGCACGCCGTGTTTTATCACATGCACGCTTGTAGCCTTGAATGACGCACACAGCCTCATTCCGGCCTCAAGAGCCATATCATCGACCGAGCGCCTCGTAACAAATGCTGCCAGATACAGGCCGTCACAGTTGAGTTCCACTTTTGATATTGGGCCCATATGTACGACGCGCTTTATAGTACCGCCGTAGTTATTGCGCGCGCTGGTGTGATCAGATGTTTCTGCAAGCGTTATATACTCCGGTCTTATCAGCACCCTGACCTGCTCTCCGGCATTGTACTTTGATACTGCTTCCATTGTATGCTCATCATCTATCTTTATTATCGTCAGGTCATCCTCCCTGCCCGTAACCGTGCCCTGAAAAGTATTCTCCATTCCTACGAACTTGGCTATCTCCTCACTGGCAGGTGATTGAAATATCTCTTCCGGGGTGCCGACCTGCACTACACTACCATCCATCATTACTGCTATGCGGTCTGCAAGCATCATGGCTTCTGCCTGATCATGCGTCACATATAGGGTTGTAAGTGCAAACTCCTCGTGTATTCTCCTGAGTTCGTCGCGCATCATATCTTTTGTACGGGCATCGAGCGCATTCAGTGGTTCATCTAAAAGCATTACCGGTGGATTCATCGCAATTGCCCTCGCTATTGCCACCCTCTGCTGCTCGCCCCCGCTCAGCGTCAGAGGTTTTCTGTGTCCGAGGTGGGTGATGTTCAGCTTATCCATTGCCTCATCCACACGACTGTCTATTGCCTGCCTATGTTCCCTGATAGTGTCGGCTGCCCTGCCAAGATTGAATACATCCCTCTTCCGGAGTGGATGGCGCATTCTCATTCCAAATGCAGTATTGTCCCGTACGCTGAGGTGAGGGAACAGCGCATAGTCCTGATAAACGAATCCTATCCTGCGCCTTTCCGGTGGAAGTCGGGTCACATCATGTCCGCGTATTTTTACGACTCCAGCGTCGGGCTGGTAGAAACCTGCGATAAGCTCCAGCAGAAGCGTCTTTCCTGCCCCCGTGGGTCCCAGTATGACAAAGAACTCCTTCTCCCTGACGTGAAGGTTTATGTCCTTGAGTGCGAATTCACTGCCCCATGTTATGCCGATGCCCTCAATCTCTATCATACAGCTTCCACCTCGATGAGAATATTCTAAGTATGACAAATACCAGCAGGCATACAAGCATGAGTAAAACTGCTATTGGTCGCGATGCCTTGAGCCCAAACGATATGTACCGTTCATAGATAAGTGTGGGAGCTATCATGGGATAATACGCTATCACCACTACCGCACCGAATTCGCTTATTGCACGTGCCCATGTCATTATTGCCCCCACAACTATTTGCCTTACCGCCAGCGGCAGTGACACTCTGCAGAAACTTCCCCATCCGCTTGCACCAAGCGATCTCGCTATGTTCTCAAGTCTGGGATCTATACTCTGGAATCCCTCCCTGGCAGAGTTTACCATAAAAGGCACCGATACAAAGAGTAACGCGATTATAATACCAAGTTCCATGTCCACGAACTTGATGCCTATCGTCCTGAGCGGAGCTCCTATCAGCCCGTGGTATCCAAACACAGTTAAAAGTGCTATGCCTGCTACCGTATGCGGTATCACCACAGGCACGTCTATAACCGCTTCCACCAGCCCCTTACCCATGAAATCTCTTCTGGCAAGCATGTATGCCAGCGGCACGCCAAGAACGAGCGCTATCAGCGTGGCTGCTATTGCAGTCCATATGCTGAGCCATATCGATCTCCAGACGCCGGGATCTTTGACTGCGTCAACAAACCCTGGATAGTCCGCCAGGAACTGCAAGACTATCATGTTTGATATCGTGAGTATGATGAATGAGAGTATTACTGCGCCGAGTATTGCAAATATTACGGAATATGCTTCTGGCTTCCTCCCCGTCCTCTGCCTATGCGTCATTCCCTGTTCCTGCCCCTCTGCTCAGGTGCCGCTCCTTGCTCCTTTTCATCTGGTCAGGCACCATTTCATTTTCACATCATCTTTGTTGATAGCTCTGGCGGTATTGCACCTGCCTGAATGTTCGAATAAAATTGGGGGAGAGAAGAGAGACCGCCAGATTATGCTGGCAGTCAGCTCTCCTCCACATACTGTTGCAATTCAGATGGAAGTTTTGATCTGTCGTTCGTCTTTGCCGGCACTAGCGGAGGCTGCCCCTGGTCTATGAATACCTGCTGTCCTTCCGGGTTTATCATCATCTCAACGAATTTCGCTGCGTAATCCTGATTGGGTGCGTTGTTCGGTATGGTCACGCCGTATACTATTGGAGCTCCTGTCATCGTCTTTCCGTTCGCCAGAAGTACCTGCGCTTTCCCGTAGGTATCTGCATATGCCACACTGCTCAGGTCAACGTCCTCGTTTAGCTCCAATATCTTGTGGTCATGCTGCCTGGCAACACTGCGATATATGAAATAATAGTCCAGGTCTTTGGATTCCAGTGCCTGTATCAGTTCAACCTCCATGCTCCGTATCATGAGGCGGTCTGCATCCGGGTTTAAGTCTTCCGAGTTGGGCATTATTACTTTGTACGTGCCGCTCGCATCAGCCTCGGGCGCCGGTATTGCCGAGTTGGCAGATACAAGGTCATCAAATATCGTATCATCGTCAAAGGATAACTCAGCAAGCTGTATAGCCATCAGGGAGCGGTAGCCGCATGGATCGTCGTTTCCATTTGAGAACCCAAACTTAACATCTGCTCTTCTGAGAATTTCAGCCCAGTTGTCCCTGGTTATCTCGTTCGCATACTTGCTGTCATCCCTGTACGCAAGAACTATCTGGTTCTTTGCAAACGCTGCATACCACTCCGTGTAATCGGGTATCATCATCTTGGATATAAGCGCGTAGTCAGCCGATGCCACTACATCGGCTTCCTTTCCGAGTTCGGTCACCTTCCGTACTGTTTTAACGCTGCCTGCCGCTTCGCGCTGAACGTCCACATTGGGGTACTTCGCCTCGTACAGCTTTTCTATCTCACTCAGCGGTACTGAAAGGCTTCCCGCATGTAATACCTTGAGTGTTATATCTGATGTTGCGGCGGTGGGTGCCGCACCTCCATCATGCGCTGGCGCTCCCTCTATACATCCCGATGCCAGTGCTGCGACTGTGATCAGTGCGAGCAGTATCAGCGCTATCTTTTTGTTAGCTAATATAATCACCAAAACCCAAAATGGTAACTTGACATATATACTTTGCTAAATTATTTAGCTATCCTTTTGCCTATTATGATGCCTGAAGTGCTAACATCGGTATTACAAATAGCCCCATACCAATAGTACAACAGTTCCACTGATGGATATTGCTGAGAATGTAAAAATAGATGATGAGTGTGCAGGGGGTGTTGACTAGCGCCTGTCAAAGAGGGGTGGAATGCCTAGTTTTGAATTTAGATTTATAACGTTGTTCATAGTGGGATGATTGAGTGTAGATAACGGCCGGCGGATATGAGAAGCCTTAAGCGTAGCGAATGGTTTGGGCGGAGCGAAGCGCAGCCGCATATCCGCCTGTTATATGACTCGAACGAAGTGGGGGGCGAGGCACGAAGTGCCGCAGAGTGCCAGACCCGTATCTTTTTCCTTAGGTAGTGTATTGGGTAATGCTCTTTTTTGCATTTCTCACACTATCTTCGATAAGGCTCTTCAGATCCTTGTTCTTTGTCTTTTCATAGTTCTCTTCCCGTACCTTGTGGATCCACTCTAACGACTTATACTTCCATTTAGCCATACCCGATTACCTCCATAGGCGTAACAATATCTATTTGCCTATATCCCAACATCATATTTACTGCGTTGACCATCCTTTTCTTCTCAATGTTTGCCATGTGCCTACAGTTCCAAGTAATAATAACATCCATGTCATTTAGGACAGATACTGCGATATGCCGGGCGTCATCTCTATATCATATATATTGCCCCTATCACAGATGTATCTATATAGACTCTCAGCTTAGGCATACACGAATCTCCTTAATGGGGTGGTATGGAAAGCGGTCAAATAAACCTTTCCCATTTTTGAAGAAAAAAGGTCTGGCATTTCGCATAACCCCTTCTATATCTGCAACTTACTACAGACATAAATCAAAACTGGAGATATGTGCGCAGTGAATCGTACATATACTTACTTCAGATGCGCATACATTTACCTTTTGTGCCAGGTCTAACTCCATTGTCAACTAGCGCCTGTCAACGAGGGGTGGAATTCCAAGTTTCAAAATCACATATGCGCCAATTTCAGTTTATCCTTGTTCCGGGCGCAACCTTCTTCTCGGGGCTGAGTATTACCGCGCCATCGCCTGCCGCCAAGAGCATGCCGTTTGATTCAACGCCAAAGAGTCTGGCAGGCTCCAGATTGGCAGCAACAACTATCTGTTTACCCACCAGTGATTCGGGTCTGTGCAGTTTGGCAATTCCCGCCACTATCTGCCTTGGCTCGTCCTCGCCGAGGTCAACCTTCATAACCAGCAGTTTATCTGACCCTTCTATCGGTTCAGCGCTCAGTATTTCACCGACGCGCATGTCAAGCTTCTGAAATTCTTTGAATGGTATCGTCATGGCTCCATCCTCCTTCTCCACTGATGCTGATTTTGGTTGGGCTTCCCTGTCCTGAGCTCTTGCCACGCGCTCCCGAAGTATGCCCTCCATCTCTGCCAGTTTGTCGTCCTCCATCTTGCTGAAGAGTATTTCCGGCTTACCTATCTCCTGCCCAACAGGTATCGGCTCGTATACCTCCTCCATCCGAACTGATCTTATATCTGTACCCATACCAAGCTGTTTCCATAAACTGTTCATCTTATCCGGCATCACAGGCTCCAGCATGACTGCAAGCGCCTTCAGCATCTGCAGGCAGTTCCGCAGCACTTCGCCGCATTTCTCTGGTTTGTCTTTTATCAGGTGCCATGGTTCATTTGACTGGAAGTATGCGTTGCCGTGGTTTGCAAGCCCCATCACCCCATCGACAAGCTTCTTGAATTTATACTCCTCCATGGCATCACTGACGAGCTTCTCCGCCGCCTTTATCCGCTCCAGCGTGTCAGGGCTGATCTCACCTTTCGGAACCGACTTACAGTTCTTGTAAGTGAAAAGGAGCACGCGGTAAGCAAAGTTTCCGAGTATGGCAACGAGTTCGTTGTTCAGCTTTTCCTGAAACACCTTCCACGAGAAGTTCAGTTCCTTGGTGTGAGATGTGTAGCTGGCAAGATAATACCTCAGAAGGTCGGGATGAAATCCGTGTTCAAGATAATCTTCCTCCGCCCACACCACATATCCGCGGGTTTTGGAGAATTTCCTGTCATCTATCTTGAGCATACCCGATGCGACAACTGCACTGGGGAGTGAATAGCCTGCGCCCTTCAGCAGTGCCGGCCAGAACACACAGTGATGATAGATTATGTCCCCGCCAATGAAGTGGACTATATTCATGTTCTGGTCCTTCCAGTATTTTTCAAGGGGCTCCCCGCGGCTTGCCGCAAGGTCTTCGGTGAATGATATGTACCCTATCGGTGCATCCACCCACACATACACGACCAGATCCTCATTTCCCGGAAAGCGTACTCCCCACTCCAGATTGCGCGTGATGCACCAGTCCCGCAGTTCCTGCTCCACCCATCCCTGCGCATAGTTCCTAGCATTTGATGTGCCTCCAAGTGTTTTCAGGTAATCGATAAGAAAATCCCTGAATTCCGAGAGACTGAAAAAATAGTGCTCCTGATCTCTAAATTCCGCCTCCGAGCCGCATATGCCGCAGGTCGGCTGTTCCACTTCTCCGGGCTCGAGATGGCGCCCGCATCCCTGGGCGCATTCATCTCCCCTGGCACGGCTCTTGCAGTATGGGCATATACCTTCAACATAACGGTCTGGGAGCCCTCTCTTGCATTTGGGACAGTATGCCAGATGCACTGTCCTTGGGGGTATATAGCCATTGTCCATGAGTGCCCGAACTATCTCTCGCGTGCGGTTATGATTCGTCTCGGAGTCGGTGCGCCCGTAGTTGTCGAAGTGTATCTCTAGCTTCTCGAACACCTGTTTAAAGTGCGCGTGGTATTTGTCCACCAGTTCCCCCGGAGTCGTGCCCAGCTCTTCTGCATTAACTATGATCGGGGTGCCGTGTGCATCCGAGCCGCATACAAAATGCACCTTTCTGCCCAGCTTGCGCATCATCCTGACATATATGTCCGCAGGTATGTAGGTGCGAAGATGCCCGACATGGCAGGGTCCGTTGGCATAGGGTAAGCCGCAGGTCACAATGGTTTGCTTGCTTTCATCCAGTTTGTGATTTACAGAAGCCATGATGCACTCCGGCGCTACTTACTTTTATTGTATCTGTGGAAGCACAGTATCTCTGGAAACGAAGTCTTGCGGAATCTTCGATTCCGCCGAATATCTGAATGCAAAGCATTCAGAGATACTTCTAGATATTTAGCAGAATCTCCGATTCTGCGAGACTTGACGAAAGCGTAGCTTTCGTCTGTCCCGCAAAGCTCTACTTCGCAAGACTTCCACTATCTCAGCCTAATTATGATTCCTGTTTTGATATAAAGGATTTGATTGGGCATATGGTTCTGCCGTTGAATTTATCATGGATATGGTGCAACCTGCCGCAGACAGAAATGCAAAAAAAGAAGATTTTAGCGCCCGCACAAATGTGTGTAGGCGCATTATTTCTTAATAAATCTAGTACGGGTCGGGCAGGTCTTTTATCTGGTCAAAGGTGAATACCGGTCCGTCTATACACACGTACTTGGTGCCGATGTTGCAGTGACCGCACTTACCGATGCCGCACTTCATGTGGCGTTCCATTGTGAGCCAGATATCCTTCTCCTTGAAGCCCATCCCGAGCAGGTCTTTCATCACGAACTTGATCATGATACCAGGCCCGCATATGACTGCGACGGTCTTCTTTGGTTCTATCTCGGTCTTCTCGAACAGCTTTGGCACAACGCCGACATTTCCCTTCCAGCTGTCATCCGCCCTGTCAACAGTGGTCAGCACTTCGACGCCATCGATCTTGCTCCATTCATCGAGGTCTTCGTTGAAGAGCATATCGCCCGGTGTGCGTGCACCGTAGAGTATTTTCACTCCCTTATATTCATCCCTGCTGGCGACGACGCCGTTGATCACAGGTCTCAATGGTGCCAGTCCAAGTCCACCGACCACGAATAGCACTTCCTTGCCCTGCATACTCTTTATGTCGAAGCTGTTACCATAGGGTCCGCGGATACCAACTATATCGCCCTCTCCAAGTTTGTGTATCTCCCTGGTGACCTTACCGGTGTCGCGTATGCACAGTTCGAAATACCCTTTGTCAATCAGAGGTGACGATGTTATGGATATTGGCACTTCGCCTGCGCCCATCACCGATATTTCAACGAACTGTCCGGGCTGGTATTCGAATGCCTCCCGATCCGCAGGGTCAACAAACTTCATTCTGAAGCGGGATGTGTCAGCAGTCTCTTTCTTAACGCTCAGTATCTCCGCTTGTTTTGGTAGATATTCGCTTGCCATGTCTAAGCACCCCCTATGATCTTGTTGACATAATCAACCATGTTTATCTCCACCGGGCATACATCCGTACAGCGCCCGCATCCAACGCATAGATGTCTTCCGTATCTGTCGTTGAAGTACTGCAGCTTGTGGTAGTATCGCTGCTTCATGCGCTCCACGTTCGCCTGTCTGGGGTTCGCCCCTCCTGCCATTCTGGTGAAGCCTTCCAGCATGCATCCGTCCCAGCTTCTTTCTCTAACTCCATCGTCGCCGTAGGTTCTGTCAACCACGTTGAAGCAGTAGCATGATGGACATATATAGTTGCAGCCTCCGCATTTTATGCATCTGTCTGCCATCTCCTGCCATGTGGGGTCGTCAAATTTGTCTTTCAGCCTGCCGAGCTTCTTGGTGTCGAGCTTGCGCTTGAATTTATTCTCGACTTCCTTGATCTTTGCACTCCTGGCTTTTGCATCCTTCTTGTCTGCCTCATCAAAGAACTCCGGTGCAGTATCAATCAGGTTCTTTCCTTCGTCTGTCCCGACTTTAACATACAGCATGTCCCCGATATTGGTAAACAGCAGGTCATAGTTGTCATCAAGGTCAGGTCCGCAACCCATTGAAGCGCAGAAGCAGTTATCCCCGGGCTCATTGCAGGTCATGGCAAGTATCAGTGTGTTGGCTCTCTTCTGCAGGTAGTAGCTGTCATCATACGTGTCCTTGAATGGAAGATCTATGCACATCAACGCGTGCACATCACATGGTCGTATGCCAAACAGTACCCGCTTACAATCCAACGAACTCTTTGCGACCTCTGCCTTGAAACCCTTACCTTCCTTCTTGTATTTGACCAGTTCATCCGTCTGTGGGAGGAAGAATTCTTTGGGCGGCGTTAACGGGTTGCCATGATCCATCACGACGCCCATACCATCCTTGAATGGCAGATATAATACATCGCCATCCTGGGTTGTCGGGACTATTACGTCATACTTTTCCTTGGCTATCTTCCCAAGGAGCCTGCTTACGTCTCCTAACTTTACTGTGTATGCCTTCTCCGCCATTATTACTGCACCCCCTCGACTGTAGCCGCACATACTTTAAACTCGGGTATCTTTGCTATCGGGTCAAGTGCCGGATTGGTTAGCATGTTGGCTGCTGCCTCCCTGAAGTGGAACGGCATGAACAGCATCTTCTCCGGAATTCCATCCGTAACCCTAGCGGTTGTTACAACACTTCCTCTGCGCGTTGTCACTCTAACGGGCCAGTTGTTTCGCACTCCAATCGCATCGGCATCCTTGGGATTCATCTCAATAAATCCCTTCGGCACCTCCCTGTCAAGGGTGTCAGAACGTCTTGTCATGGTGCCCGTATGAAAGTGTTCCAGCATTCTGCCGGTGCTCAGTATGAATGGGTATTCATCGTCCGTCTCTTCTGCCGGCGGCTTGAACGGTACCGCATGGAACGATCCCAGTCCCCGCGTGAATTTGTCCTTATGCAGGTACGGCGTTCCCGGATGATCCAGCGTCGGGCACGGCCATGCCAGTCCCCAGTTCTCCCTGATCCGCTGATATGTTATACCTGTGTAGCTCGGTGTGAGCTTGTTTATCTCGGTCATTATGTCCTCGGCAGAGTTGTATTTCATATCATAGCCCATTCTTCTCGCCACATCGGATACAATGTCCCAGTCAGGACGTGCCTCACCTGGTGCCTCAACCGCCTTATTGACCAACTGTACCCTGCGCTCTGTGTTGGTGAACGTGCCTGTTTTCTCTGCGTATGATTCTGCCGGCAGCACCACATCAGCCAGCTCGGCGGTCTCTGTCAGGAATATGTCCTGCACGACAAGGAACTCGAGCTTCTCCAGTCCCTCTTTGACATGGCTTAGGTCAGGATCCGAAAGCATTGGGTTCTCGCCCATGATGTACAGTCCCTTTAATTTTCCGTCTGCGGCTGCATTCACCATTTCCACAACGGTCAGTCCAGGTGCGCTCGGCATCTCCGCACCCCACGCCTCGGAGAACTTCTTGCGCACGTTCTCATCTGCCACGCTCTGGTATCCGCTGTAAACCACGGGAAGTGCCCCAAGGTCGCATGCTCCCTGCACGTTGTTCTGACCACGCAGCGGATTAACGCCAGTGCTCGGCTTGCCTACATTACCAGTGATCATGGCCAGATTTGCACATGACAGTACATTGTCGGTTCCCGTCGTGTGCTGGGTTATGCCCATTGAATATACTATCGATGCCGCACTTGCTCTGGCATAGGTTCTTGCAATCTCCCGTATGGTGTCAGCCGGTATGGTCGTTATCTCCTCGACTTTCTCGGGCGTGTAGTCCATCACGAGCTTCTTCATTTCCTCGAAGCCTTCCGTCCTCGTCTTTATGAATTCTTCGTCCGCAAGTCCTTCGTTTATTATAACGTTCATCACTCCATTTATCCACGCCACATCGGTGCCCGGCTTATGTTTTGCATGTATTACGGCAAATTTAGATAGCTGTATGCTCCTTGGGTCAACAAGTATCAGCTTTGCTCCGTGGTCTCTGACTGCCTTCAGTATCCTCACAGCTATGAGCGGGTGCTGTTCTATCGTGTTGCTGCCCGTAACCAGTATTACGTCAGCATGCTCCAGTTCGTCTATACTGTTGGTCATGGCTCCGCTGCCGAATGCTCTGGCAAGGCCTGCCACGGTAGAGGCATGACATAGGCGGGCACAGTGGTCTACATTATTCGTGCCGATTACCGCCCTTGCAAATTTCATCATTACAAAGTTTTCTTCATTAGTGCATTTCGCTGAACTCAGCACCCCTATACTGTCGGAGCCGCTTTTTTCCTTTATCCCCTTCAATCTGTTTGCCACCATGTCCAGTGCCTCATCCCAGCTGGCTTCCACAAGGTTTCCGCCTTTCCTGATGAGCGGTTTCGTGAGCCTTCCCGGGTGGTGCACGAATTCATGTGCATTCCATCCTTTCACGCATAGCCTGCCTTTGCTGATCGGATGCACCCTGTTTGGAGCCACGCCTATGACTTTGCCGTCCTCGACGCACAAGAAGTAGCTGCATCCGGATCCACAGTAGGGGCACGTAGTGATTACTTTTTCCATGTAGTATTTCCCCCATGTTCTGATTTTATTGTTGATGTGTACTCCGCCGCCAACCTCATGGTCGGCAGCCGGCTGGTCTTCTGAAAGAAGTTACTTTCTATTGGCGAAATGTTCTACAGTATTTTTACCAGCAAGTAGTAGAGTGAGTTTACAGATTGACTTCTTCTTAAATAAATGGTTTTATTTTGGAATGATTTCGTATTGCCATGTAGCAGCACAGTTTATGCAACTATCACTTATAATGAGCAATAATGAGCGGCGATAAGTACTATAATAGATTAGATGCTGTAGACTGATACCTATTAACATGAGGTTGGGCGCTGTAGACTAACACCTATTAACATGACGTTGGGTGC
Organism: Methanobacteriota archaeon; assembly: GCA_030605385.1. Lineage (GTDB taxonomy): Archaea > Halobacteriota > Syntropharchaeia > JAUWIL01 > JAUWIL01 > JAUWIL01. The sequence continues at coordinate 11,930 of JAUWIL010000022.1, forward strand.
TGTAGACTGATATCTATTAACATGAGGTTTTGGTAGAGGCAGGTTTCGGCAAGCAGTGCTGTGACTCGTTCAGACTCATTCAACAGATTCATTCAAGTTTCTCTATACTATACGCCGATATCGCTACTGCTCCTCCGGCCCAGAACTTCTTCATCACCATACCCATGACTTCTACTTCGTCACCCTCTTTGATGTCGAGGTGCTTTGGAGCAAACATATATACTGACATTGCCGTATCGCCATAGCTTATCACAAGGTTGGGTCTTCCCATAAACTGCATCCTCACCGCTTCGACTGTACCTTTGACCGTCACCGTCTGACCTGCATCTTTTGGCTGCAGTTCGCCAATATTCTTTCTCTTTGCCTTTGACGATAGCTCTTCTGCCAGACCCTCATACGTGCCGCGACTCATGGTAGACATCAGCATTGGAAGAAGTATTACAAGAATGAGCATAGGAATGCTGATCAGAAGGAAGAACAAATCTTTTGTAAATATGAAAATAGAGGCAACAGCCACCGCCATAATGGTGAATGTCGCCCACGTAAGTCCTGAGACTTTTGGTATTTTTAGCTGCATTGTTCAGGCATGTGTTTATTCCGCGGGAAATTCTCCCTTGAATGCCATATGGTATACTGCGCCTATGAAGACAAAACCGCCCACTATGTTGCCGAGTGTCACTGGTATCAGGTTCCAGATGATGAACTGAGATACTGTAACGCCGTTTCCGAGCATCATGCCGGCTGGTATGAAGTACATGTTGGCGACGCAGTGCTCAAACCCACTTGAAACGAATGCCATGATCGGGAACCATACTCCAAAGAACTTCCCTATCATTGCCTTCGAACTCAGGGCGAGCAGTATGGCAACGTTGACCAGCAGGTTGCACCCAATCGCCTTCATGAAGGCTGAGTACATTCCGAACATCCCGCCTGCTGAATAGCCTACCTTACCCAATGATATTGCCATCGCTGTGGCTCCGAATGCATTTGCTGTACCAGTGGGACCAACAAGAGGTCCAACTGCCATCAGGTGTGCCCAGAACAGGGATCCGATGAAGTTTCCAATGTACACCCAGACCCACACATTGAGGACTTTGCCCCAAGTAGTTTTCTTCTGCATTGCTGCCATAGGCACCAGCATACAATCACCGGTGAACAGTTCCATACCCGTTAGCACGATGCAGATAAGCCCTACGGGGAACACTGCGCCCAAGATTAGTTTGCTCATTCCTGGACCGGCCCAGTCACTGACTCCAGTGGCGCACATAGTAGCAAGTGCAGCTCCAACGGCGATATACAGACCTGCCATGAAACCTCTCAAAAGCAGGTTACCAACCGAGAGACCTGACTTGTAAACACCAGCTCCTGCTGCTGCCTGACAAAGTTCTACAGGTTTATTAGTCATTTATTACAATTCCTCCGTATACGGTTCAGCTGTATTTCTACAACTTTCGCTTATTCCAGCCTAACCCCGGCCAACCATTGCACCCAATCTTGATAGATTGGTTGGTCTGCAAGAATGACCGCACTGCATAGGCTTTATAAATAGCTGTTAGCTTCATGTTAATGCCAGCTATAAATATTTTCCCTTATGGACTTTAGTACCAGATGTTATAAAGGGCATATCAAGTGGCACCAAAAGCATGATGTAGTTAAGCGCCCCACAATATATGGATTGCGCTTTTACGTTTACGCAATAAAGTACACGCAAAATAATTACATTGGTGGGTGGCAGCTTGAGTAAATATGTTGAGTGAATAGGTTGAAAGTTATTTTTATGGGCTATTGGTTAAGTGTCATTTAAAGGAAGTACCATCATTCAATAAACTTCATATTAAGATATACAGTAGCATTAGTGGCATTATATTACACGCCGGCGTCCAGCGCCAGCATTAGTATAATAGTACATAAGCACATAACGCACATCCTAAGCGCATAACGCACATTCACACACCAGACATGACGGACGGTAGTCCGTCTGTCCCGCGAACCTTTGGTTCGCAAGACTTGACGAAGGCAGAGCCTTCGGTTGTCCCGCGAACCTTTGGTTCGCAAGATCTGAAGGAAGATGTTGGCTCCATGAAGCAAAAAGCAGCATATGAATTTGTCGACCACATGGCAGACGTGAAATTCAGAGCCTTTGGGCGCACAATTGAAGAGTGCTTCGAGAGTGCTGGTACAGCACTTTTCGATGTTATGCTCGACGGAAGGCTCGATACCGTTGAAGGACGGTCTGAGCGCACCTTTGAGCTGTCATCAGGCAGCCTTGAGTTATTATTATATGAGTGGCTTTCCGAGCTTCTCTACTGTTTCGAGGTTGAAGGTCTGCTCTTTGGGAGGTTTGAAGTGGAGTGCATTAAAGAAGATACAGAAGGTGATTGCACACTGCGCTGTACCGGCTTTGGGGAGCAGTTTAATGATAGGGTTCATAAGATTGGAGTGCATGTGAAGGGCATTACGCTCCATGAAATGGAGATAAAACATGCTGGTGATGTGTTTGTAGCACAGGTGGTTGTAGATACTTAATGAGCTTGAACGTGGCACTTGTCGAATGCGCAGCATTCATCTGTCCGGCGGAACTTCGTTCCGCAAGACACCGTCAACATCGGCACAGTGTTAAATTACATGAAAACTCAACTATAAACGCTAATTAAGAATTAGTGGGGGAGAGCTTTCCATCTGCATGATATGGCAAAGGTTTTACCTTTCTATCCCAAGGTACGATTCTAAGGTACAATTCGGATTAAGTAAAACTCAAATTAAGTAAAGATTCTTCACTACTGCTGGATGGTGACCATAATAAAATGCGCAGTAATGTTAGCATAAAGGACTTTAGTAAAATCAACGAGTACACATGGGAGATTCCAAAGAATGCTGCTGAGGGTATGCGCGTACCTGGAAGGTTGTTTGTATCCGAAAAACTGCTGAAAGATGTTAAAAATGATGCTGATGTCCTGAATCAGATATCCAACGTGGCAACCATGCCGGGCATCGTACACTATTCCATGGCAATGCCTGATGTTCATACGGGCTATGGATTTCCCATTGGAGGGGTAGCTGGCTTCAACGTTGACGATGGCGTTATCAGCCCCGGCGGGGTCGGATTTGACATTAACTGCGGCGTGCGCCTTCTCAGAAGCAACCTGCATGTCGACGATGTGAGAGTACATATTAGAGACCTTATAGAGGCACTATTCCGCGATGTACCGTCAGGTGTGGGGTCAAAAGGGCGCCTCAAAGCATCAGATAAAGAGCTGGATGGCGCTTTTCAGCTTGGTTCACGCTGGGCTGTTGAAGCAGGGTATGGAGTAAAGGAGGATGCTGAGAACTGCGAGGAGAATGGCTATATTGACGGGACAGATCCTTCAAAGGTGAGCCATAAGGCACGACAGCGCGGCAGACCTCAACTGGGCACGCTCGGCAGCGGAAACCATTTCCTTGAGGTTCAGTATGTGGATGAAATTCTCGACGAGCACGCTGCCAGGGTTTTCGGTCTTGAGAAGGGGATGATCACCGTAATGATACACTGCGGCTCTCGCGGCGCAGGTCATCAGGTATGCACTGATTTCATCAGTGTGTTCGAGCGTGCCGTAAAGAAATATAATATCAGCCTGCCTGATAAGCAACTCGGATGCGCCCCCATTAATTCCCCCGAGGGGCAGGACTATTTTGCGGCCATGTGCGCTGCAGCCAATTACGCATGGGCCAACCGTCAGGTGATCACTCACTGGGTACGCGAAACGTTCTCCAGATTCTTTAAAGATGCGGAACTCGGGCTGGTTTATGATGTGTGCCACAACATTGCCAAGATCGAAGACCACGTTGTTGGGGGTGAAAAAATGCGCCTCTGTGTGCATCGTAAAGGTGCAACACGCGCCTTCCCGGCAGGCAGTCCTGATATTCCTGCTAGATATGGTGATGTCGGCCAGCCAATCATAATACCTGGCAGTATGGGCACTGCATCCTACATGCTGCGCGGCAGCGAGGATGCTATGAAACTGACATTGGGCTCAACCTGCCATGGTTCCGGGCGTGTTATGAGCAGAAGTGCTGCAAAGCGAAAATTCTATGGAGAGAACGTACTGCGAGACCTGCGCGCCAAGAACATCTTTGTTAAAGCTACCAGCAACTCAATGATAGCCGAGGAAGCCCCAGGTGTATACAAATCATCCGATGAAGTGGTTGACGTGGTTGACGGTCTGGGCATCTCTTTGAAGGTTGCACGCATGCTCCCGATAGGGGTTGCAAAGGGGTGATGTGCAACACAGATGTGTACGGCGATTTTCCTGCCATATACCTGTGGAAGCAGAGTCTTGCGAAACGAAGTTCCGCGAGAATCCAGCAGAACTTTCCTGAAGGAGCAATGCAAACCAATGGAGATTCAATAACATTTATTATCAGAACAGTTTCATTCTACCTTCAAAGTTCTGGATGGTTGTAAGTTCTGGATGATTAATGCAATTTCCATCTAGATTTTCATCCAAATTACCACCATTTTGAAAACAGAGAGGAAAGAGTGCGATTCGATTGCGTCTGCAGAATAACGGCAAATTACAGCAGCGTCTGAATAGTAACAGAATTACAAAGGGCATCAGTGCTAATGTTTTACTTCTGGGTGTTGTCAGTCTTCTGAACGATATTGGCAGCGAGATGATAGCGCCAATACTACCGCTGTTTATAGTTGCTCTTGGCGGTACCGAACTCATAGTCGGTCTTGTCGGCGGTCTTAGTGATAGCGTCTCAAGCATACTGCAGGTGCTGTCAGGACACTTTTCCGATAAGTATGGTAAACGCAAGCCCTTCGTATTCTCAGGATACCTGACTTCTGCAGTTGCCAAGGTATTGATGGCATTCTCTGTTACATGGCAGCACATTGTCATACTGCGTCCGGTTGAACGGGTTGGCAAAGGTATCCGCACCGCTCCAAGAGACGCAATACTTGCCGACTCATGCACAGAAAACAATAAGGGCAGGTCATTCGGGATTCATAGAGCCATGGATTCGGCTGGCGCGATAATAGGTGCAGCTCTCGCCCTGGTACTTTTCTGGTATTTTGGCATGGATTACTGGATGATACTGCTGTTTGCAGGTTTGATTGCATTTATTTCGCTAATCCCGCTGTGGTTCGTTGAAGAGAAGCGTACAAAGGTCAGTGGTGAACATAAGCTCATGACTGATTTTCGTCTGCTTCCCCGCCGCTTCCGCAGGTACATCCTTGTGGTAGGTGTATTTGCACTCGGCAATTTCACATACATGTTCTTCATCCTGCGCGCTCAGGGGCTCCTTGGCATAAGTCTGGGCACTCGAGCGGCTGTTGCAACAGCAATTGGTCTATACGTGTGGTTTAACATAATTTATACTGCAATCTCGATACCCTCTGGAATGCTGTCTGATGTAGTTGGATGCAAGAACGTCCTATTTGTAGGGTATGTGATGTTTGCCATCGCGTGCATTGGGTTTGCTTTCTCGCCATCTTCTCTGATTATGTTGGTGCTGTTCGGCTTGTACGGCCTTTTCTTTGCATTTGTTGAGGGCAATCAGCGTGCCTTTACTGCAGAGTTCGTGCCGCATGAACTCTATGGAACCGCTCTTGGCGTGCTTCACATGGTGATTTCTATGGCCACGCTTCCTGCCAGCCTTATTGCAGGCCTCCTTTGGAGCTATGCCGGCCCATCATCAACCTTTATCTTCGGTGCGGCAATTGGATTGATTGCGGCAGCCCTATTGCTCCTGCTTGACCTTGATAAAGAATACTCAGGCCCTATTGAGTGGGGTCTGCAATAGTAATAGTTAGAGTTAAATGAGAGTTGAGGGTTGCAACCGCACCAATGTGCCGTTCTTAGGCGGCTTAACATATTTTGCGATTGAGCATATTGGGGTATGTCTCACAAATATATATGCGCGAATATGTGAGCGGTTTTAGGAATATTTATAGGGTATTAAAATACCTTTACTACCACTGCGTAACATGAGAACTACTCGGGAGTCCAGCTAATTAAGCTCATTATAATTTCAAATATATTTGGAGTATCTGGGGGAATCTTTGGTATGAAAATTGGAGTGTACATTTGTCACTGTGGTTTGAATATAGCCGCCGCTGTTGATGTTGAACAAACCGTTGAGTATGCAAAAACACTGCCCGGTGTTGCTGTAGCCAGAAACTACAATTACATGTGCTCTGACCCTGGTCAGAAGCTGATACAGGATGACATAGAGGAGTTTGGGGTTGACAGGGTTATTGTAGCCGCCTGCTCGCCCAGGATGCACGAGCCCACGTTCAGGGGAACCATATCGGGCAAGGGACTGAATCCGTATATGCTTGAGATGGCAAACATACGCGAGCAGTGCAGCTGGATCCACACGCATGAACCAGAGCGCGCAACTCAGAAGGCAAAAGACCTTATAAGGATGGCTGTTGCAAAGTCATCCCTTCTTGAGCCGCTTGAGACCGAGAAGCTGGATGTAACGCACAAAGCCCTTGTCATAGGCGGCGGTGTGGCAGGCATACAGACAGCTCTTGATATAGCAGATTCGGGCTACAAGGTGTATCTGGTCGAGAAGAGCCCGAGCATAGGCGGCAGAATGGCGCAGATAGATAAGACGTTTCCGACCCTTGACTGTTCAGCATGCATTCTAACACCAAAGATGGTTGACGTGGCGCGCCACCCCAACATTGAGCTGCTCACATACTCGGAGATATTGAACATTGACGGATATGTCGGCAACTTCAAGGTGAAGGTCTTAAAGAAACCGAGATATGTTGATGAAGAGACGTGCACCGGGTGCGGGGACTGCGCAGCCCGACCACCCTGCATGGCGGCATGCCCGGTGGGTGCTATCAGTAAGAGTCCTGAAGATGGGCAGATAATTGTTGATGTTGAGAAATGCAGACCTCTCTATATGAACGGATGCCGCCTCTGTATGGAGGCGTGCGAATACAATGGTGCATGTGACATTCCCGGCCGCAACCATGTTGTCATGTGTGACGCGTGTGAAGGCAACCCCAGGTGCGTGGAGATATGCCCATACGACTGTCTTGAAAAATCCATACGGTACAAGGGTCTGAAGATAGATGCGGGCAGGTGTAATGGCTGTAGAATCTGCGAGCTTGCATGCAGCATGGAGCATGAGGACGTTTTCAGTCTGCTGCAAAGCAGGCTGGACATCGACAAAGTCATCGAAGTACGGGAAAAATCGTTATCCTCAAAAATCAGAGTAGACGCTGGGGCTAGGAAGGAGCCGGAATGGGTCGACCCGGTTTCATGCAAGCTCTGCAGAGCAAATACACCGTGTGTAACTGCATGCCCTGTCAACGCCATAACCAGCGATCCAAAGACTGGGGTTGTTGTTCTAACGAATCTGTGCGCAGCCATAGGAGGATGTACCGCCTGTGAGGTGGCATGCGAGTATGATGCACTTCACATACCCAAGGGCGGCAGCAAGCCGCTTTCATGCGACCTGTGTGCTGATAACGATCCTGTATGCATCGAGATGTGTCCGTATGACGCAATCGAATCCAATGTGATATATGAAGGGGTAGAATTCGCGCATCCCGAGAACTGCACTGGCTGCGGTCTGTGCGAGCTGGCATGCTCGTATGAGAAAGAGGGCGTGTTCAGTCCGCATTACAGCAGAATCCGCTTCAATAGGCGGCATGAGGACATGGCTCCGGAAATATTCAGCTGCAAGATATGCAAGACCTGCCCGATATCCGTGCCGAGTGAGTTTGATGAAGGATTGAGAGAACGGGGTGCAATCTATGTACCATTCCCACAGGCAGTCCCGCTGATATATACTCTGGATAAGGACCTGTGTGTTGACTGCGAGTTCTGCAAGGAGGTATGCGATGCCGGAGCCATTGACTTCAACCAGCAGCCAGAGGAGATTGAATTTGATGTTGGAGCTATCGTCGTGGCGACAGGATACGACCTGTTCGACCCACGCAAGAAGCCAGAGTTCGGGTACGGCGAGTATGACAACGTGCTTACGGGAATGGAGTTCGAGCGCCTCTGCAACGCGGCAGGTCCCACAGGCGGCAACATAGTGCTCAAAGACGGTACAAAGCCCA
>JAUWIL010000112.1 GCA_030605385.1 Methanobacteriota archaeon
CCGGCTGTCAGGATGCCATTGCCAAGGGTGCACCCTGCCAGTGGAACGACCCGTGGTGTGATATGATGGGCTGCTGGATGTTCATGGATGAAGTGACGTGCAGTGCCGCGAATTCAACGCTTCAGATGCCGTGCGTATGGAACTCACCTGACAGCATGGCATTCGGACCCAACGGATGGTGCGAGCAGGTGGACTGCTGGACATGGGACGGCAATAAGAGCGGGTGTGATGATGCCAATACCAGCCTGAGCTGCAGCTGGGAAAGTGATTCATACGGTCCCGGACCTGATAACGGATGGTGTATGAAGACCAGCGGATGCTGGAACTATGATAATAATACGACCACATGCAATGACGCTGACGGATGTAATTGGCAGAATTACACTGCAATCAGCGTTGATGAGGGCTGGTGTGAGGAGCCAATGTGCTGGCAGTATGATGGTGTTGATAAGACATCTTGTGAGGTTACCTCAAAGACGAACTATGGACTGATATGCAGCTGGACTGATTCCAACCAGCTGTGCGACCCAATAGACTGCTGGAGCTATCCGACAAATGAGACGTGCAGCAAGAATCTGAAATGCAGCTGGACCTACTGGGGATGCGAGGAGAAGATGTGCTGGTTATGGGACGGCACCGACGAGGATACATGCGAGAATAAAGCCAAGAACGGCGGACTGGACTGCGAATGGGACGACGGTGGCGGTATGGGGCGGTGCAACGACAAAGGATGCTGGATCTACAACGATGATGAGCCTAATTGTACCAGCACCAGCGACACCATGAACTGTGAATGGGACTCCAACGGCTGGTGTTACGAGGAATGGTGCTGGGACTACAACGACAAGGATACCTGTACTGGAGCCAAATGCGTCTGGAAGACGCCTGACACCGGCGCAGACATGTGGAAAGAAGGCTGGTGCGAAGATACGGGATGTTGGAACTGGGATAATAATGTGACAGGATGCCAGTACGGAAATGATTCAGTAGAAGGAGTTTATTGCATATGGCAGGATGATGCAGACTGGTGCCAGGATGTAGGGTGTTGGATATGGGACGATACGAACGAAAATGCATGTGAGAACAATACCACATACGCCTCGATTTCTTCCAACTGCACATGGGAACCTGATGGCAGCTGGTGCTACATGAAAGGATGCTGGGACTATACTGATAGTGGGTCGTGTGCTGGCGCATCTATAGACTGCATATGGCAGCCCGACCCATATGCTCCGAACAAGGGCTACTGCAACGAGCTGAACTGCTGGAACTGGGACTGGAATCAGACAGGATGCAATAATACAGGTGCCTACGGACTGGACTGCACGTGGAACAACGGATGGTGCGATAAAAATGAAACGCAGTGCTGGGATATCTACGACTCGGCTGCCTGCGATGCTGCAAGCTGCAACTGGAAAGAGCCAGAAGGTGCGGGTCTGGATGGGTTCTGCTCGGAAATAGGATGCTGGAACTGGGACTGGGATAAGACAGGATGCGAAGCTGCAGAAGTTTACGATAACTACGGACTGAACTGCACGTGGGACAGTAACTCCCAGATGTGCAACCCCACAGAAGCCTGCTGGAACGCATACAACCAGACTGGCTGCGATGATCTTGGAGTGGGCTGCCAGTGGCATACGGAAGAGCAGACGTACTTCGGCGGAGGTACCGGCTGGTGCGAGGAAGCCCACTGCTGGGTATTCGACTGGACCAATGAGTCGGCATGTGAGGATAACACATACAACTTGAACTGCACGTGGGGCGGCAACTACTGCAACGAGATTGCATGCTGGAACTGGGACTGGACCAATAAGAACACGTGTGAGAACAACACATACGATCTAGACTGCACATGGGATTCAAACAATAATATGTGCAACGACCAGGGATGCCGTGAGTTTGACGGGCAGATGTCAAACTGCTTTGCAACGGGATACTGCTTCTGGGACCCGGGGGAGAATACATGCAAGGACCCGATGATGATGGGTGGTATGGGACCACCGATGCCGATGATGCCTGGAATGGGCGGACCCATGAAAAATCCGGGATGCTGGATACTTCCAACACAGACAAAGTGCAACAATGTCCAGGGGTGCACATGGAACACAAACGCGAGCACGTGCGATGCAACAGCGGCAAAGGCTGCCTACATAGACCAGAACGGCATACAGTGTGCGAATATAACCGACTCGACGTTCTGCAGCGGCATACCGTTCCTGGGAGGCTGCTGCAAGTGGAAGAACGGCAACTGCACGAGTGACGTCACATCAACCGCATGCTGGGATAACATGCAGGAGCCGCCGCAGGGAGCATTCTTCTGCGAGGACTACAACGCCCGATACAACGAGACGCTGTGCAAGCAGATAGCAGGGGACCCATGGTACATGCCGTGCAAGTGGGATGGAACCGAACAGGAATGCAGGTTCAAATACGAACTCGGCGGAATGGGAGGAGGACTCAAAGATATCGGTAGTGAGCAGATGTGCGGAGCTGCCGGAGGACTCTGGAAAACAGAGACGTACGAAGTGGACGGGGCAGTATATACTGACAAATGGTGCGAGATGACATTCGGAATTGGTATGCAGACGTGTAATGACTCCTGCTGGGCATGTGAGTTCCAGGACAGCGGTACTACATGGTCAAGCGAGGCCAAGGCACAGACTGCATGCGAAAACTCCAAGCTGGGAGCATGTGAGTGGATGACGGATAACTACGCACCGAATGGATATGGTATCTGCGTCCCGATGATGAGTGCAGGGACCATGGGCAAATGCAGTAATACCAACTGCTTCGGATGCCTGCTGCAGACTGCATGCGACGGCAAGACCAACTGCTCATGGGTAACCGACCCGCTGGACTCGACCATAGGCTGGTGCGACAAAGCAGAACTGGCTGCCAAGAAGAACTGCAGCCAGACATGCTTCGCCTGTACCGACAGTACAAGCTGTGGAGATAGTGCAGCGACCTGTGAGTGGGACAACAGCATCTATGTTTGCACGCCAGAGGGCCAAACCGTTGAAATATGCTTCGTACCAGGTGATGAAGACAGCGACGGACTGATGGACTGCAAGGACCCCGATTGTGCCCAGGACCCGTTCTGCGGATACGGAGTGGGAGATATAAACCTGACCAACGTGGGAACGGGAGTGAACTGGCCGAAGTGGGACAACAAGGGAGCACAGACATGCGAAGGACCTGCAAACAAGCCAACAGGATGCTGGTATCATCCTGCACCGGTTCCGGGCGAGTCATGGTGCGACCCGCTGTTCGACAAGCTGATGATGGGCGACATGATAATCAAAGGCGGACCAACAGAGCTCGGCGCAGACGGACAGTATGACATACCAGACGGAGAGTACGGAGACCTGTGGCTGGACATAACAGGTGTAGGGATCATGGACGGCCCGGGTAAAATAAACATAGGGATACCGGTCAGCGATATAAAGGAATTTGTCGGATGCAGCAAGATATACGGCAAGCTAGCGTCCAACGAGAACGGTAAGTTCTACCGATACGTGGACACTGATGGTGACGAAAGTACAGGATGCAGCGCGAAAGACCAGTATGGGGTAAACCAAACAGGGTTCACATACAAGCTTGTGTACAATGCATCCCTGGTTCAGATATCCCTGAGGAGCTACGATCTGGTAGAGACAAAGACCGCCTACAAATGCGCTGACGGGCTATGGGTGCCGTTCCCGGCACAGATATCGATAGTAAAGGAGCCGTGCTATCCCGACGAGTTCATGCAGAATGCAGGATATACGGGCGGCATAAACGTAATGCTCCTGACAAAGACCGACTTTGGGACAGCTCTTGACCAGCCGATACGTGTATTCGTATCCACGGCAAATACGACGGGAGACGAGAATTCACCTGTAGACTCGGCAGGACCGTTCTATTATACGCCAGGATCGTTCGACTTCAAGGTCGAAGACTGTATGTCCGAATTCGTTGACTCGGATGGAGATGGATTCTTACCGGCAAGCGACCCTGACTGCCAGGACTTCTTCAAGAACGGGTTCGTGAAGATCGAGGAAGGATCTGAGTGCAACGACCTTATAGACAATGACGGGAACGGGTACACTGACTGCAACGACACGGGCTGTAGGTATGACCCGGTATACTGCCCGGAGACTGCAAACGATATTTCAGACGACCACACAGCACCGAGCATAATCTGGAAGAAGGTAGACGTCTTCCCTGATGAAGCATTCATCAAATACGACACAGACGAGGCAGCCAATGGAACGGTAAAGCTGTTCGGCATTGCTGACAGCTGGGAGGATGGCAACTGTACGGACCATACCAACGCAACGCTCTACAATGTATCGGATTATACTCTGTACCACGATGCCCGACTGGAGAGCCTGACGGCAAACAAGACGTATTACTACAAGGTAGTAGTATGCGACCAGGCTGCAAACTGCGCCAACAGTGCCTGCCTGAACTTTACCACGAAGGCAAGCGGCAGCTCAACCGATTGTCCAAACTGCAACTTCAGCATGAAGTACGACTACAACCCACCGACAAACAACACCACGGAACCCCTTGGATGCCTGAATTACACCATAGAATGGGGTGACGCGTCGTCCACTGAAAAGAACGATACTGATGCAGCCGGACTGTTCACCAACTACAGCAAGGGCAAGAATGCGAACATTACCTTCGAGTGCAAGAAATCTGCCTACAACTGGAAGATAAAGCTGATCGGTCTGAACATAACCGACAGCCCATCGAACGTGACCAAGGCGCTGTCCAGCGCATTCAACGTGAGCTATACGGGCAGCGGAGACTACGACGGCTTCACAGGACTGGACAGCAATGTGTTCAAGGCAATGGTCCAGACATACGGCATCAAGTATATCGAGGTGACCATACCTGTCGGAGCAGGCGACTTGTCGAACAGTCTATACAGATGCCAGGATGAAAGCCTGACGAACTGCAAGGATGTTACAGATCTAGGCGACGTGGAGCTGATCGAGGCAGCAAGCACCTACAGTACGTGGCGCATAAAGATCAAGACGGGGCTGGGCTTCTCGATATTTGCCATGCAGGCAGAATCGACGGTGCCAACAGCGACGCCTACGCCAGTACCGCCCAGCGGAGGCGGAGGCGGTGGAGGTGCCGCAGCAGCAACTCCGGTACCGGTAACAGTATCAGTACTGAAGATTGCAAGGGAGACCATTGCAAGCCTCAAGGCAGGAGTGCCGGCATCGGTGACCTTCTCCAAATCTGACGCTGACGCAACCGGTGTAGAAGGCATAACCCTGACCTCGAAGTCTGCGGCGAGCAGTGTACGGGTCGAAGTATCCAGGTACGGCGGTAAGCCGGCGGACATAACCAGTGACCCGAGCGGAGACGAAGCATACCAGTACCTCGGAATCAGCCTGAAGAATCTGGCATCCACAGAGATCGGCAGTGCTACGGTGAGCTTCAAGGTCAAGCAGAGCTGGATA
>JAUWIL010000142.1 GCA_030605385.1 Methanobacteriota archaeon
ACATCAGGCATGCTGGGGAAGGTGCAGGAACTCATTGCTCTCGCATCCGATGGCGTAACTTCTTATATATTCAACGCCGGCAAACCCGGAAATGTAAGCAGATTCCTGAAAAACGAGCTGGACGGTCTGGGCACCATAATAACTGGCGACTGAAAAAGCAGGCGCTGTCACACTTTGTCTATAATGCGCTTATACCCCGATGCAGAAATCAATGGGAGTTTATATCCTCACGTTTTGGATTATACTTTACCTATAATGCGCTTATACTTCGCTCCTGCATATGTGTCAGCTGCCTTTTGAGCATTATACTTTACCTATAATGCGCTTATACTCTGATGCAATTTCCTCAAGGCTCGGAGGCTCCTCACCCGAATTCCACTTCTTCCCGGTTATCGCAACGCACATAGCCTTGTATGTGTTGTTCACCAGAGCATAATACCCCTCATCCATTGGCGGTGGATTCGTCTGCCTATCTCTGGGCACTTTTTCACTGCGCTCTCTGGTAAGAGTATCATACCAGCCCATCCTGATGTAATGATCGCGTATCATCTGCTTGCTGAAGTCCATACCATCATACAGAAACCTGTCCTCGTCAGATGTGCCAACCGTGTCGGCAACATAGGGCTCCCGATCCGGACTCAGCATTACCTCTATCTTGCCATCCACATGATCCAGACCGCGTTTCCTCACGTCATCAGTAACTATCTGGTTGACCTTTAATGCAATACTTTTAATCTCTGCGATTTCGTCATCGCTGATACCCGATATACGGATTGCCTCGTCATCATCTATGTACCTGTCATGCTCTTCTATTTTTGTTGAGAACTCTACAATAGGCTCAGACAGCGTTATCATCCTGCCGTCCTCGGGTTTAAAGTTCTCTGGGAGACCGTATCTCCTGGGGTTAGCACTTCCATCGCGAAGGCGTCTGTACAAAGATCCGACTGGCGATATCTCATTGCGGAATATGATTTCAAGCGGGAGCATATAGTTCGAGGTATCGGTCTTTATATCTCCATAACCGAGCTTGCGGGAGGCATGCACGCGCATCTTACTCCAACCTGCATCCTCGATGAAATGAGTGCGTATGCCGTTCTCCTCAAGCCGCCCGAACCAGTGCGCACTCTCGCGTTTCAGCGCCTCGCCCTTATCAGGTATTGTCTGCGGCATCTTGCCCCAGTCAAAAACAGAATAATCGTTGGTAAATTCGAATACACCCACGCCGAAGGTGTCTTCCGTTGGTTCTTTCTCCATGTAGAAATCTTTAACCGAGCCTCTGTTAACGAGTTTCATCTAAACCGAGCCTCAATCCTGTATAATCCTTGCCATGGCAACTACCTTGTCATCCTTATCCAGCTTCATCAATTTTACGCCCTGTGTATTACGTCCCTGCACAGGTACATCCTTTACGGGCTCACGTATCATTATTCCTGATGAGCTGATTATAATTATCTCATCTTCATCCGATAGCTCCTTGACGCCTACAACCATTCCGTTACGCGCACTCGTGGATATGTTTATTATACCTGTTCCGCCGCGCTTCTGCCTGCGGTACTCGGGGAACTCGGTCCTCTTGCCGTAGCCGTTCTCGGTGAATGCAAGCAGCGTAGACTCCTCGCGCACAAGCGCTGCCCCCACTACCTCATCACCGTTTGCAAGGCGTATTCCTATAACCCCCTGTGAAGTGCGGCCCGTTGGGCGTATATCTCCTTCATCGAAGCGTATGGCTTTGCCGTACTTTGTGCCGAGCACTACTTCATTACTGCCGTTAGTAAGCTTCACTCCTTCCAGCTCATCCCCCTCGGTAATGGTTATGGCTATTATGCCTGTCGAGCGCGGTCTGCCGAACGCAGAGCATACAACCTTTTTGACCAATCCATTACGCGTTGCCATGATGAGGTAATGCCTGTCATCAAACTCCCTGATGGGTATTACCGCAGTGACCTTCTCGGTTTCTTTCAGATTGAGCAGGTTTACTATTGCTTTGCCGCGTGAATACCTGGTCGATGCCGGGGGCACCTTATATACTTTAAGCCAGTGCACCTGTCCGTTACTCGTGAAGCACAGCAGGTAGTCGTGGGTTGAAGCTATGAAAAGATCTTCAACAAAGTCTTCCTCTTTTATATCTGTGCCAATTACGCCCTTACCGCCGCGGCGCTGCATTTTGAACGTATCGACCGGGAGGCGCTTCACATACCCCCTGTTGGTGATCGCTACAACCACTTCCTCCTCATGTATGAGGTCTTCCATGCTTATATCCCCTTCATACTCTGCGATCTGCGTCCTGCGCGGGTCAGCATATTTATCCCTTACATCCATGAGTTCTTCTTTTATGATTTTCAGTACCTTCTCTTCGCTTCCAAGAACCTCTTTGAGCCATTTTATGCTCTTTTGGAGGTTTGAATATTCCTCTTCTATCTTCTCTCTCTCCAGACCTGTTAACCTCTGCAGGCGCATCTCGAGTATTGCCTTTGCCTGCTCCTCCGTAAGCCAGAGCTTTTCCATCAGCCCTTCTCTCGCATCACCGGCAGATTTTGATGCCCTTATCAATTTTATGACGTTATCGATGTTGTCCAATGCAGTGCGCAGTCCCTCGAGTATGTGTGCACGCTTCTCTGCCCTGTTGAGCTCGTATTCTGACCTTCTTGTCACCACTTCCATGCGGTGCTTTATGTAGAAGTCTATGAGCTCCCTGAGTGTGAGTACTTCGGGTTTGTTATCTACGAGTGCAAGATTTATTATTCCAAATGTATTCTCAAGCGCTGTGTGCTTGTACAGCTGATTCAGCACTATTTCCGGGTTAACGTCAGATTTCAGTTCTATTACTATGCGCATCCCTTCGCGGTCTGATTCGTCGCGTAGGTCCGATATGCCGTCGACGCGCTTATCCTGAACGAGTGACGCAATCTTCTCTACAAGGCTGGACTTGTTCACCTGATATGGTATTTCACGTACGATGATGCATTCTCTCTTCTTTCCCTTCTCGATCTCTGTCTTTGCGCGTATCCGTACACTGCCCCTGCCGGTCTGATATGCGTCTATTATCCCGCCCCTGCCCAATATTATGCCGCCAGTGGGGAAATCTGGCCCTGATATGACTTCCATGAGGTCATGCACCGTGGTCTCCGGATCGTCTATAACCTTTATTACGCCGTCAACCACTTCACCGAGGTTGTGCGGCGCCATGTTTGTGGCAACTCCCACAGCTATCCCCGAAGATCCGTTCACGATCATATTCGGTATGCGCGACGGCATCACCACCGGCTCCTGGAGAGACTCATCGAAGTTGGGCCTGAAATCAACCGTCTCCTTATCAATATCCTCCAGCAGCTCTTCTGCCAGCTTTGACATTCGTACTTCAGTGTACCGCATTGCAGCAGGTGCATCACCATCTATGTTGCCAAAGTTGCCCTGCCCATCGACCAGTATATAACGCTGCGAGAAATTCTGCGCCATCCTCACAAGTGCGTCATATATCGCCGCATCGCCGTGGGGATGGTATTTACCCATAACATCCCCTACGATCCTTGCAGACTTCTTGTACGGCTTGCCTGATGTGTTGCCGAGTTCGTTCATTCCGTAAAGGATGCGGCGGTGCACGGGCTTCAGCCCGTCCCGGACATCAGGAATGGCACGACCGACTATGACACTCATGGCGTAGTCCATATAGGATGTTTTCATCTCATCCTCTACGCTCACGGGTACAATTTTTTCAGCAACCTTCCGTTCGTCGACGTCGTTTGTCTCCATCGGTTAACACACTCATTATTTGCATGAAACGTACTTGGATAATGGTTCTCAAGCATGTCTGAAAACCTTTGGTTTTTCGTACGGTTGTAGAATATAGTTCTACAAACATCACTTATATCCATATTGGTACTGTCATTTCGAGAACTGTCAGGCTGCAATCCCTTATTAAACAACGTTATTTTTATATTATCTTTGTCATGACTGCGCTGCATACCACGCACACAAATTTTTTATTTCTCAACGTGTGTTCTCAATGTGTCGTACACATCGATTTGTCTCATCCGCATCCAAAAATACCGCCA
>JAUWIL010000076.1 GCA_030605385.1 Methanobacteriota archaeon
AAGAGACTAGATCCAGAGGATACCGAAATCAGGTCAAAGAAATCAAGATAAAATTCATCATCCACAACATAGACAGATATATAAAACAAAATATTCAATTTATTCTGGGAGGATTTCTACGGAGCCCCAAAAGGGTGCGTCACGTGTACGAGGGTGCTTAATCGGAAAATCGGTGATAGGAGAAAGAACTAGTGATGACCTCGGGAAGATCCAAGAAACTCTCGGCTATCGTTTCTCTAATGAGGGTTTCCTGTATACGTACCCTGACACATAAATCATATGCGAATGAACAGAAGCAAAAAATCAGGATTGCGAGGATCGGGAAATATTTAGTACTCTGGGTGATGCGGTGTTGATGGCAGTATTGGTCGATCTGTTGACGGAATCGGGCTGTAAGACAAGTGGTGATACGTCAAACAAGAAACAAGACCTCAAAAAAGACGAGACGCTTGCAGAAATCAGCAAGATTTCGGAGTTGGATCATTCATTAGGCTGGGCAGAGGAGCAGCGGAAAATGATAAAGCAAACGAAAAACAGAGCGTTCTCGCCGAAATGCTCGAAGCCCTGATCGGCGCCATCTATCTTGACGGTGGATATGATATCTCGAGAAAGACCATTACTAAATGGTTCGAGCCGCGCTTCCCCTGACACAGCATACTATTACCACCTGCAAATTAAGACGTATGAATAATCATTATGTGGTTTATACTGTGATGGTTATACCGTGATGGCCGCCTGGAAGACGATACTATACCCCTAGTTTAACGCCCCCTATATTAATTCTAGGTCCCGAAGATCCGGATGTTCCCGATGGTAAAAATGGTCTTAGTGCAGCCGCTAGATTGGCAACTGTCATCGACTGAAGGATAATGTGCCCCGGGCCGGTTAAAGTCGTCAGGAAAATTCCTTCGCCTCCGAAGACCATGCTCTTCACGTTTCCGGCTCTTGTGATATCATAGCCAACAGTACTGTCGAATCCAACAACAGAACCGGTATCAACCTTTATGACCTCTCCAGGTGCAAGATTCATCTCCACAAAGTCTCCGCATGCATGGATGAACGCGGTTCCGTTTCCACTCAGTTTTTCCAGTATGAATCCCTCTCCACCGAAAAGTCCTGCTCCAAGCTTCTTTGTAAATGCAATATCCAGATCCACACTATTTTCAGCACATAAGAATGCATCTTTCTGCACGAGGAACTCATTACCCTTAAGCTCGATTGGTCTAATCTTCCCCGGTGCGTTGCCGGCAAATGCTACGAATCCGTCCCCGCTCGGAGTGAACTCGGTCATGAAGAATGTCTCCCCCGCTAATGTCCTCTTAAGCCCTTTTAGAAGACCACCCTTTGCCTTTGTGTTCATCTGCATGCTCTGGCTCATATAGACCATCGCGCCCGCCTCTGCATATGCCATTTCATTCGAGGATAGTTTCACAACAACCATCTGTAGGTTATCACCTATGATTTCATGCTCCATTGTCATACCTCCACCAATTTCATTACCTCTCTTTATATAAACCATTTTTGCGTCAGAAACATGCATTACTCCAAATGAGAAGAAACGCAACCAGATCAGGGCAGGTCTGTTTTGAGGCGGTCTGAAGGGAGTGACACATATGCGTATAGAATACCGAATAAGTACAGAATGCATAACAGAACCCGCTAAGTGCGCATCCCGCATTGATTGGGGCGATTGAGAAGGCAGAACTATTATATTCAAACAGCCCCTAAACAATTCGCCGTAGGCATAAAGTAGCCAGGTAGAGGGCAATCAGGTAGAGGGCAATCAGGTAGCGCTCCTATACGGAGAATTGAAACTGCGTCACTACCAATTAAAGGTGAAAACTCATGATTAAGATCGCATGGGGAATTACAGGTGCAGGAGACATTCTAAAGGAGACCGTGGACCTGATGATAGAACTTCAGAAAAAATATGATGTGGAGATCGTTCCCGTACTTTCGAAAAACGGCGAAATGGTGCTGAAAATGTACAAGCTCCATGATAGACTGGTGAGCAGCTTCCCGAAGATAAAGGTCGAGAGCGGCCCGAACGTTCCATTCATCGCCGGACCACTTCAGGCGGGCGCCTACAAATTCATGGTGGTGTGCCCTGCCACAGCCAACACAACTGCCAAGATCGCGCACGGCATAGCCGACTCGCTCATAACCAATGCGGTTGCGCAGGCTACAAAGGGCGGCACACAGGTCTATATCTATCCCGTGGATCAGCGCATGGGCAGCCTTACCACCAAAATTCCTGATGGAAGCAGGCTGACCATCACGGTGCGCAAGGTGGATGTGGATAATGCGAATAAGCTGCGCGAGATCGAGAATATAACCGTGCTGGGGCATCCGAGAGAGATTGAGGATGTTGTTAAAAAGTGTTTGTAGTATGCGCTAGTTTTGTATTTTTACCTCTTTATCTCTATAATTGGTATTTTTGTTAGTTATGGCATTGATCGTTACCGTAACTATACGATTTTTTCTATGAAAGCCGATAATATTGCCTCCCTCTCCACCCCATCCTTCTTAGGCGATAATGGGATAGCCCCAACTCCGCACAAATCAGATATCTTCGTGTCCTTGATGTCCTCGATTCGGATTAGCTCTTTCCCACCCTCTAAGAACATACAGAATTCCGTTCCGGGGTACAGCATCACTGCAGATTTTACGTTTTTGATGGAGTCTTTGTATGTGTGCATTTTGTATATGTCGCCGTGTTTGAATGTGAAGGATGCGTTTTCTTCCAACTCCCTATCATCCAACTTCTTATCTTCTGACTCCTTGTCTTTTGCATTTTTGATATCCTTAATATCATTATCGTACATCTTGAATTTTGCATCGAAAATGTATAGTCCATTTTTTGTTTCCAGTGAAATATCGGGGCGCATTGGCAGGGAGTATGAGGTGTTCTTGCTTGGGCTGTATGTTTTATTGTAGTAAAGTTTAACGCCCTGGAGGTATTCTATTTCTATGTCACGTTTCAAGTGTTTCCCCTTCTCATCAGATTCTGATAGTATATCAGCCCTTGTGACTTTACCAACTTTATCACGCAGGATGTCAGCAAGTGTAAAATAAGTCCAGTATTCATAAAGAGTGGCGATATCCTTACCTTCAATTATTGATTTTAGATTCTTTTTATCTATGAGAAATTGCGTTGCCAAATTCATCTTTGAGAAATGTTCCATAATCTCTCTGTAACCGCTTCGCTGATGTAGGATTGTGGAGTTCGTTGGAAATATAGTCATCTGGGAGACTTCTTTGAGAAATCCCTGATTCTCTTTTTGAGAGAGAGTCTCATCGATCTCCTTTATGTGGTCTCCTAGCTCTGCATCCAGAATCTTTTCTCTCTTTTCTTCAAATATTCTTTCTTTGAACTCTCTGTTGATTAACCTGCAGGTTTTGATGAAATATTTTACAAACTGGTTTTCCGGGGTGTCGATACTTTTTAGGATAATGGAATCCTGGATTTTTGATGGAAAATAATGTTGATCAGATATTGATATTTCTCCGATTTTCTTTCCTAACGATGTGGATGCAAGAGGATTTGTGCTTTCGATTTTTGATAGATTCTTGGTTGACATAACCATATTTCTGATAGTGGATGGTTTGACCTTTCTTGATTTTTGGATGTTTTTTTCTGTTTGCTGTCTGTAAACTTTTTCTGCAGGATTTTTCGTGATGCGGTTGATAAGCGCGGGAAGCCGAAGATGCTCTTCTATCTGGAACATGATATATTTAAGATAGACAAAATTGTGGTAGAGGATATCATCATCCATCATCTCTATTCTGTCGAATGGGAGATATGTTGGAGAGTTGAAAGAAAAGGGAAGAGAAGCGATTCGTTTTGTTATATCTTTCAAAAGTTCGTCGAAATCGCCTTTCTCTATCTTTTTAGATTCTACTTCGATGTCAATTCCGCATAATTTGCTTCTTCCGACGAAGTTCTTGAAATTGAGTATTCCGGTTCTTTTTTCGTAAACTGATTTTGCTGTTGCGATACCTGAAACATTATCACGAGGTTCTATGATATAGTCGGTTTGCTCCTGCAGGTATACGGTCTCCCCATCATAATGCTCTAAAGTTCTTTTTTCTTGTTTTTTATATCTCTTATCAATAGTGAATATACCATCAGCATCGATGGGCCATTGTTCTTTATCTTCTATTTCATTTCTCTCTTCCGCCATTCTCTGCCTCACTCAACGAAGCTGACAAAGCCATGTGCTCGGAGTTTCTTCAGCATTCTGAAAAGCTTTGCTGCAGAGCGAGGATAGCGAGTTTTCTGTAATTTTTCATCTTCAACAATTTTAGATGAATCATATCCCTCTTCAGTTCCCTCCTCATCCTCATCTTCAGGGGGGGCATCCTCTGTTTCTTTAGCTTCTTTAGGTGATCCCTTTACCCCTACATAGTTGAGTCTGCCCTGCTCTATTTTGAATTTGAATTTTCTCTCTAGATCGGTGATGTTTTTTTCTTCTGCTCCACTGATTCTTGCAAAATATTTAAACAACTCAGTAAGAGGCTCTTCGATTTCCTTTCCCCCATTGAACTTGGGCAGGATTTTTTGAAGTATCTGCAGATCAAGAGCGATATTTGTTATTTCCTCTCCGTCTACAACAAGCTCCTTTGCATTTTTCATATAATATCCGATTTCACTGAACACCCTGTAGCCAAAATGCATGTTTTCCACTTCAAGAATACTATGAATATTTTTTAGGGATTTTTTGACTCCATCATCTAGCCTATTGTAATCATCAGTTGAAGATAATCTTGTTTCACCAAGCGTGGGCTTTCCATCTTTAAGGACAAAAGATGAATCATCTTTGAATTCACCTTTTTCAGCAGCATCGATATTCACTATGTTGAACTCAATGGTGTTCGCCCTGTCCAGGACCTTAGGGCTGAACATGTATGTTGTCTCATCGATGTTCACCGTTCCAGTGAAATAAACGTTGAGCGGGATTTTCAACTTGCTTGGTACGGCTTCTTCTTTTTCATCGAGATTAATCGTAATGTCTCCTTCTTGATTGTGCAGGATAATCGGCTCTTGCTTCGGCTCTTGCTGTATCCTACTATCTGTTTTTTCATATCTTCTGCTTTCCAGACAACTCAGGAAATCACTGAAATAGTGCTCAACCTTAGCCAGGTTCATTTCATCAAGAATTACAAAGTACGGTTTTTCTGAATTTTCTTTTTTTGACGCACGTAAGAGCAGTTCTAATAATGGCGTTGCCTCATATTCTTCCTTGAGAGGATTGTAGTACCCCAAAAGCCCTATATTATCAGTCCAATCAGGTCGAACAGGAACGAAGCAATATTGTTTTTCGCTCTCAACTTCCTTTGATTCTTCCACCATTTCTATTTCAGATTTTACCCATTTCGCTTTGTAGAGGGGGTTGCCACTTGAGTAGAAGTATACATCCATGCCTTCTTTTACTTTTGTTGGGAATGAAGTCCATTCAATCCTGGGTTCTCCTTTTTGTCCGACCAACCCCTCTCTTTCCCCTTCCGGCCACCTATCGATGATGTATCTGAAAATTGTGATCTTGGGATCATCGCTGTTTGGGAAATACCTAATATCTGCCTGCCCACGAAGATTTACTAGCTCCGTTCTAAGCTCATCATCTAACTCGTTAATATCAATCTCCTCAAAGTCCTTGACTATCAGGAATTTTTTCACCGATTTGGTTTTACTTGCTTCTTCTTTCTCGCTCATAAAATCCGCAAACAACTGAGCAAGCTTGCTTTTCCCTGTTCCTGAGATTCCCGTCAGAAGCACAAAAGGCTTGGTCTTCAATGATAAGAAGTAATTTGTAATCAATTCCTTTGGGAAAAATAACTTCTCTTCCTCAAAGAATTTATATATGTCTGAAGAGGGTTCAGGATCCATATTCTTTGGTGGAGTCCCATTATTATTATTCTTTTTTGAGCCTACCTCCGGTGGGATGTAGATATCATTGCCTGCCATTTCACTCGCAATATCTGCCATATTGCTTTGTCTTGGCACTCCTTGAACTTCACCAATCTTCTTCCAGATGGCTCTCCTATGCGGGCCCCAATACCTTGCGACCCAATAAAAATAGATTGTGCTCTTTATCTGTCTTGCCTCTCGTAATGGCATGGCCTCTCCAGCCTTTCTGAATGCAAGCAGATAACGTTGTTTTACCTTATCTATCGCATCGTCAACCAGCGCGGGTCTCGCCATTTTCTTCTCTGGATTGGATTTATGCGTATCTCGCGTTGGCGCTTCATCTGAGTCCAAGATTGGGAAACCACCAATATCCTCTTTACCATCTTCTCTATCACCATGGTAAAATTTACCCACCTTAACGTCGATACCAATGCCCCGAAGCCCCATCTTTTTTGCGGCGCCTAGGTCACCCCGGGCCCGGGCACATTTAAATGTAAATTTGCTACCTTCTTCATCCTTTGGCTCAAGGAACACTGGTTTGCCACCAACCATCAGGGGAATTATGACTTTATATGTTTCCTCATCTTTTTCCATAACCTCCACATCACAATCTAACCTATCTTTTCAGTATTAATATGCCTTTCCAATATAATAATCCCTATAGTCCCGGGCGGATTCGAACCGCCGTCATCGGATCCAAAGTCCGATATGATTGACCGCTACACTACGGGACTGTAATCCAATGAACAGCCATCCAGTGAACAGTCAAACTGCCTTCTGCATGGCATGGTCATGGCATGGTTAATGCTTTTTAGGGCATCTGCTTTTAATTAAACCTTTGCAAGCACCCTACCAAGCGCCCTACATGGCGAAGCATCATTGAGTATTAATCTCCAGCACCAGCTGAGTTAAAATATGCGGCATGGCTAACCAAATATAGCCAAATACCAAAATCTATATAATGAGGTTTCGTTGTAAACATATATGCCATCTCTAGATATTATTCCCAAGCGGAGATTTTGCAAGACTCGTGGAGCTTTGCTTCACAAGATTGGGTATGGAGTGAGTTTGTTATGAAATTAAAGGGTAAATCTGCAATAATTCATGGAGCCGGGAGCAGTGTGGGCAAAGCAATCGCCTTGACACTCGCCCGTGAAGGTGCTGATGTGCTGTTAAATGACACTGATGCTGATGCGGTTAAAGCAGCGGGCTCGGAGGTAGAAGCTCTGGGCAGGAAAGCCGTTGTGACGACCGAGGACCCTGTTGCAAGGGAGAACGCCGACAAGATCATCAAAGCAGCACTGGACGCATTCGGTAAAGTTGACATAATGGTCAACTGCCCGGATGTGAGTGACGACTCGAAGCTCGTAAAGATGGAAGATGAGCAGTGGGACAAAGTCATAGACGGCAACGTTAAGGCTGTGTTCCACATGTATCAGGCGATAGCCGCAACCGTAAAGGCGCAGGCAAGCGGAAAGTTTGTAAACCTAACATCTGTTGCAGGCATAGCAGGAAGTGCCAAGCAGACGAACTACTCAGCCGCCAAGGCAGCTATAATAGGATTCACGAAGACAATGGCGAAAGAGTGGAACAGGTTCAGTGCCAATGTTAATGCAGTTGCAATGGGCGTCATAGATACGTCTTCAAAGCCGGCACTTGGAAAGAGGCAGAGAGGGCAGTATGCAGCTCAGAGCGTCAGAACAGCCACCACAAGCGAGGGTACGCCCCAGGATGTTGCGAATGTGGTGCTGTTCCTGGTATCAGACGACTCTAACTATGTGACAGGTCAGACTATCGTGGTTGATGGAGGACTCTACGTCTGAATGGGGGTTGATTGAAATGGGAAGATTAAATGGAAAAGTTGCTGTGATAACAGGATCCGGCAGAGGTATCGGTCAGGGCATTGCGGTGAAATTTGCACAGGAAGGTGCCGCTGTGGTCGTATGTGATCTTGATGCAGGACCAGCCCAAGAGACAGTAGATATGATCAAGAATGCTGGCGGCAAGGTAGCCCTATGCACAGGCGACGTTACGAAGAGGGAGGATGCCGAGAAGATAATCAAAACCGCACTCGACGAGTTTGGCGGTATTGACACTCTCGTTAATAATGCAGGCATTACTATGGATGCGATCCTGCATAAGATGAGTGAAAAACAGTGGGATATAGTGGTTGACGTAAGCCTCAAAGGCTCGTTCCTTATGTCACGCGCGGCGGCGCCGCATATAAAAGAGCGCGGCGGAGGGACAATAATAAACTTTGCATCAGTTGCAGGGCTTATGGGCAACCCAGGGCAGACTAACTATTCCTCCGCAAAGGCAGGCAACGTCGGGCTAACGCTATCCATGGCCAGAGAGCTTGCAGGCGACAACATACGTGTTAACGTTATTGCTCCGGGATTCATTAACACGCGAATGACACAGGAGAAGAAAGAGGGCGACACACTGGGCATACCAAAGGAACTCAGAGATGCCGCCATAGCAGCCATACCGCTCAAGAGACCTGGAGAGCCTGAAGATCTGGCTAACATGGTACTATTCCTCTGTTCAGATGAGGGAAACTATCTTACAGGTCAAGTGATCAATATGGACGGCGGTCTCTACATGAAGAGATTCATGTAAGGAACGAAAAGAATTAAAATAAATCGTTGGTGATTGATGGTTGTTGTCAGGGCTATGCTCCCTGACAATTGGAACTCTGTTCCAAGCGCCGGCAAAACGGTGCATTCCATCAACTTTTTTTACTTTTTTAATCTTTGAGTTTCAATTTTAAATAATTTGTACGTTACAGATGCTTTGTTATCTGCGGCTCAAGCACGTTTCTCGGCATAGCACCCACGATCTGATCCACCTTCTCACCGTTCTTGAATACCAGCATTGTAGGTATACTCATAATGCCATATTCCATGCTGGTCTGCCGGTTCTCATCCACATTGAGCTTGCCGAATAGAATCTTGCCCTTGTAATCCTTTGCCATTCCGTCCAGTACAGGAGCCATCATCTTGCACGGACCGCACCATGCAGCCCAGCAGTCGATCACGGCAAACGGGTATTTCTTGATCGTCTCATGGAAATTTGCATCCGAAACTTTAATTGTTTTGTCAGGCCACCCGGCAGACTGCTGTCCGCTGGCATCAGCCGATGTGTTACCACTCATACTTTTAATCAACTCCTGCAGTTTCTTTCTTCTAATTCTCTCAAGTTCGTATTCATCGTTCAACTGGGTTCAGCACCACTGTCAACTTTATTGCCATAATTCTCGTATACATGTCTGAAAAAACTTGCGTTTTTTCATACGGTTGCAAAAACGTAGTTTTTGCAAACATCGGCCGGAAGCGAAGCTTCCATACGGTTGCGGAATCAAATAGATTCCGCAAACATGTCTAAAAGTGGAACTTTTAGACAGTTATGGAACTTCGTTCCATAAACATGTCCGAAAACCCTTGGTTTTCGTACTGTTGCGGAACTGCGTTCCGCAAACATGGCGGAGTAAAACTCCGCCTGTCTTGCGAACTAAAGGTTCGCGAGACAGACGAAGGCTACGCTTTTGACAACTTTGCACGACTGTAAATGCCTGCGCCCACAAGCGCGCATGCACCGGCGACACATACCGGGCAGACAACTCCTGTTGCAATGAATCCGGCAGCGCCAACTCCCGCCAGCGCCGTACCAGTGTAGATGGCAAATTTACCCCGGTTCTTTGGCCGCCCCTCATCAACATCAGCTTTCCCCTCCTTGCTCATTTCTATTACCAGCCCGGTGCACGTTTCACTTTGTTTTTTAAGCTTAAAATATTAGCTGTTTTTGGGCTTTGTAGAAAACCTTTGCCTGTTTGATTTGCCCCACCTCTTGTAGCCGATTATTTTAAGTTGTAGCCCCCCAATAGTGTTCTCAAACAATCACAGAAAACACCATCTGGGGGGATGGAAATTAG
>JAUWIL010000132.1 GCA_030605385.1 Methanobacteriota archaeon
ACAAGATCGGCATGTTCCACGTCACCCGTCTGATGCACCTGATGGACTCATGCATAGGCTGCGGACAGTGTGAAGATGTCTGCCCCGTTGACATACCATTGACATTCCTTCACCGCAGGTTTGCGGAACGCATGCAGAAGAAGCTCAATTACACGCCAGGTATGAATGTTGAAGAAACCATACCCTCTCAGGAGGTGAAACTGGCAGAATGACAATCATAAGTATATGCCCAGGATGCAGTATTGGCTGTGGATTGTATATACGCGAGGCTAACGATGGAAGCGGCATCAGGGTGGATTTTCGTAAGAGAAGTCCTGTTAACATGGGCAAGATATGCGGTTTTGGAACCAGAATTAAATCGTTCTACGAGGACAGCCCGATCAAGCCGATGATAAAGGGTAAGGAAGCACCGCAGGATGAAGCAATCGGGGAGGCAGCGAAGCTTCTGAAGGCGGCTGGCAAAAATGCTGCAATACTGTGTATGGGAAATGCCACGAACGAGGAGATAATGGCGCTGAACGAGCTGGCTGCCGCGATCGGGGTTGACGCTGTTGAAACGGGTCTCGGAGAGTTACTCAAGGCGGTGCCAGAGGATATGCACCCAATCGTAAAGGTCGGCATACCCCTGGAGGAGATCGAGAATGCCAGCAATATAGTGCTCGTCGATACTGATGTGCTGGTTCAGTACCCGCTCGTTGCAAGGCGCATAATCGCAGCCAGGAAGAAGGGTGCCAAAGTTCTCGAGATAGGAGTATCACCAAGCACCCTTGCTGACACGGGTATCACCATTTCGCCTGGGGAACTGGTAAAGGGCATTCAGGATGCCGTGGGCAGCAGCGAAGTAAAGAAGATGCTGGACGACAAAGCCGTGGTAATATGCGATACCAGCCCGCTCACTGACGTGGAGATCGTTAAGGCTGCCATAAACATGTGCGCTGATACGGGAGCAAAGCCCCTGTTCTTACATCCGTATGCGAACCCTACGGGATTGATGCTGCTGGGCACGCCCTCGACTGGCGGTATCAGCGGGCTTGTGGACCGCATCAACAAGGGAGAAGTGAAGGCCCTTTTTGTGCTGGAGAGCGATCCGGCTGCGTGCATGCCGAATGCAGGTGAGATAAAGGAAGCACTGGAAAAGCTGGACGCACTCATCGTGCAGACGGCGCGCGAGACTCCGATAACCGCGCTTGCAGATGTGGTGATTGAGAACGATGCATTCTACATGAAGGACGGCAGCACCGTAAACATAGAGGGGCGAGTGCAGAAGAACCACGGCACGAGCACCTTTGGATTTGATGCATTGACTAAACTCAGCAAGGCGGCTGGAGGTAAGGAGCTGAAAGCAGAGGACGCATTCAAGCATGCCATGGGCAAACTGGGTGTAGAAGGCGAGATCGATGAAGATGTAATACCTGTTAGCAGGGGGGAAGTAAAACTATCAAAGATCACTCCCGGAGAGGCAAAGGCAACGGCAGGTGAAGTATTCCTTGTGTACAGGACCAACCCGTTGACATGGAATGCCGTGCCCGGGGACTGCGTGGTTGAGGCAGGCTACAGCCTGCTGGTAGGGTTGAGCATGTACAAAGACGAACAGCTCAGCATAAAATCCAGCGCCGGAGAGAGCGCAGTGGATTTCAAGCCGAGCCGCGACCTTCAGGATAAGGTACTTGTCAGCAAGACGCTGCTCAGCGCGGGAAATGGCGCCGTAACAGGTGTGGAAGTTAGCAAGAGAAGCTCCAGCCTTTCCATCCCCGAATGAATTCGGGTGCATCCCCTTTGTGGCTAGTGCAGATGTAACATTTATAGTTGGCGTAAGTGTTGGGAAAGCTGTTGCCACTGTTTTTTGTTTTGGTGCAGGAGACGACGCGAATTTTGTCCATCGTCTCGCGTATTTATGCTGTTAGGCAGAGTCCTTGCCAAACCCGATTAGAATGCGCCGAATCTGTTCCGCCGAAATATCCGCCTGATCCAGCTTGGAATAAATCGTCACAAGAATGGTGTTTGTAGGCGTCTTGAGATGGTAGATCAGGCGATAGCCAGAACGTTTGCCTTTCCGAATATCACTGTTCCGCACCCGTACCTTGAATATGGTGTAGCGCGTCCCGGACACCTGGTCCCCCATCACCTCACCCGCCCGAAGTTGGTTAATCACAGGCTGAACGTCAGAGCGAATGTGTCGGTACTTCTTGGCAAGCGCTCGCAGATTACGCTTGAATTCCGGGGTATACTCAACCTGCACAGGTTCGGCTGCCTCACTCGGCATCGATGCCATCCCACAATTCAGACACCGGTCGTGTTTCGCCTGCCATTGCCTCCTTCCAGCCTTGGCGGAAGCTATCCTCGGCAGGCTTTAATACCACGCTCTCACGAAACAATCGGACAATCTGAAGCAGGTTTGGTAGATATTCATGTGGTATCTCTTCAATTTCACGAATTAGCTGTTTTTCGTAGACAGAAATTTCAGCGGACATGATCGCTCCTCCTTAACCTGTATATTTGATCTAACTGATATATTGGTTTTTCGAATGGGCTGTGAAGAGTACTGTTCAGCCCCAACCACACCACCCCGCAATAATTGTGGGGCATCCCTACCGGAGAGCGGCTTTTCTCTGGCTAAAAGAAGGACTCTCATATATCAGACTCTTATATATCAACCAGAGTATCAACCAGAACGGCTCGGCAGATGTTTTTGGATGCGGTAAGGGCTACAAGGATACTAAAGGATGTCAGTATTCACTCCCTTAGACGATATGTTTCAAACCGACATTCCACCAGTTCTATTGACTGGTGGAATTAGTGTGCAGAACCACTGGCCAGTTATATGTTTACAGAATCTGAGATTCTGTAACCGTATGAAAACCCTCGGTTTTCAGACATGCCACTGGTCTATTGACCAGTGGTTCTTCACAAGAGAGTGAACCCGGCACAAAAGGTAAATGTATATATGTACAATTTACTGCGCATACACCTATCCTAAAGTTCTTTTAGGGAGGGAGTATTACATTTTATACAGGAGGAAATTATGATGCGGCAGTTCAAAATTATCGTTGAAAAGCACCCCGATGGTTATGTAGCATACCCTTTAGGGCTTAAAGGGGTTATAGTCGGGGAAGGGGACACCTATTAAGAAGCCCTTTCTGACGTGAAATCAGCAATTCGCTTCCATGTTGAGACTTTCGGAAAAGAGGTTCTTGATGTCGGGCCACCTGTCCTTGCCCTTCGGGACATTGCCCTCCTCGGTCGCAACGTCGTATATGCTGGAAACGTTATATGAAATGGGACGGATAAAATGGATATGATATGCAGAAATATCATAAATGGCCTTTGCAATAAGAATGTACACAATATCATAGAAAAAATGGGGCAAAACAGATTTAGGGAGAATTTTGTAGGCGGGCTTTTCAGCGGTTTAACATACTCCGTCTTTGAAGGAGAGGATTGTATCCAATATCTCCAAGAATATGTTCCGTTTCATCTACCGCAGATTGAATATGTTTTGAGAGAGGTGTATGTTCCGGAGGGGATGGGAGAATCTAGATATTTTGCCAATCCCACAATTAATATCATGGATGTTGGTAGTGGTCCAGCTACGGTACCCCTCGCATTTTGTAGGCTTATTCCCAAATATATACACAAACATAGATTTAAGATAACTACGGTTGAGGCATCTGAAGGCTTTAATAATATGATAAATGTATTTAAAGCTACAAATACTAATGAATCGGTAGAGATCGTCAATAACTTAAAATATAACATACTTGATGACAATTTCATAAATGACGAATCACCATTTAAAATTGGTTATAATTGGATAATAATAGCAAATTCTATTTCTGCAATTGGTCAAGGTAGGTCGAATCATGATGTTAATAAAATATTAAATAATTTTATTTCTAATGTGTTATATTATAGTGATAAAGTTCTACTAACAATTATAGAAGGCAGTTTAAAGCAATATTTTGATATCCCCACCTATTTATCTGAAATAGAGAAAATAGGTTTTGATGACTTGAAAATAATGAAAACAGTATCTTCAATTGATTGCCAAGAAGAATTTCAATATATAGCGTATTGTAAATTTTACAAAACTAAATATCCCGATTATTATAAACCACATATTAATTCAAAATCATTATTGTTGGAGTTGAAATGAAAAAAATCATTTCAGTATCTCGCAGGACGGATATTCCAGCATTTTACGGGGACTGGTTTATGAACAGATTGAAAGGAGGTTTTGTGGGCTATATTAATCCATTTGGAGGGCAGAAATATATCGTTTCTCTAAAACCAGAGGACGTTATGTGCTTTGTTTTCTGGTCAAAGAATTATGAGCCATTCATCGAAAAACTAAAGATTATTGAAGATATGGGTTTTAAATTCTATTTCAACTACACAATTACAGGATTACCAAATATCTTCGAATGCAATTTAGTGGAAAAAGATATCGCAATCGATGCCTTAAAAAAAATGAGCCACATGTATTCGCCAAAGCATATAAATTGGAGATATGACCCAATTATTATTTCAGATATTACAGATTACGATTTTCACATTAAAAATTTTGAAAATATTGCGTCTACACTTGAAGGATATGTTGAACGATGTTATTTTAGTTATGCAATCCAATACGGAAAGG
>JAUWIL010000005.1 GCA_030605385.1 Methanobacteriota archaeon
CACAGTCATGCCGCGGTCTTTGAAGGATCCCGTGGGGTTCATACCCTCATGTTTCACATAGAGCTCCTTGATGCCTATTTCGCTGGCGAGGCGGTTGCATTTGTACAACGGAGTCCCACCCTCTCGCATACTTATGGGTTTCATGCTTATTGGAAGAACTTCGCCATATTTCCACACACTCAGTCCTATTCCTGCCAGACTCTTACGGCTCATTTTAGTTTCGGTAAAATCGAATTTAACCTCAAGAAGTCCACTGCATTTTGCGCATGTATATATTATACTATTGGGAGGATATTCTGCGCCGCAGTCGATGCATTTTACAGTGTACACTTTTACCAGTCCTTTAATCCGATGTGTTTGCGGAACGAAGTTCCGCAACCGTTTAAAAATCAAAGATTTTTAAACATGTTTATGGAACAAAGTTCCATAACCGTATGGAAGCTCCGCTTCCAGACATGTTTGTAGAACTACGTTCTACAACCGCATGAAACGCAGAGCGTTTCATGCATGTTGTCAGTCACTCTACCTTTCTTGGAAGAGAGTTTCTCAAAGAGTTATAAGTTTAATGTTATTAAAAAGCTGGTCTCAGGATGCCTGCCAGATGTTTGAAAGGCTCTGCTTTTCACACAGTCCTCACGGAGCTTCGTTCCGCAAACATGTCACACAAGTTATTGTTTGTGTGATACAAGTTATTCCCTGACTGGCAGTTTTGTAGGATAGTGGTTTGGGTGGAACAAGATACTGGCTAAATGCGGAAACAAACATAAAAGAACCGACTTGGGGCACGAAACGGTTAGTACATCACGGAGCGGTCAACCATGATAAAATCTTCAATGGACTTGACCGAGCCAAATGGTACTAAAAGAAGCCCATTCTCCTGCTGGCAACCTTCCGTGTTGAAGGATATATCGGGCTCCACTACAAGATTGACAAGAGCGCCTGTTCGAACATCCACGGTAATATCATGCAGAACTCCCATCTTCGTGCCGTCAGTGCCGATTACAGGTTTATTTATAGCCGCCTTACCGAATCTATCAGCCATTGCCTCGTTACACCTTTAGATGACTTCTATTTCTACCTTTAAATACTTTGCTGAGTGCCCTGAATTAAGCAGACCATCAGGATATGTGAATCAAATGTAGCCCGTATAGGATCGAGTCTTTGCCTCTGCAGAAAGCCCACCCTTGAGTATTTCCTGCATTCGCTTGTAATTGTCAATCATGCCATCCGTAATTGTGGGTTTAATCTTTTCCATGGCCTGGTTGAAATGCTTGAACTTCACGAGTTCTGCATCAATGTCCTCACGCAGTGCCAGCATGCCAGCTTCCATACAAAACGCTTCAATATCAGATCCGACATAACCTTCAGTGGTATCAGCAAGTTCTTCAATCGATACATCTTCTGATATTTTCATGCTCTTTGTGTAAACTTTGAATATATGCAGCCTATCTTCACGGGACGGCATGCCGACAAATATGATTCTATCGAACCTGCCCGGACGTATCAAAGCAGGATCAAGGATATCAGGACGGTTGGTTGCAGCAATTACAACAATATTGTCGAGTGATTCAAGTCCATCCATCTCAGATAGGAGCTGATTTACAACACGCTCAGAGACATGCCCGCCAATATCAGTGCCGCGCATGGGGGCCAATGAATCAATTTCGTCGAAGAATATGATTGCCGGCGCTACCTGCCGTGCCTTTCTGAATATTTCACGGATCGCCTTCTCGGATTCTCCCACCCACTTCGAAAGCAGTTCCGGTCCTCGTACGCTGATAAAATTGGCGTCTGACTCGGTGGCCACAGCCTTTGCTATAAGCGTCTTGCCAGTGCCCGGAGGCCCATACAGCAGGATGCCTTTAGGCGGCTTGATGCCTATGCGGGCGAACGAATCAGGGCGTTTCAAAGGCCATTCGATACTCTCCTGAAGTGCCTGCTTAACCTCAGCCATACCACCTACGTCATCCCACTTGACATGCGGTATATCAATGATGACCTCACGCATTGCAGACGGCTCAACTTCTTTCAGCGCACCCATAAAATCGCCACCTTCAACAATCATGGACTCAAGAATGTCCTCGGGCACTACGTCTTCCTCAAGTTTTATGTTCGGCACATAGCGCCTCAGTGCTCGCATGGCAGCCTCTCTTACCAGTGATGCAAGATCCGCGCCCACAAATCCATGCGTTGAAGCTGTGATGTCTTCAAGCAGAACATCATCGGCGAGTGGCATATTCCTGGTATGAATCTGCAAAATCTCCAGACGGTCCTCTATCTTTGGCACACCCAGTTCTATTTCACGGTCAAATCTGCCAGGTCGGCGTAGTGCAGGATCGATTGCGTCAACCCTGTTGGTGGCACCTATGACAACGATCTGGCCGCGTTCACTCATTCCATCCATTATGGTCAGCAGCTGCGCCACAACACGACGTTCCACCTCGCCGGTAACATCTTCCCTTTTGGGTGCTATGGAATCTATTTCGTCGATGAATATTATGCTGGGTGCGCTTTCACGTGCTTCATCAAATATTTCTCTAAGGCGCTGTTCGCTCTCCCCGTAATATTTGCTCATAATCTCAGGCCCTGCTATTGTGAAGAAGCTGGCACCAGATTCGTTGGCCACGGCTTTTGCTATAAGCGTCTTGCCTGTACCCGGAGGCCCATATAACAATATTCCCTTCGGCGGGTCAATACCCATGCGCTGGAACACCTCCGGATGCTTCAGGGGTATCTCGATCATCTCCCTGACGCGCTGTATTTCATCACGCAGTCCGCCTATGTCCTCATAGGTTATGCCCGTGGCACGTACGGTCTCATATCCTTTGATGGGTTTCTCGTGCAGTTCTATTTTGGTTTCCTCAGTTACTATTACGATGCCTTCCGGCTCGGTTTCAATTGCCACAAGCGGCATTAACTCCCCCGGCATCATTGTGCTAATTATGGGCACAATATCACCTTTTACAACCGATTTTTTGACAAGCTGGCGCTTTATGTTTTCGCCGAAGTTTTCTGCAACCGGCATGATTGTTATGTGACCTTCCGGCGGTGCAAGAACTATGCTTGTTGCGTTCTCCTCCTTGGCTTTAGTAACTGTAACATGCCCCCCTATCCCAACGCCGGCGTTCTGCCTTATGAATCCATCTACTCGTATATATCCCTGGCCCCAATCCTGTCTATCTGCACGCCACACTTTCGCAGCAGTCATTTTTTTCCCGAGTATTTCCACTATGCCGCCCGGAGAAAGCTGGAGTTTTAGAAGTGCATCAGGATCAAGCCGTGCTATGCCTCGAGCAGTATCATTTGGGTACGCCTTCGCAACTTTGAGGGTAAGCTCATTTTCATTATTTTCCATCGCAGCATTATTCCTGTACCGTGTTCTATCCCACTTCTTTTTGCCATTTATTCTTTAAGTTGTAGTACACCTAATACTATTAAATACTATATGATGGGTATCTTAAGTGTGTATTTCTCATGTTGACTGTTTTATTAGGGGTACTATGAAGGCAATTGTTTTTGACCCATTTTCAGGTGCATCAGGCGATATGTTAGTTGGCACCCTTATCGATCTTGGTGCAGACAGGGAAGCCGTAGTCTCTGCCATGACCAGTGTGAACATATGTGATGTTGGTGTGGACATCGAGCGTATTAGTAGGTGTGGGATCACTGCTACCAGGGTCAAGGTTACAGCCAATGATGCTGGAGACAGATCTTACTACGATGTTGTGAAGGTGGTTGACGAAAGCGGGTTGGACAATAAAATTATAGAAGATGTCGTGAGCGTATTCAAGCGCATTGCCTCGGCGGAATCCATAGTTCACGGTAAACCGCTCGAGGACATGATATTTCATGAAGTTGGGTCCGCAGACGCGATCGCTGATGTTATTGGTGCATGCACAGCATTACACGATCTTGACGTTAATAATTTGGAGGTGTATTCAACACAGGTGTCTGTCGGGGGTGGATTTACCGAGTGTGGGCACGGCAGGCTGCCGGTGCCGGCGCCAGCCACCATGCAGATACTGCAGGAGTCGTGTCTGATATGGCGCGGCGGTCCAGTAGAGCGGGAGCTGCTCACTCCGACCGGTGCTGCGCTGCTGGCGCATTACGTGCGGCACTGCCTGCCCTTCTATCCCAAAATGCGTGTTTATGAAGTTGGATATGGTGCGGGTGATTATGATATGGATGTGCCGAACGCACTTCGCTCCGTCATTGCAGACATTCCAGATGACCTGGTATACGATGACGTAGAAATGCTCGAAACCAATGTTGATGACGTAACCGGTGAAGTGCTTGGGTACCTTATTGATGATTTGCTGAGCTACGGCGCTCTGGATATATCGGTGATACCTGCTACGATGAAAAAGGGGCGCAGCGGACATGTTATAAAAGTTGTCTGCAAGCCGGCTGACAGTGTAATGCTTGCAGGTAGAATCATGCGTCAGACAGGCTCGCTGGGAGTGCGTATACTTCCTGTCAGACACCGACTTATAGCGCTGCGTAGAAGTCAGACCATAAGCGTTGAAATAAACGGTGAAAAATATAATGTTTCCGTAAAGATTGCGACTGATGCGAAAGGCAATCTGATCGACGTATCTGCCGAGTTTGACGATGTTATAAGGGTTGCCAAGCAATCAGGCGTTCCCATCAAGCAAATCATTCGGATGGCGGAAGATGCAGCCATGAATTATATCAGCCTTTAAGTTATGCGTTTAAATTATGCGCGTTGTTTATATGTGCAGCGGTAATAGCCATCCCATTCAATTTTCAAGGATGTATTATGATGAAACATGTTTTGAGAGATGTGCGTGAGGAGGATGCGCAGCAGATAGAGAATATAGCCAATTCATGCCCTCCCCTTCGGGCTTCTGTAAAAGGTACCTACGAGTATCTTGCAATATGCTTCGGCAGGTACTTTATTGGTGCCTGGGGTGATGCGGAGATTTTGGGCTTTATAGTGGGTTTTCCGAATGTATCAAAGCCAGGTGAGTGCTGGATATATCAAATAGCCGTCAGACCCGAATACCAGAAGAACAATATAGGAAAACGACTGCTTGAGGAGGAGATTAGCAGGTTCAAGTCTGACAACCACTCAATTGTGAAGGCTCGCGTACTGGACTACAACGAAGCTTCAATTCAACTTTTCAAAGGAATGCTCTTTGAACGCGCAAGCACTCTTGGCAGATGGCTTGAGTTTGAACTTGAGATATAGTTTGCTTTGTCCTGTGCCCAACTTTGCCCAAGTTTATATATAATTCCAGTTTGTTAATATAGTATTGCTAATATAGCATTGCGAGATATGAGCTAGGCAGGATGGAATCTTGAAAGCCTACTGGAGTCGAGTCAGTTTTGTTTAGGTTGGTCACCACATGATGGTTTGTACCCTGAGTGTTGGACGGTTGAATGCCGAATGCACCAATCACGTCATCATAGACGTTCTCAGAGCATCAACCACGATTATAACTGCAATTGCAAATGGAGCAAAGGAAATAATACCGCTCAGCAGCATTCATGAGGGATTTGAGAAGCGGAAAGAGGGGTATTTTCTTGTATGTGAGCAGTCAGGAGGATATGTACCCGGGTATGATCTTGACAACTCTCCGGCGGAACTGGTGGAATTAGCAGAAGTAAATGGCTCACTTCCTGAGAGAATTGCCCTCAAGACCACAAATCTTACCGACATGCTTTTGAAGGTGCCTGATGACCATACTGCATATATATGTTCAACACTGAACCTGATGGCTACTGCAACTCTAATGCGTAGTTTGGATGAAGACGTAAGTATAACGCCGGTTGGCGGCCTCAGGGGCATTGCTGATGATATGGCTGTAGCTGTAGCCCTACATAATACCATAAACGATGACAGTACACTTAATGAAAAGCAAATTAAGAGTATGATATGGCACAGCAATACTGCTAAACACCTTCGCAATATGGGCTATGAGAAGGATTTGAAGTGTACGCTGCGTGTTGACATGTGCGGCATCGTGCCTGTGATGAGAAATGGTGTAATAAGGCCCCAGTAAGTACTGGCACTACAAAGTAAGTACTATAAACAGCTTGTAACACAATCGACTCCGTAGTTCTGAATAAGCAGATTAAAGTGCAGAGTCTTAAAGTGCAGAGTCTAATTTAACGATGTACTACTATGTCCTTGTTAGGTTTATAATAGCCCGTATAAGGTGTCCCTCTGCATGGGGATTTTCCCCGAGTTTATAATCATGCGCTGGAAATCAGGCACACTCATACATTCTCTGCCGGCAACTCCTGCAGATCTTGAGATGTTCTCCTCCATTAGAGTACCTCCAAGGTCATTAACGCCGCAGGATAATGATTCCTGTGCCAGTTCATGACCCATTTTAACCCATGATGCCTGAATATTGGGTATAGTTTTGTGCAGAATTATCCTTGCAATTGCGTGTACCATAAGATTCTCAACATTGCTTATTGGGCTAACAACCCCCTCAAGCTTGGTGTTTTTCGACATGAAAGGCAGAGGAACGAACTCCGTAAACCCACCAGTATCGTTCTGAATACTCTTTATGAAAAACATATGATTCACTCTGTCTTCGAAGGACTCTACATGTCCGTACATCATGGTTGATGTGGTGGGCATACCCATGTTGTGGGCCGAGATTACAATGTCCCTCCACTCGGAGGATTTTAGTTTAGAGGGGCATATTGAAGCGCGAATTTCGTCGTTTAGTATTTCGGCAGCAGTCCCTGGCATGGAATCAAGCCCTGTTTTCTTAAGCTCATTGAGTGCGTCAGAGGCATCAATTTTTGTGTTTCTACTCATGTGCATTACTTCCATGGGTGAGAATGCGTGTACATGCATACGCGGATAGTGGGATTTGATTAATTCAATAATACTGCAGTAGTCATTTACCTGCATACCATCTAACAATCCACCCTGTATGCAGATTTCAGTGGCATTGAGTGCGACAGCTTCACCAACCTTTTGTATGATTTCTTCATCTGTCAAGACATAGCCGTTGCCATTATCACTTCTAAATGCACAGAACTTGCACGAGCCAATGCAGTTGTTTGTGAAGTTTATGTTGCGGTTAACGACGTATGTTACCACATCCCCATTTGCGCTTTGCCTCAGGTCATCTGCTAGCGAGAATATCTCGTCTGTGGATGCCTCTGCAATTAAGTGCAGCACATCATCCTTCGTTATGCATCCTTCAACAGCACGCTGGTAGATGGCTTCATCAATCATCTGGCGCATTCCTCAGACAATCTAATATAAAAAATGCAGGAACTTAACACCATGAAGGCAGCCGTTATAATTCTAATTCGACCGAGTAGCGGTCGATTAGACCATCTACCCCTTTACCATACCATCCTTTATTAATGTATTTCTTGTAAACAGGCAGCCGTTCCACAAGTTTCACAGGTCTGATTTTCTCCCGTAACTCAGCCTCATCAGGCCATTTATCCTCCGGGTTTATGTAGTCCATAGTTATCTCAGATATGCCCCCCAGATCGGTTGCACCGCACCGTATGAAGTCGAGCGGATTAGATATAAGGTTGGGCGGCACCTGCACGGCAATATCATCTGGAAGCATCAAGCGTGCAGCGGCAACGCATCTTTGCATCTCATCTGCAGCAGGCGGATTATGACCTTGCATTGGTGTGCCGCACTTCGGCTTGAAGTTCTGTATTATTACTTCCTGTATGTGGTCGTACTTCTCATGCAGCTCTTTTATTACTTTGAGAGACTCAAGACGGTCATCCCATGTCTCGCCAATGCCTATAAGCAACCCGGTGGTAAAAGGTATTCTCAGTCTGCCGGCATCCCGTATTGTCTGTATGCGCCTCGCAGGATACTTTCCCGGAGAATCATTATGGGCTTCAAGATTCGCAGTTGTCTCAAGCATCAGCCCCATTGATGCATTATACGGCTTCAGACTCCTCAGTTCATCATATGACAGAACACCCATATTAGTATGCGGCAGAAGACCATATTCAACTGCCATCCTG
Source organism: Methanobacteriota archaeon (assembly GCA_030605385.1). Taxonomy (GTDB): domain Archaea; phylum Halobacteriota; class Syntropharchaeia; order JAUWIL01; family JAUWIL01; genus JAUWIL01. Next base: position 7,990 of record JAUWIL010000005.1, read on the forward strand.
CAAAGATCTGTTATATACTCCACAAATGTTTCATAGCCCAGCCCAGAAAGCCTCCGCCTGAATCCGGGTACATCTTCCGGACATTCTCCTGTTGTAAATAGTGCTTCTTTTGGTCTGCCTGCATTGCTGAGTATTCCTCTGACTTCTTCAGGCTGCATAAGCCGCGCTTCTGCATCATCAATACTTCTGCGGAAGCCGCAGTAGGCGCATTTGTTGCGGCATACATTGGTTACTGGTATGAACACGTTTCTCGAGAATGTAACAGACTCAGGAAGCTTTTTGGGCATGGCTCCACCCTTAATGATATGCCGCACCTTATTGAGTACTGAATCTTCGCAGTCCATGTTTTAGGTATGGTTTAGTTTGTGTTATTTATACGTTGCCTAAGTCGACCTAGGCAAGCCGACGGCATCGACCGCGGACATGCCATGAGAATCAGAGGGAGCAGTTTGACTGATAGTTATTTGCATATGAGGTTATGAGAACAATTATGCGATATTAAATGCCTCTTCATCTCTTCTATTGCATCTGTCAGCGCAATCATTCTCTGCTCCTGTGTCATCATGTCCTTAAGCGTAACCGTGCCCTGATTGACTTCAGCCTCACCTATTATAACTGCGTAAGCAGCTCCAATACTGTTTGCCGCAGCTAGCTGTTTGGTAAGACTGCGCTGCATTAGATCTATATGTACCTCCGCGTTTAGATGCTGGCGTATAATTGTGGCGGCCTTTACTGCACTACCCCCCACTTCCTGCGTACACGCCACGTATATTATGGCATTTTTAGGAGGTTTCGGGCTCACGGCTTCAAGTATGCGGTCAAAACCAAGCGCAAACCCAGTTGTGTTGGTGCGCTCTCCGCCGAAGAGCTGCGCCAACTGATATGTTCCTCCGCCGCATATCTGGCTTTGTGCTCCAAGACCTTCTGCGTGAATCTCAAAGACCATGCCTGTGTAGTATTCCAGACCGCGGGCTGTGCTGAAATCTACTTCGAAGTCCACTTTGTACGTATTCACTATCTTCAAAAGAGTGCGAAATTCTCCCAGTGGTGCAGGATCGCTCAGCACCTTATCAGCAAATTTCAGCGCATCATCACCGGTTGTACTGATTATGTTTTGCAGATTGTACTTCTGCTCATCAGGTGCATCTACCTCATCCAGCACCGCGCCAAGCCCTTCATCATCCTTCTTGTCAATCAGCCTGAGTATGTTCGACTGCAAACTCTCTGGTATGCCTTCCAGTATCTGCCTGAGTACGCCAAGATGCCCGATACGGAGCATTGTATCAAGCCCAAGTGGATGAATGAGCGCGTCTGCCAGCGCTATGACTTCAGCTTCAGCGTCCGGGTTCTTGCCCCCTATATTCTCAACTCCGAACTGCCAGAACTCCCTGAAGCGCCCCTGCTGCGGTCTCTCATACCTGAAGCAGTTCCCAAAATAATAGAGCTTGACTGGTTTGGGCGCCTTCTGAAGTTTTTCGACGTAAGCTCTTATAACAGGCGCCGTAAGCTCAGGTCTCAGAGCCACATCCCTATCACCTTTGTCCTTGAAGTTGTAAAGCCCTTCAACTACCTCACCACCCGACTTCTCGGTGAACAGTTCAAGGTGCTCGAATGTCGGCGTAGCGATCTCGCGGTATCCCCAGCGCTCTGTTATTTCCCGCATTAGACTTTCAACATGCCTTCTCACCATCATTTCATCTGGGTAGAAGTCCCGGGTTCCGCGTGGTCGCTGCATCTTCGTACTCATACTACCAGTTCCATATTCTACTCTACAACTTTATAACAACTTTATAATCTAACATTCAACAACCAATCGTATTAAATAGTTAATGATGTTTAGCTGGCTTTTGGTCAACTTAACGTACTTCACCTTTGACCAAGCATCATCTCCCAAAATGTAGGTTTAAGTAACCCGGAATTTAAATATTCGGGAAATCTTAACAGTACGCTGTTAGCACAAAGGCAGCGCTCTGAGTGAAATAGTAGGCAATGCTAGGTTGGTTGGCCATATTGCTGTATTAATGTTTTTAACAAGTGAAAATATACTTATGCAGATACAGTGGTAGACGATGGTAACTGATACTAAGAGTAGCTGACACTAAGAATTAATGCTATTATTTCAATCAAAACTATCGTTAAGAGGTAAGAGGCTTTTAACATCATGCGAATCGGCACAGCAGCCATATTGGACGGGTATGTGGATGAACCTACATGCTTGGGAGTTCCACCTTATATCTCTCCGTATCCTCGCTACGCAGCGGGTGCGCTCAGGAGCGGTAGGGTGAAAACGTCCTATTTCACGATAGATCAGGTAAGGGTAAAACCAGGCTTATTAGATATTATATCCCGGCACGATCTCCTGATATTAATTGCCGGTACGACAGTTCCCGGAAAATATCTGGGCGGCATGCCTGCCAGCAGAAGAGAAATAGAGGATATAGCCTCCAGTACCTGGAACAGGGTAAAAGTGCTGGGCGGACCGGCTGCACGCTTTGGTGTTAGCACACGTGGTGGAAAAAGAACAGATGTGGTAAATAAGGCAGAATTTGATATAATTGTAAAAGGCGACTTGGAGGCAGTGGTAAAAAGCATCCTGGAAGAGAAGGATATTGAGAATGTTGATTCAGCAAGAAAACGGTTGCCAGCCGAACTTGCCGAGTGGAGTAATCTTGGTGCAAACATCATAGAACAACATCCAGATTATCCAAATGTTATGTGTGAAATCGAAACGTACAGGGGATGCCACTGGCGCAAGTGCTCTTTCTGTTCCGAGCCGATGCATGGTGAGCCAGACTACCGCAGTGTAGAAGACATAGTGAGCGAGGTAGAATCCCTGTATGGTGTGGGTGCGCGTTACTTTAGGATAGGAATGCAACCCGATCTGTTTGCATACCAGGCATATGAAGGAGGAATACCGAACCCTGAAGCATTGGAACATCTATATAAGGGCATACGAAACGTAGCTCCGGACCTTAATGTTCTTCACATGGATAATGCCAGCCCCGCAACCATAGCGCGCTATCCCGAAGAGAGCGAGATCATAGCGAAGATTATTGCAAAATACAACACTTCAGGTGATGTGGCGGCACTCGGTGGTGAGACCGCAGACCTCAATGTTGCAAGAGCCAATAACCTGAACTCAATCCCTGAGGAGGTTATTGAGGCAGTGCGCATACTCAATAGAGTCGGCAGAAAACGGGGGGGTAGTGGACTGCCAGAACTTCTGCCTGGCCTGAACTTTGTTTATGGTCTTCCTGGTGAGACAGAAAGGACTTATGAGCTGAACTTTGAATTTCTCAAGCAGATACTTGATGAGGGCTTGATGGTGAGGAGGATTAATCTGAGGCAGGTTGCTGTTGTGCAGGGCACAAGGCTAAGTAGAGATATTAAAAGCAGTAAAACCATGAAGAAGCACAAGCGCCTTTTTGCAGAGTATAAGAAGCGCATCAGGGTCGATATCGATCGAACTATGCTTCAACGTCTTATTCCACACGGAACTGTGTTAAAGAATGTGCGTATGGAATTTCATGACGGTAATACTACATTTGGCAGGCAGATTGCAACGTATCCACTTCTGGTTGGTGTGCCTGCAAGGCTGAATGTAGGAAATTTCTTTGATGTTGCTGTTACTGATTATGGCTCAAGATCAGTTACGGGGGTACCATATCCACTTGATATAAACACTGCAAACATGCCGCTGTTATCGGCAATTCAAGGTATTGGGAGAAAGAGAGCCATCAGGATGGTACGCTGCAGACCATTTAGAAACTGGAATGAAGTTGTAAGATGCTTGGATAGCACTTCTACAGCTGAGGAATTGAGAAAGTATGTTAACATCGGTTAAACGCGGGCGGCTGATTGACATCTAATAATCCGTCAGCGCCACGCCAAATTAAATGGCACCAGATTCGATATCGGTATGTCACTTTTCCTTAGATGTATGTGCAGTACATGATGCCTCAGAACTATTATCAATTACCCTATTGACCCTCTATCAACCGATACATCGCAACTAGAACTTTGAGAAAATCATTGTCACTCATGGTTTGACCAAGTTTTTTCTCGAAAGCATTTTTGGCTGCATTAAGATCGCTGAGTGTGTCACTACCCAAACTTATAACTGCCGAGATTGGGGAAGACTCTTTAACAACCCCTTCTACAGTCTTCTTGGCGGTCTTCTTAACTGTTTTCATGGCAACTTTCTTTTTAGCTGTCGGTTTTTTGGCAACCTTTTTCTTTGCAGCCTTCGTAGCCTTTTTGGCGGTCTTCTTAACTGTTTTCATGGCAACTTTCTTTTTAGCTGTCGGTTTTTTGGCAACCTTTTTCTTTGCAGCACTCTTCTTAGCAACTTTTGCTCTTTTTATAGCCATATTTATCAATCCACCCGAGCTTGAAGCAAATCTTAATTAACACACATTTTAACTACAGCCACATTCCCCAAACATAATTATACAAGTGTATTAGCACCAAAGTGCTGGTACTTTTACAATAGCTCAATATAGCCGGAATACGCTCAAGCTGCACACGTTCCGCAAACATCTATGACGTATTAAATGAGTGAATAGTATATATATGTTAAGTGAAGACTCTGCTTTTTATGGCCATAAGAGTTGACAGAATCTTATAACGGAAACGTGATACTGTGTAAAGTTCATCTAAATCTCGGTTGATAACAGAATTGAATACATGCAATTGGCCAATATATAAAGATTTGAATATGTATTCAATTCCAGTAAGAGTTTCAGTAAGTTTACACATTATAAAAACTATAAAACTATTTAAAACAAAAGTATAACATATTACTATTGAACATATTATCAGCATCTGTGACGTAATCTATTTATACAGTCATGTGCATAAAATTTACTAACATGATTAATAGGTAGAATAGGTAGAACTACCAATCGATAGTAATATTCATTATTGATAGTTATGGTACGATTGTTATGAATGCAAAATCCCGTGTGATAGGGACCTCGAAAGTAGCCAAATTCAACAAAATAACCGTTGTTAAGGCAGTGGCAGAGATGCTTGGTATAGGTGAGGGCGACACGATAGTGTTCTACGAAGAGGGCGGCGGATCTATAGTAATACGCAAGTCGTAAGTTTGAGCAAAATCCCAATGCATGAATGACACATAAGACCAAGGTTTGAATTTTATAGCTACTTAAGGGGATAATGCAGTTTTAGTTCGCAGGTTCACAGATAGCAGGTTCGCAGATAATTAGTTATATGGGGCTGCTTAAGATCATTACAATGAACTACCACACCCTGAAGGGTGTGGTATCATGATGTTGTCTTAGGGATTCAACTTGCGAAGTAGTCGGTTATTTTTGTTTGTCTGCATCTTTCTGGTTTCCTAAGATTAAGGTGGTGTTTTCTGCCCTATGATTCTGCGAGACATGACGAAAGCGCAGCTTTCGTCTGTCTCGTGAAACTCTGTTTCGCAAGACACGTCGAAAGCGGAGCTCTGTAACCGTATGGAAGCTCTGCCCTCACAAGATGGGACAGCACCATCCATAAGGGGGTGTATTGCCAATTGGAAAAAAGCTAACGTAGGACACAATCCATCTGCGAGCTAAATCTCGCAGTATTCTTGTATCAGATTATGATAAAGCTGATTCTAAGTTGACTCTACGGGCGTTAGCCGAATTAAGGTAAGCTTTATCTACTGTGTCAACAAAATCGGTATTTAATGGACGACAGAGACAACATACAGAACACACCTGGATTATATGAAGAGCAATACAACATAAGACTCGAAGAGCGAGGGGGAATGCTGGCAGAACTAAAAGAGATGCTGAATGAAATGACTCAAATCAGGGGTGAACTTCGCCAGAAAACAGTGCAACTCATGAGAGTGCTTGAAGAGCCAGTATCGATAAATAAAGATTCGAGTGCAGCATTACGGGAATCACGGGAATCGTGGGAAATAGAGGAGGTAAACAGTAAGATCGAGGATTTGTATACCAAGCTTAAGGAGAACGCAGGTGAGATAGAAAATACCAGGAAGGTTGCCAGAAATACCATCACAGATAAGGATCTGCAAAACTTCAGAAAAGACCTGCGGGATGGTGAACTCAGGAAAATCAAGAAAACAATAAGGAGAAAGATTAAAAAGAGTGAGGGCAGTAAAGTGCCGAAGAGCTTCCAGAGGAGAGTTAGCAAAGTAGAGTCAGACCTTCAAGAAATGCAGCATAAAGTGGGGGGCAGTATCCTCTCTGAAGATGTAGCTGCAGTACAGCATGAAAATGCACTTACAGAGGAACAACTTGAACAGATAGGAGAAATATTGGAGTTGAGCGAACAAATAAAAAAGCTGGCTGGACAACAAGAAAAAGCCGAACACCCGAGCGTACCGAACAGTTCCGATTCAATCCAGCAGGTGATAGACGATATAATTGATACGAGTTTTATAAAAGGAGTGCAAGAAAAGCTTGAGAGGCATGATCTGGCACTTAAAGAACTGCTGGAGTTGGGGATGGTCACTGCAAACAGCGAAAAAATTGAAATAGAGAATGTAAGGGCAAACCTGGAAGGTCAGTTTAATGATTCGGTTGAAGAATTGAAGAATGAAATGCTCAACACGAAAGAAACATTGGGAAGGCTAATGGAAGAGCAAGAAAAACTCAAAGAAGCCCAAGTACATCTACAGCCACAATCCAGGACAAGAGAAGAATACAGAATGGATGAAATACTATTCAGGCTAAAATCTCAATATGAGACGGGGGCCATATCAAGGAGAACTTTCGAGGAGACCCGCGAACGAATGAAACGAAGCATAACTGAGCGCCATAGGCGCGGCATCATATCCGAGGGAGTTTACCTGAGGCTTAGGGAAAAAATAGAAAACGTGTTGATGTAGACGCCCACCACTATTCTAATTGAGCGTCTATAAGAGCGAATGTTAAGGGTCAGTATCATATGTATGAGCAAAATAAAAGACCTTGGTTCTGTTGCACATTTTTTACATTGAATCATATAATGGGCAGCATGGGCAAGCTTGTCCGCACCATAATTTGCATTATATGTTCCATTCATATCGATTGGTTAATTTAATATACAATAAATCCATAAAGTTCGTCAGAGGTTTAGCTATGGCTAATAATGGGTCAAGGATTCCCAGGATCAAGAAAAGGATGGAAAAATATCTTGAGCTGGATAAAGACGGCGTTCGCCATGCAATAATGCGAATAATTCTGAGAGTTCGTACTATAACCTCGGAAAAGTTGCATAAGCTTCTACAAAAAAACAACTACAATATATCTCTAAAATCAGTGGCTGCAATGCTGGGTACGATAGCTTCCAAATTAGGAATACTCCGCATTCATAAAGACACATATAAATCAACAATAGTCTATACACTGAAGGAAGAGTATGCAGGCCTGATAAATACGTGCCTTGGCAAAGTGCACCCCAAACAGACACACTCAAAAATTATCGTATAGAATGGCAGTCACTATAAAATCCAGCCAATTGCAAACCAGTGCATTTGTAGAGGGTGCTCGCACAAAAATTCGAAAGGCAACATAGCTTCTTATGCATCATTACCAACAGCAAAGCGAGCATAGCCTCACCAAGTTCCATCTGAAATCGAGCGGAGTCGAGCTTTTATATTATCCCAGTGGCTGCCGGCCCAATATATCTGCCCGCAATGTTCACATATCCATCCATCAATGGAACCATCAAGAACATCCTGAGGCACATAATCATTATCGGCTATTAAATGAGGATCACTATCAACATCCAATTCGCTCAAAAGATGATTGCACAGTGTACATCTCACGGCATGGATATTAAAGCGTATTTTAAAATTTTTAGCAACCGCTGCTAACTGCCCATTAACATCTAGATCTACTAAATACAAGGCAGGCAAATCAATGCGTTCAGCCTTTGAGTGTAATGCTTTATCACGGGTTATTAGGATGCGGAAGTCCTCAAGTGCAATCTTCAGCAGGACATCATCCTCTGCTTCATAGTCCTCTATCACTATATCACCAGCATATAATGCATCATACCCGAGCATCCTTAACCATCTTACAAGGGTGCCAAACATGCGGTCAACAATGAATCGGGGTTCAACAGAAATGCTCACACCATCCATATCGTGCTCCCTGCCTAAGTTGTATGTATTGGTTTTATACGATATATCAGTTGTTCTGCCTGCATCATATTGAAGTGTATTTCAGAAAACTGGTGCACAAGCATAGATTTAAAATATACAAAAGGCTGAACATACACATCATACTATCTCCAATGTAATATCCTCAGTGGTGCTGCAATTGAGTGAAAAGGAAGAAGGTAGACCAATTACGGGACTGTGGATAGAAAAATACAGGTCTGTGTTGCTTGAGAACATATCGAATTTTAACAGCAAAATATTCTCGGACATGCCATACCACAGAAACATAATATGTAGGTTAAAATCATATACTGATAATGGCAGTTTGCCAAATCTCGTATTGTATGGGCGCAATGGTAGTGGAAAGACGTCCGTAGTCTACGCCGTAGCACGCGAGCTGTATGGAGATAATTACGAGGCCAATCTCACCCACATAAGCGCATCAGATTTCTTTTATCAGGGTAAAAAATACTTAGCCAGCACGGATAGGTTCAAAAGGTTTTATGATGACCGAAAATCGGTTATAAAAATGTTCAAAGATGCGGTGAATGAATATGCTGCGCTGGCACCGATAAATGCGAACTTCAAAATAATCTTCTTCGATGATGCCGAATCACTAACATATGAATCACAGCAAGCTCTGCGTAGGATGATGGAGCGATACAGCCATACATGCAGATTCATATTCTCAACAACGCAGATAACGAGACTTATACCGCCGATACGCTCAAGATGCGTAAATCTGCACCTCAGGAGATTGACTGATCATAGCATAAAAGAAGTGCTAACTATAATCGCAGAAGAGGAATCAGTTAGAATCAACGAAGAAGGACTTAGTGCTTTGACCTATTTGTCAAAAGGGGATGCGGAATATGCTGTAAACGTATTTCAGGCAGCAGCCAGCAAATACAAGAAGGAAATTAACTCAGAAGCAGCATTCGAAGTGGCTGAACGGATAAAAATTAAAGAAACGGGACAAATGATCCAAAACGCACTCAGCGGGGATTTCAAAAGGGCAATAACAACGCTGGATCAGATTGTAGTAGACAAAGGGCTATCAGGCGAGGAGATACTTGAGAGAATACGTGACGAAGTTCTATATTCATCAGGTCAGACAGACAGAAGGACAGCTGTGATACTCAAAAAAATGGGCGAGGTGGACATTAATATGAAAGAAGGATCCAATGAGCGCATACACCTGCAAGCACTGTTATCGCAGATATGCGCTGATTACAGTAAACCAAGCGGCACAAGATGAGGGTTAGTGCCGGACGGGTTTAGACAGCAATTATATCAAAACGTGATAAATCCAAATATTTTCATAAGAGCATAAAGTATGGATAGAATAGAAATGAAGAAGAATGGGATAAAGACCCACTTGTCAACCCGCATTCTCAGATTTGTTCCCACGACATGTGTGTTAGCATAAACAGTATAGATAATCGCATAAGAAATAACAAGTAATGCAAATATACGGAGTTCAAGCTCATTGTACATGTACATAACGGCAAGCCATACGATCACGAAGAATCCTGTCAGTGGGTACAGGGCACGAATTATCACTTTTGGGGTGAAATAAACTGCCGATGTTTTGAGACCTGCACTTTTATCAAAATCGTAGTCGGTAACAGCGGTAGGTATATAGAAAATAGATGCCATGATGAATATGCCAATAATGATCAGTGTATCCATATATGCCCCGCCAATACTGAGACCTGCTACAAACAGAGTGCCGCCAGCAACAGTGTTGCAGAAAATATCACCCACCGGCCGGGCTTTGAAACGCGTAGGCGGTACCGAATATAGAATCCACATGATGTTGCAAACTAGCATACAAACCAGAAAGATTGGATTGATCATGTAAGCAAACAGCATGGATAATAGTACGGATATAATAACGATAATCGTGCCCCATAGTATAGAAATCTCGCCGGTAACTATCGGCTGTCGTGATAGGTCAATATCTTTTGCGCGTCCGTCATGCAGGCGGTCCACATCCCTATCAGCAATAGCATTTGTTGTGAAGGCAAGCACCATCGAGAAGATGAATGAGATGAAACCGTATAACACGTAATGCAGACTGACAGATGTTGTTGAGCCAATAGCAAGGCCAACAGTGAACGGCAGTAAAAAGCAAATCCAAGCAACGGGTCTAAAAAGTCTGATGTACTTTGAGGAGGAAGTACTCAACCAGCCCCCCAGCATATCTGGTGAAGTTTCAACGGCCCTTTCACGGCTTGAGTTCATATTTTAAAACCTTCAACGATATATCACAAGATATGGGATATAAATATTATTGAACATTCACAAGTTCCAACTTATTCTCGATGTCCCGCAAAAACGAAGTTTTTGATAGATATCTTGCGGAATCAAAGATTCCGCAAACATGTATGGAAGCTCCGCTTCCATACGGTTGTGGAACTGCATTCCGCAAACATGTCCAAAATGCTTCGCATTTTGTACGGTTGCAAAACCTTGTTTTGCAAACATGTCTGAAAGCCTTTGGCTTTCAGACTGTTGTAGAATCTTCGATTCTACAAACATCTGAAACGCTTTGCATTCAGAGATATATTGATGATGAACTATTTTGAGAATAAATCATTCCTTTTTCATGGCGACAAGTTTGTAGAATATATCCCAGTTAGCAACAGTATTTACGCAACCATCCTTAAGCAAGATTACCGCCTGTCCATAAACTTGCATAGCTTCGCATACCTCCAGAAATGACTTAGAATCGCCAACACACGCAACGCCAATCGCAGCTGTAGGCTCATATTTTTTCATCATACGTGTTACAAATGTGCCGCCTGGTGCTACAGCGAATACTTTATAACCCAACTCCTCACAGAACGCCTTAGCATTTTTGATTTCACATTTACCGCAGCCCTTGCATATAATTCCACCCTCAGGAGTTGTCGGTGCAGGGCATTCAACGCTGCGAAGGCATTGCGGCAGAAAGGCCCCCCTCTCACTGTAGCCGGTCGATATGTAATTATCATAGTCAACGATGTTACGCAGATCTATGTTCAGCCTGTCAACTGTACTAACATCAAGCCTTAGGAAGTTGAAGAACGCTTTGACCCCCCCCTCAAATGCAGTTATGAGGAGAAGCGTAAACTTCGGAAAAAACATGTGGCGCGTATTAAACATGTATAATGCTATGATAGCTGTAACCATCACAGCCATTATAATGATTATCGCTATGTAAATAACAAGTCTACCGATAATCATGAACATACTGTCATGCGTTATTTCAAGGTTGCCCACCACCAAGCGCACATCATCAGCAGTAATCATTTGAAAAAACTCTCAATCACTTCATCTTCTTCATACCAATTTTCTCAATCCGTATTTCTTCATTTGCCTTACCTGACCGGCCGGCAGGCACTCTACTCTTCATAATGACTGCTTTGTAAACATGCAGTTTATCCGTACCATTCTCGCGCAGAGTAATGTGCTTGTAGCCTTTTCTTGCAGCTTTTATAGCTGCCGGTCTGGGAGTTGTACCTATATAGGTGCCTGCCACTTCACCACCTACAATTAATGAAAACTTCCTTTTATTACCTGAACTTTTCTTACTGATGGACGGTTTTTGCATGGTTTTGACGAAGCGGTCAAGATCTTTAGCGACCTTTTCGCCGTATGCCGTTAGCTTTACGTACTTAACGCGACCGACTTTATTGAACGTAACCACCCCCAGCCTTTCCATTTCATTGAGCACATTGTTAGTATGGGCAAACGTAGTTCGTACCTCTCTTGATACCAGTGCCAGATACGGACTCTCAACTCCCCTTATCGTCAAAAGTATGTCGGCAGGCTTATCCTGTAAAATGAGTTTCTTCAATTCACTCAATGTTGAATACCTCTTTAAGTAGCAACTCTAAGATATATATTACACTATATACCTTGTATATAAACGTATTCCCTTATTATTCCTCAGCAAGGTATAAACCTCGAATAATTATCAACATTGTAGCATCCCGTTCACATGCTCTCTACATCCAATATGTGTTGTCGGGGCTGTTAGAGCTATTAAGTAGTGCGACCCCCATACCGATACTATTAAATACAATTTCAAGGGTTTGTTGTATATTACCGCCCTGTTGAGGTGCGTTTCTGTTTAAACCGGGGGTATAGTTTATAGCAGCATCCAAACCAGTTGTTAATATAGGAATGGTTGGACATGTAGATCATGGGAAAACTACGCTAGTTAGTGCCCTATCTGGCATATGGACAGACCGTCACAGTGAGGAGATAAAGCGCGGGATATCCATACGTTTAGGGTATGCTGATACAACCTTCAGAAAGTGTCCCGAATGTGATGGACCAGGATGCTATACTATTGAAAAGAAGTGCACTCATTGCAATTCTAAGACAGATAAGCTTAGAACTGTATCCTTCGTAGACTCTCCTGGACATGAGACACTGATGGCAACAATGCTCTCGGGTGCAGCCATAATGGATGGTGCCGTACTGGTTATAGCAGCCAGCGAGGCATGTCCACAGCCGCAGACCCAAGAACATCTCACAGCTCTCGATATAGTGGGAGTTAAAAATATAGTGATAGTGCAAAACAAAGTTGACCTTGTGACCAAGGAAGAAGCTATAGAAAACTACGAACAAATAAAGAAATTTGTGGAGGGGACGGTAGCAGAAAATGCGCCAATAATACCATTATCAGCACAGCACAATATCAACATAGACTCGTTTATAATGGCAATGGAGAAAAACATCCCCATTCCGGAGAGGTCCAATGATGAGCATATGATGATGCTTGTAGCAAGGTCATTTGACATTAACAAGCCTGGCGCGGAAGCTAGCAAAATTGTTGGTGGCGTGATAGGCGGATCTATAAGCAGAGGCAGGCTCAGAGTGAAGGACAATCTGGAAATCAGGCCAGGGAGGATGATTGAAGTAGATGGTAAAAGAACGTGGATGCCGGTAGAAACAGCCACGTCAACTATTATGGTGGGAGGTAAGAGTGTGAAAGAGGCAACACCAGGCGGACTTATTGGTGTTGGAACAACGCTTGACCCGGCAATTACAAGAGGAGACTCCTTGGTTGGACAGGTGGCGGGCGAACCCGGTACTTTACCCCCAGTATGGGAAAAATTTACAACAGACTTGCATTTGCTGGAAAGGGTGGTGGGCATAACTAAGGATATAAAAGTGGAACCCATAAAAACCAATGAGTCTCTGATGCTAAGTATAGGTACTGCTGCGACTATTGGTATCGTTAAAAGTGCACGTAAGGAAGATGCGGAAGTAGTCCTCAAAAGGCCGGTGTGTGCAGAGGTGAATTCAAGGGTAGCCATCAGCAGGCGTATTGGCTCCAGGTGGCATCTCATCGGCTTCGGCATAATCAAGAATTGAAATATACTGACGCCCACCATATCTGTCCACTACACATTCCAGTGGAATATACTCATCAATCACCCGATGGAATTTCATCATAAAACCCCATACGGCACCATTCCATCAATGGCGGTAGACTAAATTTAGGTTTGAAGATCTTGTAAATAATGGGGTTAAGCCAATATTATGAAAGTCATACTTGATACAAACGCACTAATGATTCCGGGGCACTCAGGAGTCGATATATTTGCAGAGTTGGAGAGACTTGGATACAACGAATTTATGGTGCCAAGTGTTGTGATTGACGAGCTGGAAAAGTTGGGGAGAAAACTAAGAGGGAAAGACAGGATTGCAGCCAAAGTAGCCCTAAAACTTGTACATAAGTGTGAGATTGTAGAGGCCAGTGGAGTGGCGGATAAAGCAATACTAGGGCTGGCTATTGAGAAGAGGGCGGCAGTCCTCACTGGCGATAAGGATCTGAAGAGAGAATTGGCAGATCATAAGATAACAGTTGTATACCTCAGGCAGAAGAATAGATTATCAACATAAGATATTTAAGCCATGCAGTATCAATCATTGCAGATAAAATCAGAGAGAGCTAGAATCAGAGAGGGACTAAAATGTATTTTAAGATGAGGTTGGTTGATGTAGTGCGTGTTGCACCAGAATCTCTTGGCGGTGATATAAAAGAAGTTATACTACATAACCTACGCGAGAAACTGGAAGGCCGCATCGACAAGAAATTGGGTTCAATGATAGCGGTACTGGATATAGTAAAAGTGGGTGAAGGATCTATAATTGCGGGAGATGGCGGAGTCTATTATAGAACCACATTCGATTCACTGGTATTCAGACCAAATATGCAGGAAGTTATAGAAGGTAAGATAGTAGAAACAGTCGAATTTGGCGCATTTATCGGACTTGGGCCCATGGACGGATTGCTCCATGTGAGTCAGATAACAGATGATTATATATCGTATGATGAAAAAGGCGGCCGCCTTGTCTGCAAGGCTGGAGACAAGGCAATTACGGAAGGGGATAGTGTACGTGCAAGAATCGTTGCCATAAGCCTTAACGAGCGAGATCCGCGGGAGAGCAAAATTGGACTTACGATGCGCCAGCCCGCTCTAGGCAAGCTTGAATGGATTAATGAAATGCGCAACAAGACCGTGGGTAAATAAAAAAGCACTAATGGCAAGGGTGAAGCATCATGAGTGAGCAGGCATGCAGGAACTGTAATAAAATCATAGGCAGTAAAAATAGTAAGAGCTGTCCAGTATGTCACTTAACATCTTTCAGCAGCGACTGGGCGGGATATGTCATAATCATAGATGCCACTCGCTCGCAAATAGCAAAGCGTCTTAATATAGAAATACCAGGCAAATATGCGCTGAAAGTACGATAAATGTAAATGATATATTTTTACGCTATCCAAATCTGTCGTTTCCCCTAATATGGAAGACTGTCATACAGCTCCATTGTCTCGCAGCTTGGTTATCTCATCCTTGGAGTAACCTAATTCCTTGAGTATGTCCTCTGTGTGTTCACCTAGCTCTGGCGGACCACTTCGCATCTCACCATGAGCTTCAGAGAATTTAATGGGCATGCTAACTTGTTTGATAACATTGCCTTTATGGTCATTAACTGTATCTACCATGCGCCTATGAACTACCTGTGGATGATTTAGAGCCTCTCCTACACTTAAAACAGGGGCGTACGGTATGTTAATACCCTCAACGCCAAGCAGTTCGTCCCACTCGTCTCTTGTGCGAGATCTTATGATCTCCTTAACTTTGGCAATGACGCTTTTTCCTCTCCTACCAGTCGCAAACTGCGAATCGGCAAGATCGCCGCACCCGGCAGCTCTACAGAAATCACGCCAGAATTTATCCTCAAGAATGCCCAGGGTAATGTATTTTCTATCCTTAGTTTCATAAACACCATAAGACGGAATCACACCGCTGGTGAGCATGACCTCTCCCCGAATTGGAGAATCCCCGCTCTCAAAGTAATGACCCGAGATAAAACTCATCCATGAAATCATGCTGTCAAGCATTGATACATCTACGTACTGCCCTTTGCCGGAATCCTTTCTGGCCAGAAGTGCTGTGAGAATGCCCATAATGGCAAACATGCTGGAGTTGAGATCAGCCGTGGGAATTCCAGGCACTATGGGCAAGTCGCCCTTAATACCAGTCATACTCAATAATCCAGAAAGGGCACCATAGTTAACGTCATGTCCTGGTGCATTTGATAACGGTCCATCCTGCCCGAATCCCGATATGGAGCAGTAGACAATTCCTGGATTCACGTCTGATACATCCCTGTACCCGATTCCGAGCTGCTCAACTACTCCTGGGCGGAATCCTTCAACCAATACATCGGATTCAGCTGCAAGCTGCTTTATTATTTTAACACCTTCACAGGATTTCAGGTTAATGGTAATACTTTGCTTGTTGCGATTCACGCTGCTAAATAGCATAGGCCACGCGCGCCCAAAGTCGCCTGTGTCAGGTCGTTCTACTTTGATTACTTTCGCTCCTAGATCTGATAACAACATTGTACAATATGGACCTGGTAGATTCTGTGTGAGATCAATTATTTTTATTCCATTTAGCGGCAATACCATAACAGCAAACCCCTTAACTATATTAGCTTCATAGGTTTAAGGCAGCATAACTTATATAAGACTTATCAAAAGATGGTGGCACCGGCAAAATCACAATCTATAGTAACATACCCCATGAATGCTCAGCATTCCCAACGCCATGACCCACATCAACAAGGCTCTTTTTTGAGCCGTCAATCTCTATTTTGAACTCTGATACAGTTACGGGATATTCAGTATAATGGAACACGCTGCTGAGGCGGCCCAATATGGGCTGTTCAAAACGCCAATATGCCCTGCTGTAACTATCCAACTTGAAGGATATACTGCCACAATCTGATCTAGCATTACCAATCCATATGGGTGGGGTGGCACCATTTATCTCTTTTTTGAACTGCAGTTGATTGAACCTATGTGGTTGCGCTTCATGTGGATTATAGTAGTCCACAGTTGGTCTGATTAGGGGTATACTGCCAAACCCGTTATCAAAATCATCTGGCCTTCTTTTCAGTATGGATGTGCCCAAGTGGGGTATAAAGTACTCTAATATACTTCCATCTTTAAAGTGAACCATACCCCAATACCAGGGCACTGCGGGGGCGTTCACATGGATTTTTTGAAAGTAAGCGCTGCCAGTTACACCCTCTGTTTTATCTCCTTCCTTTATAGTACCGCTCAATCCCATACGCCGTATACGTACTATGTCGTATCCGAATCTTGTGCCGAGATACCTGTTGCTAGATTCTGTTGGCTTAATACAGCCACTCTTGGCAGCACTCATATGAAAATCCAGTTTGATATCGTCTTTATCTATTATTACGTCACACCCATCCGTATCCAAATCACCATCACACTTGAAGATGTATTTCTCGCCAGGAATGGTGCGGAGTATACTACCCGAATCATTATTGGAAACTGATAGATCGCAAACATCAAGTATAAACGAATCATGCATCCGGTAGCCGTCATAATACCATGCTGCAACTGCACCTTTGAAAAGTTCACCAGCCTCTCTGCCTGCCTCTTCACGCGTCTTGCTGAAGTGGGCGTCATGAATCTTTATGCTGCCGCAATCCTTGGTTGACCAGAGTATCATTAGCTGTTTTGGATGTGCTTCATCATGTGGATTGTCTATGAAGAATATCCACCACCACCACGTCCAGCTGAGGCGCCAGACCTTGTTAGAAGTGTCAAGTGCCCATATCTTTTCAGAGATCATTTTGAATCCAACTATATCCTGTAATATTTGGCTATGAAATTGTAATAGGATTTATTGATACTGCACTATACTCTAAATCCGATGTGCTGCCATTTGAATGCGATGCTATGTGTAGATAGCCCAACCTGACTTATGTCGCGCTTAGTTAAATGGTGAAACATGAACATGCTAACATATATTAATTCCTAAATTGAGCAAGAATGCTATTTTGAACGTTTTTAGGCGATTGCACAGCACCCTTGGCAGCATTCATTGAACAACACATATATGTAGATATCAGTAATAAAGTCAGATTGGAATGAAATTTGAAGGCTTTCTTATAGATCTGGATTATATCACTGAAGATAGTTCTGCCGTAATCCGCCTCTGGTGTAAGGATGTTTACGGAAACGACGTAGTGGTGTTTGATAAGAGCTTTGAGCCGTACTTCTACGCACTACCTAGCCTTGGCACACTTGCAGAAGATTCACTGGATTCTTGTGTTGAAATGATAATGGGCATTGAGACCAAGAGATATGATGACGAGATTGGAGTAAAACGCATTGAAATTGTGGACCGTGAAAGCCTTGGAGTGCCAATTAAGGCGCTTAAAATATATGCCCATCATCCACAGCACGTACCATCACTGCGAGAAGAAGTGGGAAAACTTGGTATGAGCATTCGAGAAGCAGACATACAATTCGCCGTGAGATTCCTGATTGATAGGGAGCTAATCCCGATGGATGGTATCATCGTAGAAGGTGACCTGACCGAAATTGAATATTCGGAGACTGCCATAATTGCAGATAAAATCACTCACAAGCCAATGGAAAATTACCCACGGTTAAGTGTGATGGCATTTGACTGCGAGATGTCCAACCTGCACGGAATGCCCAACCCACAGAGAAATCCGATTATAATAATTGGGGTTTCACATAAGGGGGTGGATGGTACAGAGAGCACAAGGCTAATAATAATGCAAGATGAGAGTGATAAGGGCGTTATAGAGGAATTCATAAAAACGATACGTGATGAGGATCCTGACATATTGGTCGGCTACAACTCCGATGCATTCGACTGGGATTATATAAGGCAGCGGGCAAAGAAACACGGAATCGAACTAAATATAGGGAGAGATGGACTCCCAGCAACATCCCGTGGTGGTGCCCTGCCAGAATTGAAAATACCTGGCAGGATAAATGCCGATCTTTATAGAATTGCGAGCAGAAATCTTGGCGACGTCAAGGTAAAGACACTCGAGAATGTGGCAGAATATATGGGTGTGATGAAGAAAGAAGACCGCGTGGATCTGACGCCTGCAGAGATTCATGATTTCTGGAATGACAAGAGCAAGCGGGAAACACTCTATAAATATGCAAGAGCGGATGTTGTAAGTACGTTGGGTCTCGCCTACAAACTGCTCCCAATGCAATGCGAATTTGCAAGGCTGGCGCGATACCCACTTGGCGACGTAACCAGAATGGGAAGAGGGCGGCAGGTAGAGAGTTATCTTAGTGCCGAAGCACATAAACTGGGCGAAATTGTTCCGGCTCGAAGCGGTGGCGGCGAGACCTATGTGGGCGGTCTCGTATTGCCGCCGGTTATAGGCATACATGAGAATGTAGTATGTCTTGACTTCTCGTCAATGTATCCAAGCATAATGATAGCATTCAATATATCGCCAGATACTGTAGTTCATGGTAATGATGACTGTTATGTGGCACCCGAAGTAGGATACAAGTTCAAAAAGGAGCCGGACGGCTTCTTCAAGAAGATACTCATTGACCTGATAAACAGGCGAAGCAGTGTAAAAAAGAAGATAGAAAACCTCCCAAAAGATTCAGATGAATACCGTGCATTAGATATACAGCAGCAGAGCCTGAAAATACTCACCAACAGCTTCTACGGATATACGGGATGGAGTGCGGCAAGATGGTACCGCAGAGAGTGTGCCGAGGCGACCACCGCATATGGGCGTCATTTCATACGCAGGGCGGTATCAGTTGCCGAAGAGCTTGGAATGAAGGTCATATATGGCGATACTGACAGCCTATTCGTTAAAGCACAGGTGGATAAGGATGAACTAATCCGAAAAGCAGAAGAACTGGCCAGCAAGATATCGGAAGAACTGCCTCTTGATCTGGATATCGAGGAGTTTTATAATGCAATCTTCTTTACAGGTAAGAAAAAGCGCTATGCAGGCCTTACGTCATCCGGCGAGGTTGTTGTAAAAGGTCTTGAAGTCAAACGAGGTGACTGGTGTGAGCTGGCAAAGGAAATACAGTCAGAGGTGATAAATATCATACTCAAGGATAGGGACCCTGAGAGTGCTGCAGGGCTTGTATCAGATACTATCCTGATGCTGCGTGAAGGTAAAATCCCAGTTGAAAAACTGGTAGTCCACAAAACATTAACCAAGGACATATCAAGGTACGAGACAAAACAGACACATGTGGCTGCAGCCAGAAGAGCTGAAGAGAGAGGTATGCGAACGTATGAAGTCGGCGAGAAGGTTCCATACCTTATTATAAAAGGGTCAGGGTCCGGCATTCTCAGTGACAGAGCTTATCCGATAGAAATCGTTGAAGAGGACGGCTTGGAACTGGATATCGATTATTACATAAACAACCAGATATTACCTGTTGCAACGAGAATATTGGAATACTTCGGATTTAAAGAGGCTGAAATACTCGGCAGCACAAGGCAGAAAACTCTGGAGCAGTGGTTCTGATAAGTTAAAAAACTAAATCAGGGTTGGTTTTGGTTGTACGTCATAATCAAATGCAGGAAATGCGGACGCTATTTATATGCTGATCAGGATAACAAGACGAGACAATGCGTGTGCGGTGCGGTAATAAAGTTGAAGAATGCCGTGGTTTATGATAGTGCAGCCACGGAGCGAGAGGCTGGAGACAAAGTCAGAGCGCTACAGGAGGGAGAATCCATGGGCGACCATTTCAGTTTTCATACTTTCAATAAATAGGATGAAAATATGGTTTTATGGTTTGAAATCGGGTTATGTTTGGAGATACTAATATGGTAAGTTATAGTTATGTAGGTGGGTAGGTAGGAAAAGATTAATTGCCAATAACCAGATTTGAATGTTAAAGGATAGATTTAAAGATTACGCTGAAGCGCATATAAAAGTAAGGACATATTTATGTGACCATGCACTGGAGATATAATGATGATTGAAGAATCTAAGGAAAAAAGTAGTATCAACATAGGCAGTATACCCCTGAATGAACTTACTCTGGGGTTGATGTTAGCAAGTGTGGTGGTAGGATTAGTTGTTGGAATTGCCATAGCACCCATAGTGACAGGTCCGACAGTGACAAAAGAATTTGTGGGTAACAAAACAATGGAATACGTCAATAGTATACTAAGCTCACAAGGTGCTACCGCAGAACTGGTCGATATCAGCGATAGTGGTGCAAATCTATACCAGATCAACTTCACAATTAAAGCTGGAGGGCAGAGAGTCCCATCCAGCGTGTTCGCAACGAAAGACGGGAAGCTTATACTGCTGGGCAGTGGCGGCGGCATAAGAGATCTTACAGAGCCCACACCTATACTTACCCCTACACTTACCTCCACACCAACTTCCACACCAAGTAGTATTCTCAAGACCGAAAAGCCCACAGCCCATGCATTTGTAATGTCCTACTGCCCATATGGATTGCAGTTCGTAAAGGCATATGTGCCTGTCGTGGAGCTGCTTGGTGATAAAGCCGATATTGAGCTGAACTTCGTTGATTACGCGATGCATGGAAAGAAAGAACTGGATGAAAATACCAGAATGTATTGTATACAGAAGGAGCAGAATGAAAAATTAACCAGTTATCTCCGATGCTTCGTTGAGAATGACGATCCAGAAAAATGTATTGCAGATGCAGCTGTAGATGATGCTCAACTGGAATCGTGCATTAGTGCGGCAGACAGTGAATTTAGTATTACTGAGCTTTACAATGACAAGGATATATGGGTTGGCTCAACCTGTCCGAATCCACCCTACTGTTTCCCGCAATATTTAGTAGATGCTACGCTCGCGAATCAATACAACGTCGGAGGATCGCCGACATTTATTCTAAACGGCGATGAAATCAGGGTGGAGAGGTCGGCAGAGGCGGTCAAGCAGGCTATATGCTCGGCATTTAACAACCCGCCGGCAGAGTGCGGCCAAACGCTCAGCACAACCGTTGAGCAGCCCGGAATAGGTCCCATGGGCTCAGGCAGCGGAGCGGGATCCGAAGGGCAATGCTAACACCTAATCCCATTGATGTGCATGTCATTCGAAGTAATACCAGCAATAGACCTGAGAAATGGCAAATGCGTACAGTTAGTGCAGGGCAGGCCTGGAACAGAGACTGTAATTCTGGATGACCCATTGCAGGTAGCCGGCCAATGGGTAAGCGAGGGTGCGTCAACACTCCACCTGATCGACCTTGATGGAGCGCTGCGGGATGGCAGCAATGCGCACATAATAAAAAGTGTGATAGAAGCTCACCCGGATGTGCGCATCGAGGTTGGAGGGGGGATACGCACATATGAGAAGGCTGCGGAACTATTGGAAATTGGTGCCACAAGGGTGATACTTGGGACTCTTGCCGTTGAGTCGCCAGAAGTAGTATCAAAGCTATCCAAAAATTACTCACCCGACAGGGTCATGGTGGCACTCGACTCCCGCTCGGGAATTGTAGCTATTGACGGGTGGAGGCGCACATCATCCATGAAGGCATCAGGTCTTGCCAGGCAGTTTGAGTCTGCCGGGATCGGGAGTATATTGTTCACGAATATTGATGTGGAAGGTCTCATGGACGGCATCCTCGTGGAGCCTGTGAGAGAAGTTGTTGAATCAGTCGGCATACCGGTTATAGCTTCCGGAGGTGTAACCACAATGGATGACATAAGGCTGATAAAGGAGGTCGGTGCATCCGGGGTGGTCATAGGTACTGCCATATACAAGAAAAGCATAATTTTGAGTGAGTCTATAAAGAAATATAACGAACCCTGACGCCGATTAAAATAAATATACAATATATGGAATCTGTTGGTTATGGCAAACAAAGGATACAAGAAAGAACTCGAACTTGTGCACATGCTCTGGGATGCGGGATTTGCAGTAGTGAGGACCCCTGCCAGTGGATCAGTATCAAAGAAACCTCTTCCAGATATGATAGCAGGCAATGGTCGCAAATACATTGCGGTTGAGGCCAAGGCGACCAAGAGCGATTATATATATCTGGATGAAGATGAAGTAAAAAATCTTAAGGAATTTTCAAGAATATTTGGGGCCGAGCCGTTAATAGGAGCTAGATTCGACCACATGAAGTGGGCGTTTTTTAACCCTGACAGCCTCAGTCAGACGCAACGCGGTGCATATAAGATTAACCGTAAGTTGGCTGAAGAGAAAGGATTGAGATTTGAGGACATTGTTAGGTGTGACTGATTCATGTTTGAAACCGACATTCCACCAGTTCTATTGACTGGTGTTTGCGGAACGCAGTTCCGCAACAGTACGAAAACTCAAGGTTTTCGAACATGCTTTGCATTTCAGACATGGTTAGGACTGGTGGAATTAGTGTGCAGAACCACTGGCCAGTTAGATGTTTACAGAATCAGAGATTCTGTAACCGTATGAAAAACCGTAGGTTTTTCAGACATGCCACTGGTCTATTGACCAGTGG
>JAUWIL010000078.1 GCA_030605385.1 Methanobacteriota archaeon
CGACCCCTGAAGGGGGCTGATGTAGAGGCTGAGATGAGGTTGGAGCTGGAAGATGCTTATCACAGCGGTAAGCAAAGTATCACCCAGAATCCCCTATCGAGCAATGAGCCGCCCAAAAAGCTTGATGTCAACGTACCTGCCGGCGTGCGCGATGGTATGAAGATACGGCTGGCATCCCAGGGGAGACCTGGTATTAATGGCGGGCCCAACGGGGACCTGTATCTGATCATAATGAAAGAGCCGCACAGAATCTTCAAGATATCCGGAGATGATATTCGCATGGAGATTCCAGTAATGCCGTGGGAGGCAGCTCTCGGGGGAAAAATAGATGTTTCCACACTGGATGGAAATATCGTGATGAAAGTACCGCCCATGACTCAGGGTGGATCAGAATTAAGATTGAAAGGGAGAGGATTACCTAAAAAGAATGGTAAAGGTAGGGGTGACCAGTACGTTAAACTGAAAATGATTTTGCCACAGAATCTAAGCGATCGAGATAAGGAGATTCTGGAAGAAATGCGCAGTTTACATATCTAAAACGCTACGCGTTTTATACGTCTTGCGAAAGCAAAGCTTTTGCGGGACTTGACGAAGGCAGAGCCTTCGGTTGTCTCGCGAACCTTTAGTTCGCAAGACAGGCGGAGTTTTACTCCGCCATGTTTGCGGAACGAAGTTTCGCAACAGTATGGAAGCTCCGCTTCCATACATGTTTGCAAAACAAAGTTTTGCAACCGTATGAAAAATGGGGTAGGTTGGTGTTTACATGGCAGCTAATTTGGATATACTGCTCAAGGCTATTGAAAACCCAATGAGGCGAAGATTGCTTTATAAACTCTCGCATGAGCCTCACTATCCGCTACAGCTCTCGCATGAGCTTAAGATAAGTCAGCAGGCGATTGCAAAGCACCTAAAGGTGCTTGAAGAAGCGGGCATTATAAAGCATTACAGGGAGAGCAGCAGTTCAGGAGGTCCTCCCAGAACATACTACCGCACAACCAACAATTTCTCGATACGGATTGATGTCGGCACAAGGATATTCGATGTGGAGCTTCAGAAACTTGACAGATCCGATTCAGAGTTACCCGGTGTGGATAAAGAACCAGATATGGAGGTAGATGACTTATTATGCACTATAAAGCGCAGGTACAGGGAAGCATCGGAGATACGCGACCCACTGGACCGCGTAAGGCACATGTCGGAGCTGATTGAAAGTATAGAGGGCAGTGTCAGGAGTATCGAAAACGAGAGATTTCAATTATGCCGCATAAAAAACGAGATTCTTGATGATGCGCAAAATCTCATGAACTCCATTGACGACTACGAGGAGCGCACCATATTGTATGACTTATTGTGTAATGTGAGTCCGACCGTCAAGGAACTATCTGAAGAGTTTGATGTGCGGGAAAGCGTGATTGAAGAAGTGCTTGAAAGACTGCGCAGCCGCGGAATACTGCCGCTGAGGAGGCAGAACATCGTTCTGAGGTCTACCAGCATGGAAGATTCAGAAAATCAAAATTATGACCGGTAATAAAACAGCAGCCCCCTAGTGCAATTTAACAGGGTGTAACACGGTGTAACAAAGCTAACAATGCCTAACAAGGCTAACAAGGTGCTATAATTGAGCGGCGACCGGGGAAACCGAATCCTGAAAATAATAAAACTGCTTGAGAACGAGTACCCTGATGCAAAAACAGCCCTGAAGTTTACCAATCCTCTTGAGCTGCTGGTCGCAACCATACTCTCGGCGCAGTGCACCGACGAGCGCGTGAACAAAGTCGCAAAAGCTCTTTTCATGAAATACAGGACCGCAAGGGATTACGCAGATGCGCCGATTGAGGAACTAATGGAGGATGTGCGGCCAACAGGCTTCTATAAAAACAAAGCGCGGAGTATAAAGGGCGCGTGTAAAATGGTTACCGAGGAATTCGGCGGCAGCGTTCCCTGCACCATGGACGAACTGACAAAGCTCCCCGGCGTCGCCAGAAAAACAGCAAACGTAGTACTGCAGAACGGATGCGGGGTGATTGCAGGCATAGTGGTTGACACGCACGTAATGCGCCTTGCAGGCAGACTGGGACTCACGGAAGAAAAGGACAGGAATAAAATAGAGTCTGACCTCATGAGCGCGCTTCCCGTAAAGTACTGGATGCGTTTCTCAGACCTGCTTGTATGGCACGGCAGGGCTGTTTGCAGGGCGCGCAAGCCCATGTGTGAACGGTGTGTTCTGAAGAAGTTATGCCAGCACTCCAATAGCGATATTTAGATTGATTCTTTTTGAGTGGATAACTTTTCCAATATCTGATTACTCTAAACCCTTTTTAAAAAACAGGAATTGGAGATAGCTATTAAAGATAGCTTTATATTGGGTGTTTCTCTTAATATGGAGGCATTAGCTGGTTTCCACCAGATTATCAAAAAGATATGGTAGGGTGTGGTGGGACAAAATTGTAGGGTAAAATTCGAGACGATTTTTTAAGATTTGGGGGTTAACGTTGTTCTGAAAAACATTGGAAGTACGGTTAAAGTACAAAAGTACGGTTAAAATACGGTTGTGCGGTTGGTTGTACAGTCAAAATACGGTTAAAAAGGTGATTTAATTGATGCAGTACATGCAGTATCTGGCACTAATGGCAGGCATCCTTGCACTATTGTTTGCAGGATTCCTGGCGATGAGAATCATACGTATGGAGGTAAAAAACAAAAAAGCAGAGGAGATATCCACGGCCATAAGAGAGGGTGCCATGGCATACCTGACACAACAGTACAAAGTAGTTGCCATATTTGTAGCTGCAATCTTTATAATACTGCTTGCAGTGCCGCAGATAAGCGTCTATACCGCACTCGCATTCCTGCTCGGTGCATTCCTATCAGCACTGTCAGGCTTTATAGGCATGAGAATAGCTACAAACGCAAACTGCAAGACTGCCGACGCAGCCACCAGAGGACTTAACCCCGCGCTGAGGATTGCCTTCTCATCAGGCGCCGTTATGGGGCTCACAGTGGTCGGATTGGGTGTTGTAGGGCTTTCAATAACTTTCTTCGCGATGAGCAGTGCCCTTGGAGGAGACCTTGCAAGGGTTACTGGAATGATTGTGGGATTTGGGTTCGGCGCATCATCAATAGCGCTATTTGCGCGTGTTGGCGGAGGCATCTATACCAAGGCTGCCGATGTCGGAGCCGACATGGTGGGCAAGGTCGAAGCCGGAATACCTGAAGACGACCCGCGCAACCCCGGAGTTATTGCCGATAATGTGGGCGACAACGTTGGGGACGTGGCAGGTATGGGTGCAGACCTCTTCGAATCATATGTTAACTCAATCATTGCCTCGATGGCGCTTGGTCTGGCTGCATATGCAACTGTGTCTGCAACACTTGGGTATGCAAGCGTGATACTGCCGCTTGCCCTCGCTGGTACGGGTATACTAGCCTCAATCATCGGAACATTCTTCGTGCGCACAGGTGAGAGTGCCGACAGCGCAGAACTGCTCAAGGCACTTCGCAAGGGTACTATAGGGGCAAGCATACTCACCGTAATATTTGCCTATTTCGTGACAACCAGTCTGATTGGTACTCCAGTCGATGCTCCAAACGGTATCGACCTCTTCATAGCAGTTCTGGTGGGGCTTCTGGCAGGAATGGCGATAGGATTAAGTACCGAGTACTACACCTCGTATGCCTACAAGGAGACGAGAAATATAGCAGATTCATATGTCTCAGGCACGCCGACCGGCATCATAAGCGGTCTTGCAGTAGGCATGAAAAGTACCCTGATACCCGCACTCGCCGTTAGCATCGCCGTTATAGTAGCATACTACTTTGGCGGATTATACGGTATAGGTCTTGCAGCCGTGGGGATGCTGTCCACTCTTGGAATAACTCTGGCAACCGATGCCTACGGCCCGGTTGCAGACAACGCGGGCGGCATAGCAGAGATGGCTGGCCTTGGTACAGAAGTCAGAGAGCGCACCGATGCTCTCGATTCTCTGGGCAACACTACTGCGGCAACCGGCAAAGGCTTTGCCATAGGATCTGCAGCATTAACTGCGCTTGCGCTGATTGCAACATATGCGACTGTGACAGGTCTCAAGCCGGAAGACCTATCGATACTCAGCCCATTGGTATTGGTAGGTGCAATTATTGGCGGAGTGCTGCCGTTCCTGTTCTCGTCGATGACCATGCAGGCTGTCGGAAGGTCGGCAGAAGGCATCATAACCGAGGTGCGGAGGCAGTTCAAGGAGATACCTGGCATTATGGAAGGTACGGCAAAACCAGATTATGCAAGGTGCGTTAAGCTAACTACACTGTCGGCTCAGAAGGAAATGATCGTGCCCGCGCTCATGGCAGTTATAGTGCCTCCGGTGTTCGGGATGTTGTTCGGAGCGGCTGCACTCGGTGGACTGCTGGTTGGGGCGACGGTGACCGGCTTTCTGCTTGCCGTAATGATGGCAAATGCAGGCGGCGCATGGGATAATGCAAAGAAATACATCGAAAAGGGCAACCTTGGGGGCAAAGGATCCGAGCCGCACAAGTCTGCCGTGGTTGGCGCTACTGTCGGAGATCCTTTCAAGGACACTAGCGGACCTTCGCTGAACATTTTGCTAAAGCTGATGAGCGTTGTATCGGTAGTGTTTGCACCGATGCTGACGCTGTACGGCCTGTTCGGCGGACTTTAAACACACGATTATGCGTTGGTTCTGGTTTATGCGCCCGCATCTCCAAGGGGTGTGGGTACACATTTACTCACAATTTTTTAGTGGGTTATTAAAATGAAACGGATAACAGATGTCCTTGGTGCGGGTGCGAAAACTGCCGATGCCGGTCTAACGAAGAATTCACTCCGCAGGATACTTGGGCACGAGAAAAGCAGGCTCGGAGATATCCTTAAGATGGAGGTTAGTGATATTCCGCTGCATGTTAGCCCTGATGAATCCTGGCGCATAGCTGTTACCCGTTTCAAGGGTGATAGGGGTATTCACATATACCCAAGAGCGATATACAATAACCTCGATGAGATTGTCCAATGGGAGGGTGGATACAACGATAGTGAGTTGCAGTCCATCTACGACTGCCTCCATGAACTCGGGCTATTTTTTGCGGTAGATTACAATCCTCTACGGGCGATTGCAGTTAATTCTCAGATTGACGTGCTTGTAAGGGCTGCAATAACAAGGGAGTTGTACCACTGGTTCATTGAGGACATGAACCCCGACAAAAATGCTGAAGTTCGCAAAAGTTATCCCATATACAGAATTGAAGAGGTACTTGCAAATTACGTCAGCTTTTATCTCCATGATTGGAGTGATGATGAAAGGGCACTGATAACGATATATCTGTGCCGTCGCGGCACTATATTTCTGCTTCGCGAGGGGTGGAGGTTGGTTGAGAAAAGGCCTCTGATCGTTCTCACCCATATGCTGCTTGAAGAACCGTCCAAAGTTGCAGAAATCTACGATTCTCTCTATAATCCCTGCCGCAGCAGCATCTCACTTGAAAAGATGTGAGGTCATACAACGTGGTTTTGTGATGCACGGCATCCGTGCTGCCCAGCCCAAAAATAGAGTATCGAGCGAGTACTATACAGTGTCAGGTACAGTGTCAGTCGCAGATAACGTATGATAATGCCTACAAAGGATATATACCAAGAATGTCTATTTTATGAACGGAAGGGCGAATGAGCGTTAAATAACGTATCTCTGGAAGCTTCGCTTCCAGATACCTCGCGAAATCTTCGATTTCGCAAGGTATGAGTAACGTATAAGAGTGGTGCCCTGCATTTGTCAACCCACGTATAGGAATAAAATATCAGCGCCTGATCGAATGCTGCGGATGGTTTGTGGTAAGGTTATGGTAAAAAAATAGGGTACAGAGATGATGTGTTTGCGCATTTGGCTCAAGCAGCCAACATTATTGAGTTTGATTGTAATACTGCTGTCGTTATTGTTAGTCCATCCTGTGTGTGCAGATGTTACCGACCTGCAGGTTGCTGCAAACTACATCTACGTAACTGTTGAAAATCCGGCACCCGATGACAAATCAAACCGGGTCATCGTTGACGTCAGAGATAACCTTGGAGTTCTTGAGCGGTTCAGCACCGAGGTTTCCGTGGATGCTTATGGTACTTCGGGGGCCACGTTCTATTATGACTTTAAAAGGGATCATACTTACACCATAACCGCCATGGATGATGCCGAGATACGCGCCGGCGGTGTAGAATTCGGCACCAGCAAGACTCTTGCATACCCCACACCAAAACCAACCAGAACGCCTACGGCAGCTCCTACTGCAACCATGACTTCTACCCCACCACCCATTCCTACTGCAACTGTAACTTCCACTGCACCACCTATTCCTATCAGCACCGTTACTGCAAACATCATTCCAACAATAATTCCCACATCAGCAGGCATGACCGGAGAGGAAATATATGGGCATATCTACATCATATCAAATCCAAGCGGCGCAAGCATATATATTGATGGTCAGTACATTGGCACAACACCAAATTACACCTCCATGGAGGGCGGTAAATACCTGGTAGAATTAAGAATGGATGGCTATGATGGCTGTATTGGGGATGTTGAAATAACAGCCAATTCGAGTACGTCTGCCGGCTGCAATCTGACGTACATGGCTCCAAGCGGGCCCCCATGGTATGCAACCAAGCCCTATATAAATATCATCAGAGATGTCATAGGCTGTGTAATCCTCGTTCCTGTTTCGACAGTGGCGCTCCCGTTCGGACCGGTTGGAGGTATCATGCTGATATACTTGCTTGCCACCCAGCCGATATTCAAAACGGCAGGCATCATAACAATGTTGCTTACACTTCTGATATCGATTGACTTGATTCCGGAGTATTATCGTCCAGAAATGCTGGGAAAAATGCTGGGCAACGGGAGATTTCCCATATCTCGCCGGATATACTACGTAATAAATAATACCGTTGGTCAGGCAGGCCAGCGGGTGGGCATACCTGCGGCATACACGGATGCAATGTCAGAAAAAGACTCCTACATGATGGGTGGTGTTGTCGAGACTGAGACCCCTAAAACCACTGACAGACTGGAAGAAATAGAGTATGCGCTTGGCATCAAACCTGGAGAGATGCATGAAAGTGAACCTGAACCCGACCATGAGTTCGGCGGAGGTATGGTTGACCCTGAGAAAAGAAAAAGTCAGCTGTTGCATGCCAAAAAAAGAATCTTATCCAGCATGAAGGAACTTAATGAAAAGAAGGTGGAGTTGATTTCAAAGCTCGTCAGGCATGATATTAGTACAGAGGCTTTTAAAGAGTTTAGAGATATGCTTGAAACAAGTGAGTCAAAACTTAAAGATGAACTCAAGGATATCGACTACAGGCTCAGAAATATCCCCGGATTAACGTGATTGGATTCCCATGTAAAGCCTTTAGATGTTTATGTAAAGTTTTTATTGTTGCACGCACCCGCCGAACCGCAACAATAGTTATTACCATAACCTACCTCTATAGATTTATTTATAAGATAGCAAATATTATAACGTCCCCTATGATAACATGACTACGATAACATGATCATTGTGCGCAGGACAACAGGACCCGTAGAATAACAGAATCACCTGTGCGGTGCCAACCGCACTTGATATGCTCAGGCAATATGCCCAGACCGAAAAGACGAAACCGACGTGATCGAAATGTCAAGAACGGCAAAAGAGAAATATGAGACCCATGAGACCTCCATAGCACTGGAGATAGACATTGATGGAGTTGGGGAAGCGCTGGTCGACACCGGGATAGGATTCCTGAACCACATGCTCGAATCTTTCGCAAGGCACAGCCTGTTCAACCTGAAACTTAAAGCCGTGGGCGACCTTAATGTGGATGACCACCACGCAGTAGAGGATATTGGAATATGTTTGGGTACAGCCCTGAGCAAGGCACTCGGTGATAGAAAGAGCATACGCAGGTTTGGAGATGCATCAGTTCCAATGGATGACTCCCTGGCAAGATGTGCGGTAGACATCGGAGGAAGGGGTTACCTGGTCTTCAACGCCAGCTTTAACAGAGATACGATAAAGGGTCTGAGCAGCGAGAATGTCGAGCACTTCCTTCAATCTATGGCGATTAACGCAGGAATAAACATCAACCTGCAGGCAGAGGGCAAAAATGACCACCACAAGATAGAAGCCATATTCAAAGCCGCAGCACTTGCCCTCAGAAAGGCTGTAAGCACGGATGAACGCATAAAAGGTACTGTACCCAGTACCAAGGGCAGCATCAGCCACAAATGGTAAGCGCATATAGTGTATATCGAGGGTTGAAAATGTACGATTTTCACACGCACACTATCTTCAGCGATGGAGAGTTGATACCAGCCGAACTCATACGCCGTGCAAAGGTTCATGGATATAGAGCCCTTGCTATCACAGACCACGTTGACCAGACTAACATGGAGCACATAATAAACAGTATGGGGCATGTAAAGAAATTTGAGAATGAGTTGGGCATGCGCATAATAATCGGCGTGGAATTAACACACATACCGCCAGTACACATCGAAGAACTTGCAAAAGAGGCAAGAGATCTGGGTGTGGAGCTGGTGTTAGTGCATGGCGAGACAATTGTAGAACCTGTGGCGAAGGGAACCAACAAAGCAGCAGTTGCCTGTGAGTATGTAGATGTTCTGGCGCATCCTGGATTGGTGTCACTTGAAGATGCAGCGACAGCGGCAGACAATGGCGTTATGTTAGAGATTAGTGCCAGAAGCGGACACTGCCTCACTAACGGGCATGTCGCTCGAGTGTCTCAATATACTGGAACAACCTTATTGTTCGGTACCGATGCGCATCAGCCCGAGAATCTTGCAACCCGCAATACCGCCCTGAATATACTGCGAGGTGCAGGACTTACCGAGGAGTCTGCAGAAGATGTCCTGGAGACTGGTGCACGCAAAGTACTTGAAAGAGTGGACGGTCGATAAAATATGGACCCTCATTATTAAATCTATATCAGTCCGGCATTTGACATTTTCTCTGCAAGTTTCTCGGCAGCCCTGGCACATTCCGCTTTTGTTTTGCCGCCTGTTATCACAATCTTGCCTGAACTGAAGATAAGTATCACTACATGCGGATCCTCCATCCTGTACACGAGTCCTGGAAACACCTCTGGTTCGTACTCCACATTCTCCAGACCCGTACTCAGTGCTACGGCGTTGAGGTCAATGGCAGCCGACCCTATAGAACTCGTGGCAACGATGTTCTGTATCACGATGCTGGGGTCGCCCCCGGTTTCAATGCCACTGCTGTTGAGGTATTTTATAAGTCTTTCAACCCCTATATACACATCCTCGGCACTCTTGGCACCTGTGCACACTATCCGTCCCGTTCCAAACAACAGGAATACTACCTTTGGTTTTGCAAGCCTGTATACCAGCCCAGGGAATTTCTTTCGGTTGTACTCTGTGCCGCTAACTTTCGATTCGATCTTATCTAAGTCCAGTTTCCTGGCTATTCTTGCATTAGCAACGACATTTTCCACACGTACTACAGGTTCAAAGTTTCTTACCATAATAAACAGCCCACATACTTACCATAAACGGCCCACATAAACTTAGCAAGTAGCTTCAACACGATAAATATTTTGAAATGAATCCGATAGCATAAATATCATGGTTATTTCA
>JAUWIL010000053.1 GCA_030605385.1 Methanobacteriota archaeon
AAGAAGTAATGGAGGGAAAAGTCAAGAAGATTGGAAACGGCGGGATGATACTGTCATCAAAGAAATATATTGGAAGAAATGTTTACGTCCTGATTAGGAGACAGAAATAATTATGCAACACAGCAATTTTATTATTAAACCCCATTTGATCACTGAATCCTACACCTGATAGAAGCCAACCTGATAGAAGCCAAGGGGGTATGAAAGGATGCCAAGTATGGGAGTTAAGGACTCAGCTACCCCACTGAGGAAGAAGCACATATAGAAGAGAAGGGAGAAGGGAAGGGGCAAAATGTCGAAGGCATATTACATCTCAAAAACTCTTTTACTGCTTACGCATGCACCACGGCACGTCAAACATCAAATATCCTATTTTTATATAGAATGCGCATAATACTGTCTTGTTGATGCCAGACACGGAATTCAAACACGATTTTTTGCAGGTGAATGGAGTAGAACTGCACTCGGTAACATGCGGGGAGAAATCAGATCACGATCCCACACCTATTCTCTTACTTCATGGTTTTCCGGAATGCTGGTACAGCTGGCGCTATCTAATGCCCCTTCTTGCATCAGGTGATTCGAAAGGTCCCCGTGAAGTGGTTGCAATCGATATGCGCGGTTACAATCTGTCATCGAAGCCTGAACATGTCCGCGATTACCGCGTACCGATACTCTGCCAGGATGTAATAGAAGTTATCAAGAAGATATCCGGGACTGGCGAAGTCTATCTGGTGGGTCATGATTGGGGCGGCGCCATAGCATGGGAGATGGCTCGACACCATCCGCAGTATGTAAAAAAGTTATTTATAATGAACTGTCCGCCGCAAGAAGTTCTGTTAAAGGGCATACTAACCATTCCAAAGCAGTTTTTCCAGAGTTACTACATCTTCATGTTCCAGATACCGTATTTACCTGAGCTGTTGTTCACACGCAAAGACTGCGCCCTGATAAGGTGGTACTACCAGGGGTCTCGAAGACCCAAGGGATCTACGTCCCGCAGACGCTCATTACTGAATCTTCCCTTTTTCAGCAGCGGAGGAATCCGGGGTCCGGGTAGAGCCAGACTCACGGATGAAGAAGTTGAATACTATGTGAATGCATTTAACCGACCGGGAGGTATGAGCGGGGTCAACTATTACAGGGCAGCTACGAGAAGCTCGTTCAGCGGAGGGGGCAATGTTAAACGTCCCAAGGTCAGCTGCTTCACGAAAGTGATATGGGGTGTAAGAGACCATGCGCTTAACGTGCGGCTTACATATAAATTCAAAGACCTCGTCGAACCAGGGAAACTGGAGATAAAATACATACCCAAAGCCACCCACAATGTGCAGCAGAACTGCCCTGAGATATGCGCTGAAGAAATTCTGAAACATCTCGATTAGAAAGAACAACGTTACTTTATCTTCAAATCCCTATGGACTTCAGCACATGGTGAATGGCACATAGAATCTTGTAAACATCCATGACAGTGTGAATGCATTAAAGCAATTTACGCACCTGTTCACTCTCCACGGTGGCAGTGGAATCAAGCGACAGGGGGGTTATCGATATTTTACCCTCATTTATAACGGCATTCACATCAGTACCCTCCTCGGCATCTCTGATTATCCCGCCATCTATCCAGTAGTACTTTCTGCCGCGCGGGTCAAAGCGCTCCCGTACCTCTGTGCGATATATCTTCCTGGCCAACCGTGTTACGGCAATCTCCGTATTCTCCTTAAAATCATGCGGGAAGTTAACGTTCAGCACTTCCACACCATCTGGCAAACCCTCATTGAGCACTTTGCTCGCGATGCGATTAATTATTTTTACGGCTGCGCCGTAATCACGGTAATCATCTCTCAGGTCATCGAACTTCTCGCCCTGGTCTGTGACCTGTACGGATACTGCTATCGAGGGCACTCCGTTGCTCGCTGCTTCAAGCGCTGCACCTATGGTGCCAGAGCTTGTAACCGACTCAGTGCTGAGGTTCTCCCCTACGTTAAAACCTGCAATCAAAAGGTCCGGGACACACTTCATGATGCCGTATATGCCGACTATCACGGCATCGGTGGGCGTGCCGCGTATCGAGTACGCGCTGCAAACACCTATGTCGACCGTTGAGACTCGTATCGGGTCAAATATTGATATCGAACGCCCCACACCGCTGCGCTGAACTGAAGGTGCAACGACAACAGCATTTCCAAGGTCCTTGACACTGTTATAAGCCGCAATCAACCCTCTGGCATGCACGCCGTCATCATTAGTTACAATTATATTTCTTTCGCTCATAGTGACAGGCACAGATTAACTCTCTAATATACAATAAGGATTTGCAAAATTGATTGGGAGTACATCTTTATGAAGATACTGGTGGCTGAGTATGCTGTTGGAACTGGAATCGCACCCCATCTGGCATCCGAAGGAAAGCTCATGCTCGACACCATGGTGGAGAGCTTTAAGAAATGCAGCCACGAGGTATCATATCCTGAAAAAGTGAACGATTTTCAGGTATATCTGGAGCGGGAAACCCGGAAATGTGATGCTGCACTGGTTATAGCTCCTGACAACATCCTTGCGGACTTCACCCGCATAGTCGAGGAGAACACCCTCAACCTTGGATCTCCGTCCGAGGTGATTGAGGTGTGCGCCGATAAGCTGAGAACCACTGAGGTGCTGCTGGATAATGGAATTCATGCGCCGCGTTTATTTACATCTTACAAAAACGAAGTTTTTGCGGGACAGTCTAACCTTCGGTTCGACAAGTCTTGTGGAAATTTCAAGTCTGAAAACTCGCAGATTGACAGATATGTTGTAAAGCCGAGGTGGGGCTGTTCATCAGACAATGTAATGGTAGTTGACACCTTCGAAGAGCGCGAAGGCTGCATAACATGTGAGTATGTAAGCGGTGAAAACGTGAGCGTCAGCATCATAGCGAGTGGAGTTACCGGAGAAAAGCTCCTGCTGACGGTTAACTATCAGGAGATGGTTTTAGAGGACGGTAGGATAAAATATGTCGGAGGCGCGGTACCTTACAACATACCCGGGCAGGATATCATAATTGATGCTGCAATGAATGCTGTGGAAGTGCTCGGATGCAGAGGTTATGCTGGAGTTGACATAGTGATGGCTGACCACCCATATGTTGTGGACGTCAATCCCAGAATCACTACATCCATAGCAGGCATAAGTTGCGTCATAGATCATAAAGTAGGGGAACTTATTATCAGTGCCGCTCTGGGAGAATCCCTTCCAGACGTGAATGTACACGGGAGTTATACATGGAGAATATAAATACATTTAACTTTAATATGAAGATGACGCATCTTAAGGCAGCGCCTATTGTTATTGCTATCTTGCAAACTGCATTTGATAGGGGCGAGCGTTCTGTTTGTTGGGCGGATGAGGGCTTTCGGTCTTGTTGGGAATGATGGTGTGGCGGTTATATGAGTAAACTGGCAATTCTCGGCGGCGGACTGACAGGATTGACACTTGGAAGTCTGATAAAAGGCTGTGAAGTCGAAGTACTTGAGCGAGAGCGTCGATGTGGGGGGCTGTGCCGCTCGAATATGATAGGTGGGTTCACCTTTGACATTGGCGGAGGTCACATAATATACTCCCGCGATGAGAGTGCGTTAAACTTCATGAGAGGGCAGCTCGAAGGCAACATCGTCCAGCTCAGGCGCAACACCAAGGTATTCTACAAGGGGCGCTATGTCAAATACCCGTTTGAGAATGGATTATCAGACCTGCCGCTGCAGGACAACTATGAGTGCCTTTTGACTTACATCCAGACGCGCATAAGGGCGGCACTTGGAAGAAATTCTCAGCCAGAAAACTTCAAGGAATGGATATATTATACCTTTGGTGAGGGTATTGCCGAGAAATACATGATACCCTACAATGAGAAGGTCTGGAACTACGATCTCAGCAAAATGGGTATTGGCTGGATAGCTGACCGGGTACCGCAGCCTCCGCTTGAGGATATTGTAAAATCGTCTCTTGGAATTGGCTCTGAAGGTTATACACATCAGCTCAATTTCAATTACCCCAGGGTTGGAGGCATACAGGCACTAATCGAATCGCTGCGTCAAAAGGTGGAGGGAGATGTGACCTGCAATTACAACGTAGGCGGCATAAGGAACGAGGACGGCAAATGGATACTATCAGATGGAAGCGGCAACCGTGAGAAACAGTTTGACATTCTTGTATCAACCATACCCCCATATGAGCTTGTAAAGGCTCTTTCAGAAGTGCCGTCTGATGTGAGGGAGGCGGTTGGAAATCTGCGCTACAACTCCCTCATCACGGTAATGGTTGGAGTAGATAAACCGAAGCTTAATGACTTTTCATGGGCCTATTTCCCTCAACGCGAGGACGGATTTTTCAACAGGTTAAATTTCACATCGAATTACAGCAGTCATGTTAGCCCCAAAGGGAAGAGTCTGGTAATTGCCGAGATAACTTACAACAGGGGTGATGAGGTGGACGGGATGAAAGACGACGAACTGCTAGAGCACACGGTGGACTGCCTCAGCAGAAACGAAATCGTAGAGAGGGAAGATGTGTGTATGACGGGCGTTGGCAGGATAGAATATGCGTATATAGTGCATGATCAGGACTACGAGGACAATAGAAATACAATGCTTCATTACCTGAATAGCATAGGAATAACGCCCTGCGGCAGGTTTGCGGAATTCGAATATCTGAACATGGATGCATGCATAAAAAGGGCAATGAGACTCGCGGAGCAAATCAATAATAAGAATGATACGAATTGATACGGTCGGTAAAGTGGCATTTAAACGGGGGAGTCACGGATTGAGATGATATCGCTCATAATACCCACGTATAACGAGGAGGAAAACATAGAGAACTGCCTCAAGAACGTATTATCCCAGACATTGCCCCGGAGCGAGTACGAAATAATAGTTGTAGACGGCGGCAGCAAAGACCGCACGCAGGAAATAGCCGGTAAATACGCGGATAGGGTTGTGCTGCAGAAGCATCGTGGAGTTGGCGGGGCGCGCAATGACGGAGTGAATGCTGCAAACGGTGATATTATCGCAAGTACAGATGCCGATGTGCAGTTACCGCCGGACTGGCTGGAGCGCGTAAGAAACTACTTTGAAGATTCAGATGTTGTGGGAGTATGCGGCCCCAACCTGCCGGTAGAACCCTACATAAGGGCAAGGGTGGCTTATTTTTTTATAAACATAGTTCACACGGCTTCGGCAAAAGTCGGGTTGATAGGAATGCCCGGAAATAACACCGCCTTCAGAAAGAAAGAGTTTCTTGGGATTGGCGGGTACAGCGAGGAATTATCGTATATGGATGACATAGATATGGGACTCAGGTTGAGGAAGAAGGGGAGGATAATATACGATAGACACATGGCAGTCAAAGTATCAGTAAGAAGAATGCACGAGGACGGATATTTGAAGACCATGTTGTTATGGCTGAAGGGGGATATCAGACTACTTCTCGGAAGAAATCCGGGTGAGGTGAAGTATTTCCGCAAGGAAGAATGATGAGTACAATTTTAAGTCTGTTGACGTATCAGACCATCATTTAACAGCCTCTCAATAAGGTCTGTCAATAAGGTATAAGTATGACATGGGGCTAAAACAATTACTTAGTATACTTGACGGTATACTTGACGGAGCAAACTTCCGCGAGAGGGTAGGCGAGAGGACAACAATCTAAAATTAACTAGGGGTATGATTGCATTGGTTAAAGATACGACATTTACGGTGCTGGGAATAATCGCAGGCATAGTGTTCGGAGTCAGTGCGGTAACATTCCTGATGAATCTGATTGCAGGTTCAATGGACCTTGTATCACAGCTTGGTTCCGGAGTGGGACTCGTGATAGTGCTGGCTGTAGCGGCATTTATAATATTGAAGGTAAGAATCGTCAGCAGTATGATAACGGGAGCAATAATAGGGGTGGTTGCCAACATAGTATTTCAATCAGTTTATGGCACAGACATAATCACATGGCTTATCATGCAGCTGTAGACAATTATGCATAGAACTTCCAGTCAGCAGTAAAATCTAAAGGCATTGTTATCATGGCTGTTTGCAAAATCGGAGATTTTGCAACCGTATGAAAAGCAGAGCGTTTCAGGCATGTTTGCAAAACGTAGTTTTGCAACCGTTTAAAAATCAAAGATTTTTAAACATGTTTACAGAATCGGAGATTCTGCAACCGTACGAAACGCAGAGCGTTTCGGACATGTTTATGGAACACAGCTCTATGAACTTATAGAAGTCCTACTTTTATACATGTAAGCGCGATAAGGAATCCAGATGAAGAGTATTGACGTATTGGTATCAGTTGCACCATTTGAACCTCTATCAGTTATAGAGCGCTCTGTATCATCTATAATGGGTTTAGAGCATCCAGACATGGACATGCAGATATTCTACCGTGTGGCCGGTATGCCCCGCACGGACGAGAGGATTCGATACCTTCAGGACCGGCAAGTGAACGTTATAATGCGGGAGAATCCAACCGGGGGTAAGGCGGGGGCACTGAACAACGCGATAAACAACATCAATACAGGCTCGTACTATACTTCGCTGTTCGATGTGGACAGCAGACCTGACTCAAACTTTCTTGTGGAATGCATCAGGGCACTTGAGAGCAGCCCTGCTGCGGCTCTGGCAACCGGAATAAGATATGTAACAAATGCTGACGTCAGCAGGACGACAAGGCTGGTATCGGCGGAGTACCAGATACTCACTCACGCATATAGATTGTTTGACTGGTCGGGCGCATTCAAGCCTTTCAACGGCATCATAGGTGTGATATATTCATCAGCGTTCAGGGATATGCATATAGACGAGGGCAAGCTGTGTGAAGATTTTGATATAATGCAGAGGATATATATACGGGGCAATATAACGGTTTTCACCAAGAGGACAGGAGTCGGGGAACAGGCACCATTAACGATAACTGAGCTGTATAAACAGCGCATCAGGTGGATAAGCGGCGGATTTGAGGCAATCGGCAATCTAACGTCTATCATTGGCAGCAATGCAAAAATGAGAGTTAAGCTTACAATGCTGGCAGTAATCGTGTTGCCGCTTTTCATGCCGTTATTTATACCCCTGCTTCCTGCATATGTGCCGCAAATATGGAAACAATCAGACGGACTTAAAGACCTTGTGATTAAGACCACGGGAGTTGCAATGAGCGCTTTGATGCTGCAGCTGTGCGCACTTGTAGCCATATACAAGATAGTAATGGGGAAGAATATAGAATGGGTTGCTGCAAATAGAACAGAAGCATGAGATGACCATAATGGCAATCGAGATACCGACCATATGGGACAGGTGGAGAACAAAATGGTGGAAGATATCACTTGCCATTAGCCTCATAACTCTCCTGGCAATACTCGTGCTGACAGTGGATGAGCGCACGATATCGTCACTGACGGCTATAAGTCCGCAGTACCTTTTACTGGCACTGACAATGCACGTCATTGCATGGTTCGCATGGGGAATGCGCATCAAGGTAATGACGCGCATCACGGAGAACGAGATAAGTTTCGTGGAAGCCTTCAAGGTCGTACTTGGAAACCTTTTTATGGCGTGTATCACGCCGTCTCAGGCTGGCGGCGAACCTGTCAGGATTGGAATGCTCAACCAGAAGGGCATATCAATAGGAGACGCAACTGCAATCGTGCTTGGGGAACGATGTCTTGATGCCCTTGTTCTTGGGATAGCAGCTCCTGTAAGCCTGTTTATATTCAGACATATACTCAAAGACTACATAGCAATAAGCACGGTATTCGTGTGTGCAGGTATATTGTTCACACTCACGTTTGGGATTGCGGTATATGGGGTTGTGAAACCCGAGGCTATAAAAAGGCAGATAAAGCGCTTCATAAAACACGAGGGCAGAGCCGATCTGGCGATTACAGAGATAGATAACTTCAGGTCCAGCATCCTGAGATTTGTATCCACAGATGGGGGCCGCAGAGCACTGTTGCTGGGACTCATATTCACAACCTTATTCTGGACCATAGAATTCTCGGTACCGTCTTTCATCCTGATGGGGATGGGTCAGGATCCAATATGGGTCACATCCATGGCTGCGCAGGTACTGATAACCGTAATAATAATGGTTCCCACAACTCCAGGCAGCAGCGGGGTGGCGGAAGTTAGTATAACGTCGCTGTTTGCAGTGGGAGTTCAAAAGTCGGTGCTCGGAGTTTTTGTTCTCACATTTAGATTCCTTACATACTACGTCAATCTGATAGTTGGAGGTCTCTACAATCTAAAAATGTTGAAGGAATCAGGGAAGTAGAAGTATAAAGAGAATATAAAGAAGAATGGCTCAAAGCCACCGTCCAAAGCCGCCGGAATTTTTAGGGAGTGGAATTGGAAGCCGCATCATCAACTTATTTTAAACCTGAGCAATGCTGCAATACCACCCATGGAGTTCAGCCGAATACCCGGCTCAAACTCACTGCTGAACACGATTACCTTGCCCCGGGAACGCTCCACGGAATCCATGAGTATTTCAAGCTCGCCACATTCATCGGAGCGCAGCAGTTCGTCAACTATCATAAGTGTATCTACGGCTCCAGCTTTTACAGCACTGCGCACGCCATCGGCTCCGTATTCGACCGCACCATCGGTCGCAACACCTTTCATGAAATCTTCGAATAACTTCGCTTCACGCGCAATACGTGCACCTTCTACCACATGCTCGAACGCATCGCGTCTGAGCACCTCCTGAAAACCTGCCTGTCCGACCGAGGTTATATCATCCACCACAGTCTTATCGGCTATTTCCGGGTTGGTTTCTTTCAGAACTTTCATAAAATCATTCTTTACAAATCCGGGACCTGCAACTATCATAGTATCCATTTCTCTTGAGGATGCACCAAGCTGAGAGGCAACCTCCCGCAGAAAGGAGGCTCTTGGGTCTCCTGAGCTGCGCTCCATTTTGCCGGAGCCGCCTGTTATGGTAAAGACCTCCACAACACCAAAGTGCTGAACCACACCAGCAACAGCCAGCCCATCCTCGATCGTCAGAATCAGAACGCGCGGCTGCCTTGATGCCCTGACCGCATCATCCACACGCTGCAGCTGGTCACCTCTCCAGTAACCCTTTACAATACTTACATTATCCCCCGACTCGATATTGATTGTATGGTGTGAGCCGATATCAGTCCCGCTCTCAATAGTACCGTGGATT
Organism: Methanobacteriota archaeon; assembly: GCA_030605385.1. Classification (GTDB taxonomy): domain Archaea; phylum Halobacteriota; class Syntropharchaeia; order JAUWIL01; family JAUWIL01; genus JAUWIL01. Next base: position 9,196 of record JAUWIL010000053.1, read on the forward strand.
CTCAATCTGTTGGCAAAGTGATGAAATTCCACTTTTTCCACCCTTACACCCAGGCGCATCGGCTTGCGCACAGCCTTATCGGGTCGCACCTTGTCGGTGGCTGTTTCAACCTTACGGAACGTAACGGCAAAAACAAGGTCCCCCCCGGATATCAAGTGCTTGAGATGCCACAGATCATCCAGAGACTCGGCTAACAGTTTAATCTCACCACTTCTATCTCTGCGGACATCCCTATGAATCACGCGCATTGCAGATGCACCAACTATTATTGAACCACAACCACCAATAAATAAAGCAGCATTAATAACTATTCCTCAACCCGGGTGCACAGGTACGGGCACACACAAATGCGTAGAACTACGGCATCCATTCCTTGATATTGGAAGATTCCGGAGGCAGCATATGCAGTATGCTGGAATGGGAAGCCACCTCGCGAATCACACGCCTATCCTCTCTCGCACATACCTCAAGGAAATGCCCGTGAATCTCTGCTGCAGCATCATTTGACTTCATGTTTCCGGGCTCAAGCGCAGCACCATACTTCAACCTGCTGCGCACCGCGCTCTCGGGGCCTGCGAGTAGTAATGTCTCCTCATTGATACTGACACCGAGCACGATACCAAGCGCAACATTCCTGATGTAATTTCTGTGCCCTCTTATAACAAAAGCCCCTTTTGCCAGATATTCGCCGGACTCGGGCGTCTTGCTTACCTGATCAGGGTGAACCCAGTAGCAATCGCCGCCGAATGCGCCCCCGCTCCACACTCTCGAATACGAAACTGCAAATACGGCAGCCTCGTTTATTGCACTCTCACTAACTTCTTTACCACCGTTTTTCAGTATCACTGCCGGGGCGCCGTGTACATCAGAATGAAGGAACAGGTCATTTTGTTCGAGATGGCTTTTAACAAGTTCTTCGTTTGAACTGGCGTCACTGCCGCCTACGACAAGCAATCCATCAGAGGTATAGAACCATCGAAAGCGATCGTACCATTTTGAACGCCTGCGAACCGAACGCTGTGGTATGAAGCCGTCATCCAGAATGCCTGACTCAACCTTCTTGCGCTCTGACTCCAGACGCTTTTCAGTCCTCTCGAGTGCCGCTTCTGCACCCTTAACCTTCTCGCGAACTGTTTTGGCACGTTCATAATATTTTTTTGCGTTCTGGGGTATGGTTGAGAATATATCCATACTGAATTCAAGTTCATCAAACTTCAGAGTTATTTCTCCAACACTCTCATCAATTTCCACAATTGATTGGGCCGATTCCAGACCACCCTCTCGAGCCCTGTTCAGTTTTGTCTTGATTTCATCCCACGAGTATTTTTTCCCACGCGCATCTTTTATGGCGTTGAATATCTCTTCAATTCTGGTATAGTTTTCATACATCCTTTCCGCAATTGCAACGCATTCCACATCCTCTTCCTTGAATGCCTCGATTGCCTCCCTTTGCTGCGCTATCATGCGCTCCAACGGAGCCAGCCGCTCACTTGCCAGATCGGTCTTTGCACTCACCTCAACCGATGCCACTACCTGCTGTGTAAAATACTCGTCAACGGCAGAGTTGAAGGAATCGAAGTACTGCTTATCATGACCCTCATATTGCGCGAGTTCGAACGGCAGGACATCAACAGAAACCCCCTCTGCCATAACTATGTGCGGTTTAAACTCCATGCACTTGACTGGCATGAATACGTCGAATATGGCATCATGCACAAGCTTAATCTCATCAGCGCTCAGCTCAGCAGCACTCAAATTTTTATCCACACCTGCGAGTGCGCAGACCTCTTCCGCATACTGCCCGCCCATATTCATCCTGCCAGCAAGTGTTCTGACCAGATCACGATCCGATGATTTTAATATCTCTGAAAGTCGGCCCGTATTGATATCAAGTGGACTTGCGAGTGGAGGGGGGAGAGCATAGACCTCACCTCTGACAATCTCACGATCTTTGACGGCAAGTCCGCGCATAGGCATTATAATCTTACGCTCCCCATCCATGAGAATCAGGTTGCCCGTTGAAAATAGCTCGATTACGAGAATTCTAACATCCTCTCCGCGTTTTACATGGATTTCTACAATGCGGTCAAAATCGTGCTGAATTATTTTCGTTATTCGTCCGCCTGTTAGATGTTTTCGCAACAGCATGGGAAATGGTGGTGCAACCTTGGGACTTATTCTGGGATACTGCGTGAGGTGAATCCTTCTGCCATATTCTATCAGCAGATCGTCCCTTCTGCCGGGGGGTTCCAGTCTGATGCGAATCTCGTTGCTTGTGTGCTGGTAGATTTTGTCCACTCTTGATCCGATCAGCCTCTGCATTTCGATAACGACTGCCGCTATATCAGTGCTGCTCATCTCGCTTTTCATGGTTCTGCCCATAATAGTTGAGGAGAGGCGGTAATAAAGCTTTGTAGATAACTCTCCTGTTGCCGATATATTTAAATACCGCCTGTGTACAAAAGTAGGCTCAAACCAATACTAACGTTTATTGAGAGGGATCATAAACATGGCCAAGAAATCGAAAAAGACATCCAAGAAGAAAAAGGTAAAAACGCCTGTTAAAAGGTATTTTGCTCTAAGAACGTCAAAGGGTAAAGAACTCGGAACATATACTGGCAGGTCACCCAGACAGGCGGCAATGAAGGCTGCCAACAGAGGGGAAAAGCACATAGAACTTCGTGAGAGGGGCACTATGAAGGTGCATGTCTACAAGGGCAGTAGGAAGAAAGTCAATGCTCCTGCCAACAGACCCGACTGGATGCCGGCCAAGATATGGAGACCTGTAGTCAAGAAGGTGGGTATAAAGAAGCTCAAGAAGATATAATCTTCGCGTAGCCCATAACTCCTTTATCCTGAGATTAAGGGTGATCTGGCGGATGCAGTCCGCAAGACATGTCTAAAACACTGCGTGTTTTATACGGTTGCGGAACTGCGTTCCGCAAACATGTCTAGAAGCGGAGCTTCCATACGTCTTGCGAAAACTTTGTTTTCGCGAGACTTAGTAAAAGCTACAGCCGTCATCATGTAATACATTATTTACCCTCCGCAGTGGGTTGTGCAACTTTTCCATGCCATCTGCCTTAGATGTTTCACTCTATCCACTTTTTTGGCCAACATTTATTAGCACGTTGCAGCATAGTCGGCATTCAACATACCCTTTGTTTTTAGTATAATATCAAAATAATAGCCAGTAAAGAGGCATATCAAAATAATAGGCAGTAAAGAAGCGTACTATGAGCAAAAAGCGTTGGAACCAGGAAATTGCAGTGCAGAGAATAATCAGGTTGTTTGAGCTGGCGGAATGCGAACATGACCAGAAGAAGTGTGACAGGTATGTTGAGCTGGCAAGAAAGCTCAGCATGCGGCACCGTGTGAGAATTCCACGTGAGCTTAAGATGCGCATCTGCAAGCACTGTTATTCATATCTCACTCCGGGCGAAATATCCCGTGTGAGACTTGATGGGCGCAACATAGTGGTTACATGCCTCAATTGCGGTGGACAGATGAGGCGCCCGTACAAGGTAAAGAGGGGTTGATTATGTGCTTCATAAGGCTGAATGAAAAGGATATGGTCACCCTATGAACTTTACGCCTTTAAGTCCTTTAAAGTGTCTGTCGCTTGTTACAAGCGTTGCTCCTTCGCTTCGGGCGGTCGCATATACGATCGCATCTGCCATGCCCAGTCCAAAGGTCAGGCTTATATCGGCTGCGCTCATTGCTAGTTCATCACTTAAAGGAACTACCTTGGTGTTCATCATCTGAGCGTATACTTCTAATGCCATTTCTTCCCCTTTTTCTCGTTTTATTTTTTTGTAGATCTCGTAGATCACGATCGTCGGCGTTATCGTATTCTCTTCATTTGCCTGCTCTACGTATTTCGCATATTTGTCTGCAAGCTTGCTTGCTGCAAAGTATTCGATCCATCCGTAAGAGTCCAGGAGAATCAAAATCTGTCCTCCTCGTCCCTGATATTCTCGGTTGACAATCCCTTTAATATCCCTTTCATCTCCTTTATAGGTCTCATGGGAATGACGTTTATGATGTCTCCCTTCGCAACAACGACCACATCCTGTCCCGGCCTGATGTCTGTATTTTTCCTGACATCCTCCGGAATCACCACCTGAAACTTTGATGACACTTTAACGACCGTCAATATATATCACCTCAGTTGAACTATATGGGCATCGATATATAAAACGTTAACCAGTCTGCGCTATATAAAATTATCATCATACAGTTCTGTAGAAATCTTGTCTTGATTTCGGCAGTTTCAGGCCATGGAAGGTTATAACTTAAAACAATCGATACGGGAAAAGGTTGGATCAAACAGGCAAAGTTTTTCTACAGAGCCATATCTACCAAACTTTAATAACCCTTAACTAGAGTATATCTTGCAACCTTCAACTAGAGTACATCTTGCGGACTGCGCCCGCAGATATCTTGCGAAATTGAAACCGACATTCCACCAGTTCTATTGACTGGTGGTTAGGACTGGTGGAATTAGTGTGCAGAACCACTGGCCAGTTAGATGTTTACAGAATCAGAGATTCTGTAACCGTATGAAAAACCGTAGGTTTTTCAGACATGCCACTGGTCTATTGACCAGTGG
>JAUWIL010000007.1 GCA_030605385.1 Methanobacteriota archaeon
GATGCGCAGAAAGTTCTTACATATTCGGCTACAGACGTATCCAGTATCATCCTCAAGCTCAAGAGCAGTGTGCGGGATGTGGTGATAGAAGTCCAAAAGCTCACACAAAAGCCGCCAGAAATAGCTGAAGACCCTACTGGCAGCCTCTACAGCTATTTCACAGTCAAGACGCAAAACATACTCGAAAAGAATATAGACAGCGCAAAGCTCCACTTCAAGGTAGAAAAGACATGGATGCAGGATAACAGCATCGATGAAAACAGACTCTATCTGAACAGGTACCACGGCGATAAGTGGAACCGACTGCCGACCCCCAGGCTAAGCGAGGAGGGTGAGTACGTGTATTACTCTGGAGAGACTCCAGGATTTTCGGTATTCACTATATCCGGTGGGGAGAGCAGTGCACGTGCTTCGCTGTTTGCGATAACTGGTGAGAGTATGACTGTAGCGCCAACCCCATCACCAGAAGCGAAGTGGATAGTAACAGCTGGAATTATTGCAGTGCTGATCACAGTCATATTATTACGTGGGCGAGATATCCTACATAGGAATCCTACAAAAGAGGAGCATTAAAAGCATTGGAGACGACCAGTAGAAGACGGAACTCTCAGGTTCCCTAAATATCTTTTGAATGTGGTGCTTGTTTGCATTCTTGTGGTAATTGTTATTCACCTGATAATCTTAGATATGTCCAGCTCCAGTATATCCTCTGCACCGAGATTCTTGAGCTTTGGTATGAGTACATTAACGTCCTTCTTGTCGACAACCGTTTCTACCGCATAGTAATCTGAATTATACAACTGTGAGACGGTTGGATTTTTCATTGCCGGGAGTGCATCTATGATATCCTTTAACCTGTCCCCTGGCACATTCATATCCAGCAGCACCTTTCCGCGCGCCTCCACCACTCCCAGAAGAAGCGTCTTTATATCTTCCATTTCGCCTCTTTTTTCGGGGTCGTTCCAGCTTTCTTCGTTGGCGATCAGCACTGTACTGGATTCCATGATAGTGCCGATTATCTTCAGCCCGTGGCGCCTCAGCGTTGTACCGGTTTCGGTCAGGTCGACAATCACATCCATCAGGTCAGGAACCTTCGCCTCGGTGGCGCCGTAAGAGAAGAAAACGCTAACGGGAATGCCAAGTTTCTTGAAGTACTCTTCCGTAAGATTGGGATATTCAGTGGTCACGCGGCTGTCAGGATCGATGTTTTCAGGCTTCTCGACAGGCGATTCTATTGGCACAGCCAGCACCACGCGGACCGGATCGCTGCTCTGCTTGCTGTAAGCGAGGGTGCAGACCTCCACAACATCTGCGCGGCTCTCCCGCACCCAGTCCTGCCCCGATATGCCGAGGTCGAAGTAGCCCTCCTCGACGTACTTGGGTATCTCCTGCGGGCGGAGTATCTTCACTTTGCCTATGCGGGGATCGTCTACGCGCGCGGTATACTCCCGCAAGGAGCGCTTGACCTCAAGGTCCGCCTTCTTGAACAGAGCGAGCGTTTGTTCTTCGAGGCTTCCTTTGGGCAGTGCCAGATCTATCAATGTTCACACCTTCAGCTTTTAATTCGTTTATTCATTCTGTTTGCAGAGCAAAGCTCTGCAACCGTCTAAAAAGCGTTGCTTTTTAGACATGCTTCCGTTCTGCTTCTGGATTGTTAGCTGTATTATTTATACCTTACTCACATGTTTGCAAAACCTAGTTTTGCAACAGTACGAAAAAGCAAGACTTTTTCGAACATGTTTGCAAAATCGAAGATTTTGCAACTATCTCTGGAAGCGAAGCTCCCAGATATCTCGCTAAAACAAATTTTTCGCAAGACGTACGAAACGCAGAGCGTTTCGGACATGTTTACAGAGCGGGGCTCTGTAACAGTTTAAAAATCAAAGATTTTTAAACATGTTTGCGGAGCAAAGCTCTGCAACCGTATGAAAAAGCGTTGCTTTTTCAGACATATTATAAATACAAAGTTATTGTTAATGATATAGGGGTTGATGAATTTGATAGTAGCGCAGATATCAGTCGTTCCAATTGGCGTTGGCACCAGTGTGGGCAAATATGTGCGTGCATGCCACGATATTCTCGAGGAATCGGGCGTCAGCTACGTGGCTGGGGCGATGTCCACATATCTAGAGGTTGAGGAGCTGGATGCCCTGTTTGATATTGTCCGCGGGATGCGCGACCGCGTTATCGGAATGGGAGCCGAGCGCCTGATAGTTGATCTGAAGTTCGATGACCGCAGGGACAGGGAATCGAGCATTCTGTCCAAATTGAATGCCGTCAAAAGGGGGTTAAGCTAAGGGGTTAAGTTTATATTGCCTCATGCGCACATACTATCGGTGAATCTACCATGGGAAATGCAACAAAATACCTTGAATTGATCGTTGGACTTCTGTTAGTTCTTGTCGGTGCCTGCTTGATTTACGTCTGGCGCTACCCGCTGATAATTGTTATTATGGGGTGCATTGGACTCGTACTGCTTCTGATAGGGCTGCTGATGATGCTGTTGGGTTACAGCGAAATCAAGGATGCAGCGGAGATGAAGAAGTTCGAGGCTGAGATTGCCACGGAACCCGAGACCAAAGAGTGAAAGGATAACGAAGCCGATTAATGTGGTTTGGGATAGCTGGGATGCACCGCTCAGTGGACTGGAATTAGTTGTCGGGGAGCGGTATTGAGCAGATCTCGGATTACATTAGAGTGGGTTTTGGATTACATTAGCCGATATATCCTGGGTGGGCACATAACACCAGTTCAAGCTCACCCAGTTTACCATTAATCCCTGCAGATGCCGTGTTGATGAGATGTCGTAATCTGTTCTTGCAGTGTCGATTTCCCGCACCCATCCTGAATATCGCACAAACTGTGCTGATTTTCATGCCAAAAACGCAAAAGTTTATTATAGCTCCAGCATATGACACTAAGCACATAACAAATGTACTAATTTTAAGTGGAGTTGGTATCATATGGTTGACCCAAACACCAAAGGAAAGGGAGTGGAGCCCGAAAAATCCACTGTCAGGCAGAAGAAGGTTACCCGGTACTGTGAGGCTGTGGGCGATATGAATCCCAAGTATGTGGATGAGAACCGTGCGGGCGGCACCGTAATGCCCCCGGCATACGCATCAGCACTTGTGATAGGAGTGATGACAAAGATTGTACAGGATTCCAGGGCAAATCTTGGCAAGCTGCTTCATGCATCGCAGGAGTACACGTACTTCAAACCGGTCAGGATGGATGAGAAGCTCAGTATTACGGGAAGAATTGCAGACATCTATGAAAAGGGGAACAAGGACTGGATTGTTGGTGATGCTGAAGCACATAATGAGGCTGGCGAAAAGGTGCTCAGTGCCAAGATAACCTGTGCTGTAAGGAGGTGATGTGTCATGGTTTTCTTTGAAGACGTTGAGGAAGGAACGGAAATCACACCGCTGGACAAGGGACCGATTACGCGGGAGGAAATACATGCTTACGGCAAGGCGTCGGGAGACCGCAACCCCATTCATATGGATGAGGAGTTTGCCAAGAAAGTGGGACTGCCCAGCGTTATACAGCACGGTCTCAGAACGATGGCGTTCGTCTGCCAGACGCTGACTGACTGGCTGAAAGAAGGGGGCGAACTGAAGCGCATAAACTGCAAGTTCGTTGGGATGGTGCTCCCGGACGATGTTATAACCTCCAGGGGAAAAGTCGTTAAGAAGTATGAAGAGGGCGGCGAAAAGCTGATAGATGTCGAGGTTGAGGCAGTTAACCAGAAGGGTGAGAATGCAATAGTTGGTGACGCGACAATAGTGCTGCCATCATCCGCTTGATGGCAGCCCCATCTATATTTTTTAGCTATTGTGCCATTTAGACGGTAAGTAGAAAGTTTTATTAGTAATACGATGCTAATGCAATAACGCGCCATGAGGCGCACAATAAATGTCCTAGGTGGAGTTGAAAATTATGGGAGCAGCAGCGGATATTAAAGCAAAAATGGCAGACAAAAGCTTTGCAATAAGCGATATGGCGCTACTATTCAAGGCGGTAGAAGAGATCGCACCAAACTCGGAGGACCTTCTGGATGAGATTGAGGACTGGGATAGAAAGATCCAGTTCAAGATTGAAAACGGGCCTACAGCCTACATGATATTCGAGGGCGGCAAGGTCAGTGCTGGCGAAGGCGCGATTGAGTACGATGTTGGATACGAGATAGCCGAGAGTGCCGCACTGGGGATCCTCACAGGAGAGAAAGATGCAACCTCATGCTACATGAGCGGCGAGATGAAGATCGACGGTCCTATTCCCGATGCGATGAAGCTCGGCGAAGTTCTCGAAATCTTCAGGGAAGAGATGGAGAGCGCTTGAAGGGTTAAATTTTAACCCTTTATTATTTCTTTTTTATCTTGCAAAAGCAAAGCTTTTGCGAGACTCGTGGCGCTTTGCTCCACGCTGTTTACCCAATTCTATTTTTATTACCTGATTTTCATTCGCTTGGGCTCTGTTCAGCCGGAGCTGTCAAGATCCTCCCGTTGGATTCAAAAGGTAAAAAACACTGCAGATAAGGGAGATCTCGCTAGAAATCCTGTATCTGCTCAGGTACTCCACGCAACTCCAATTCAGGGTCTGCCTTGATCTTACTGGCGACTTCCGTACTCACACGATACTCGCGCTGTCTGCGGTTTCCCCTTCTCTCGAGGATGTCGTCACGGTACATGCGAGACATATAGGTTGAAACCGTGCTGAGGTTAATCCTGGTTTTGTAGGCTCTCTCGTAGCGTTTCTTGACTTCCTGCGAGGTGAGCCACTCCATGGGCTGCTGGTCGAACAGGAGGAATGACTGGAGCCGCTCTTTCAGCGTCATTGTGTCTCTGTCAGCATTGTCCTGAGGTAAAATACTGTAGTCAAATGCCATGCGTGCCGTACTTGAATACGGGAAAGGCAGTTCATCCCCGATATTGAGTTCTTCCGACAGATATCGAATTAGCTTATCTTTCCAGTTTTTTATGTCCCCTTCGTATTCTACTGCATTCTTTGTACCATCGTCACATGTGATTTCGACTCTGATCTTCATTGGCAACCATCTCCAACAAAATAGCAACTGTAATGGCGGTCCAAGACGTGTGTGTTGTGCATGCCGATAACAGATACTGCTGTTACCGGCCGCGTTCACACCACCACTTATCGTTCACAAACCATGATCCCGCAGGTACGCTATCCATCCCCTCAAAATGGCAGCATCACATCAGGTTTTTCTATCCATCCCCTCATATTAACATAACGTTCATTCACCCAAGATTGCAGGATAAGGAGTTTTGTGAACGACATGTGAATATAAAACAATGATGATATATAAAGATTTGCCAGAATTGTACCAATCTAAATGGTGTTAACATCAAAAAACACCGTATAACCCAGCATAAGCCAAAATGAGCGGGTATAAATTGACCGATGTGTATCAAATAACTTTCACAACACCTTCACAGAAATTTACATACAAGTTCCGCAACAGGTTCACAGAAAGCTGAAGTTAGCTGGAATCCGGATACGGATATGCCAGTGGATGCTGAGTCAGCACCATATGCACCAGAGAAAATGAACCCAAAAGTGGACTCAAAAGCAAAATGAGCTGCAATTGCGGCAAAAATATGTAATGCACGGCAAAATTGTGTGAATACAACAAATGATCGTGAGAGGGGATGTCAGATAAATGTATGAGTGTCAGATCAAGTGTCAGATAAATGTATGAGTAAAAGGTATAAGTAAATGTGTGAATGAAATATGTGAATGAAACAACGGGCTGCCTGCGGGTAGAGGTGGGAATGTGAAAGAGGGATTAATCGAAACTGCAACCATAATCAGTGTAGGGGATGAACTTCTCTCGGGCGATGTTGTCAACACCAACTCGGCATGGCTCGCCGGACAGATGGTCGAGCTGGGAATAAATGTCAAACAGATACGTGTTATACCTGATGATGTTGGTGCGATTGCTGATGCTATAAGAACCGAGGCAAAGCAAAACGACCTGCTCATAGTAACAGGCGGCATTGGACCAACACACGACGACATTACCAGGATAGGGCTGGCGAGGGCACTCGACAAAAGATTACTCATTAACCCGGTTGCAGAGGAGGAGATCAGAAGTAATCCGAGATTTCATGAAAGAATGCTCGTCATGGCAGAAATGCCAGAGGGGTCAAAACCAGTAATGAATGAAGTGGGTGCGGCACCAGGTATAATGGCGGAGCAGTCAGGATGTAAGATAATTTTGATGCCTGGCGTACCGAAAGAAATGGAGGAAATGTTCGAAAGTATAAGAGGAGATATCAGAGGTAAGTTCCCTGACAAAGTTAGAATAATAACCACAACCCGGAGGGAGTCGGCTATAGCAGATATACTGGGCAAAGCTGAGAAAATGCACCCTGGAGTGAAGGTCGGGTCCTATCCGCAGCGCTACAAAAAAGCAATGCCTGATGGCAGAAGATACTGGGTTAGAATAAAGGTAACGTCAAAGGATGAGGAAATGCTCGAGAAGGCAGTAGAATGGATAACCGAGAGGATATGGGACGAAGAAATAGTAAAGATAAATCAAAATCACGGGCTAACCATTTAATGGCGAATCTCACTGATTTTCGTCCTCACGGCGGACCGGGCGCCGATCTCTGATGAGTTCAATGAGTTCGTCAGCACCTCCGACTCGATCGAACTCGTCATGCTTGATCAGCACCGTGCTGCCTATACTGGTCTTCCTGGCAGATTTGTCCACCACGAACACAGCATCCGTGCGAATTATATTCGATATGCTGCTGACGATCCTGGCTCTCTTGATCATCACTTTAGTATACCTGCTGATACCGGTGAGAATGTTACCGCCCTTATCGGATGATACCGCCCTGAAGGGAGATCTTTTAGTCGTAAGTACATCAAAACCCATCATACTCAGCTGTTCTATAACATCCTTGTCAAGCATAGGCATAGATGATATATCTGCCTCCTCCGAAGTAGATTCCATGTCAGTGGGTATGCTCAGCAGATCAATTGGTGATACAAGCAGCCTCTGCAGCACCTCCTCAAGCTGCATTGCGGTATCGATGCTTGCATCCATGCCCTCCTGCTCGTACTTACGTATACTGCGCCTGGATGCGCCAATACGGGATGCAAGATCCCCTATTGACATGCCAACATCGGTGCGGGCATCCCTGAGCACATCACCGCTAATGTTTACATAGAATCCTCCGGGTGCGGCATATATCATTGGGGGAACACCCTCCACAAGATAGTCGTGGAGCGTCTCAACGTTCACTGCAGGTACATTGTGACGATGATATACCACACCCGACTCTAATGGAATGTTACGCGCCATCTCCCCAACCATGAGCGGGGCGCCCACCAATCGTCTTGCAAGGTACCGCATCTCATCCGCAGTCCCACGCGTAAGGTGATCAATATTAAAGAGTACCTTCATCAATATAAGGAGATCTTCCTTACGGGTGGCAAGGTCAAAACTCCTGGGTCTTACGTTACACCAATCAGAGGTTGCAAAACCTGCCTTGTCAAGTACACACATCACATTTTGAGCTATGCCCATATCCATTGCTGATCAGAAACAGGTTTTGAGTCCGTTATATATTAAACTACCTACTCAGATCTGCTCGGGCATCTGCTCGGGCATAGTGCGCCCTGACACTGCACGCCCAATCTTCTTCAGCCACATTGATATGGGCTCAATAATCTCAGGAACATCATTCGTCATAACAAGGTGCTCTTTATCCCTAAGTAGAAGATATTCCTTCTCGCATGTCAGCTTATCAAATATCCCTTCCACATATTCCTGGGGGAAGATATTATCCCTTTCCGCATGGACCAGCATTACGGGAACATTTATTTCTTCAACCGGTTTTGCAAGGTCGGTATTCATCAGGGAACCTAAAGCTTTCAGGGTGATCCATGATATGCTCAGCGGATCTCTTTTCACAAAAGTGGCTGCATCAGTCCCGTCCTTCAATTTTTCTTTTCTCAGGTCAAGATAAAGTGATATTGGAACTGCATAGCTTTTATAAACGGACATCATGAACTTTGCCAGCGGTACAGACCATACGGGCATCCTTAATGTTGACAGAACAAGGTTGTCTTTCCCGTTCAGGTCAGCAATATTGTGGCAGACTGCCGCTGCAAGAGAATCGTCGCGGGCTGCAGCATAGAACGCTACCATCCCTCCCTGGCTGCTTCCTGCTATGGCTACACTCACTCCAAACCGCTTTTTCGCATAATCAACCACTGCAAGCGTATCATCGACAATCCCATTTATGGTGTAGTCTCCTCTTGGACCTGTACTGCTGCCGTGACCCCGAGGATCAAACCCTACCACGTTAAACCCCTGCTTGTGGAGAGCGTGCATGAAGTCTACATAAATTTGTGCGTACACAGATGTTCCCGGGACGAACACCACGGTTGGGCATCCCTCGCCACACGCTAAGATGTCCATATGTATTCGAAATCCATTTGCATCAATATAGCCCTCTTCTATGATGTCCATGTTGACATCGATTCCCAGCCTTTTAAAAGACTGGCTTTGAAACGTTCTTATTACCTCTTCATCGGGAAGTTTTCGACCCGCGATCAGACGGCTGACCATGTACCAAAAAACGTGAAATAGCGCAACGGCAAGGATGATAAACAATAAGATGGTTTCTTTCATAAAAGCCGCACCTCAGTCTTTATCACAGCATTATCCAGCTTATTCCATATAACTATGGGTCAAATCCCTCAAAAGTCAGGTAAGATAAGTCAGGTAAGAGAATAGAAAGCATGGGGAATGTAGGGAGTATAAATCAGAGTTTACATCTTGCTTGCAGCAATGTAATACAGCTTGCTTGTAGTAATATGTATGCTTGTAGTAGTATGTACAATATATAATACAGGTTGCTTGTAGTAGTATGTACAATGTATAATACAGGTTGCTTGTAGTAGTATGTATAATGTATAATACAGGTTGCTTGTAGTAGTATGTATGCTTGTAGTAGTATGTATAATACAGGTTGCTTGTAGTAATATAGTATGGGTGCAGTGTACCTGAAATGTACCTAAAACTTTTATTTTTTGATGGCTGAATAAGATACAATTCAAATGAAGAGGTGAGGATGAAGATCAGGCGCTCTACAATAGTGGTGGTGGTCTTCTTAATTCTACTCACTGCATGCGGGTGTACCGCACCGCCGCATGATGGTGGTGGAAAGATGGGGGTTGCCGTAAGTATACTCCCGCTCGCGGAATTTGTGGAGAGGGTTGGTGGTGATAAAGTTAATGTGAAGGTGCTGATCCCGTCAGGGGCTTCCTCCCACACATATGAGCCGAAGCCGTCAGAGATGGTGGATGCTGCGGGAGCGCAGATATTCTTCAAGGTGGGCGTCGGTCTGGAGGCATTTGAGGATAAGCTTATTCAGGTTAACAGCAATCTATCGGTCGTTGATACCTCTGCGGGTCTGAGTCTGCTTGAAGGCAGCAGTGAGCATGATGGTGCGCTTGAATACGACCCGCATGTGTGGCTGTCGGTGCGCAATGCCGGAAAAATGGTGGAGAATATATGCAGCGCACTATCAGCCGCAGACCCGGAAAACAGTGACTACTATGTGCAAAACAGGGAAGATTATATTGCCGAGCTGGACATACTTGATGCCGAACTGCAGGCATCCACCAGCAGCATGACGGTTAAGAAGTTTATAGTGTTTCATCCCGCATGGTCTTACTTTGCACGCGACTATGGTCTCGAACAGATAGCCATAGAAGTTGAAGGTAAGGAGCCGGGACCAAAAGATATTATGGAAGTAGTGGAGACGGCAAAACAGAATAACATAAAAGTGATATTTGCCTCCCCTCAATTCAGCACAAAAACGGCGGAAGTGATATCCCGGGAGATTGGAGGAGGAGTCATACTTATTGACCCGCTGGAAAAGAATTATACTGCAAATATGAGATATGTTGCAGCTGAGATGAGTAAAGCATCAGGTGAGGCACAACATGAATGATGGAGAGGTACTGCAACTCGAGGACGTATGGGTGAAGTATGGAGATAATGTGGTACTTGAAGGTATAACGTTCACCCTTTACGAGGGGGATTTTCTCGGCATAATAGGTCCTAACGGCGGCGGCAAGACCACCCTTCTGAAGGCGATCCTTGGGCTGGCGGCACCCAGCAGGGGAACTGTAAAAGTGTTTGGTGATGCACCCGAAAACAGCAGGCGGCACATAGGGTATGTTGCCCAGAAGATAGAATTCGACCAGGACTTCCCGCTGAGTCTGCTTGATGTGGTGCTTATGGGCAGATGCAGCAGTAAAGGGCTGCTGAGAAGGTATGACGAATCTGATGTTGTGAGTGCAGAGGAGGCGCTCAAGAAGGTTGGAATGTATGAGTGCAGGGATGCGCAGGTGGGAGCGCTGTCCGGCGGAGAACAGAAGAGGGTCTTCATCGCACGGGCACTCGTATCCATGCCCAGGCTCCTGATGCTTGACGAACCGTCTGCAAGCATAGATGCAGCTTATCTGGAGGAGTTCTACGACCTGCTGAAGCGGCTTAATGAGTCAGTTACCATAGTCATGGTATCGCATGACATAGGCGCAATATCGACTCATGTCAAGCAGATTGCATGTCTCAACCACAAGCTCTACTATCACGGATCAAAAGAAGATATCAATCCTGAGGATATTGAGAGAACATACTCCTGTCCGGTAGACCTCATAGCGCATGGAGTGCCCCACAGAGTATTGAGGGAACACTAGGTGAGCATGAAAATGGTGTTTGAGATGCTTCAATACGAGTTTATGCAGAATGCCATTCTCGCAGGCATAACGGCAAGCATCATCTGCGGTGTTGTTGGCGTGTTCGTGGTGCTGAAGAGAATCGTATTCATCAGCGACGGCATAGCCCACACGTCATTTGGAGGTGTGGGACTCGGCTATCTACTTGGAATCAATCCCATGATCACTACGCTGTTCTTTGCACTTGCATCGGCTCTGGGGATCGGAGCCGTGAGCAAGAGGGCGCGGCTTCATGAAGATACCATAATAGGCATAATGATGGCGCTGGGCATGGCACTCGGAATACTATTCATAGGGCTCAGTGAGGGATACGCACCCGACCTCTTCAGCTATCTTTTCGGGAACATACTGGCGGTTTCAAAAACCGATATATATCTGATGCTCATACTGGCAGTCATCATAATTGCGGCAGTAACGGCGCTGTACAAAGAGTTCGTGCTGATGGCATTCGACGAGGAGTATGCAAAGGCATCGGGATTGCCGGCAGACATGCTGTACTACCTGTTCCTCTTGATAGTGGCACTGACCGTTGTCATTCTCATAAAGATAGTCGGGATAATACTGCTCATAGCGCTGCTCACCCTGCCAGCCGCCACAAGCAAACAATTGACAAACAATCTGAAGCATATGATAATACTGTCAATCGCACTTGGAGTGATTTACGTTCTTGCCGGAATATACCTCTCCAGCCTGTTCAACCTTCCTTCGGGCGCGACCATCATAGTTGTAAGTGCGATCGTATTTTTCGTGCAACTGGCATTGAAACCGGGTGGAAAGGCGCGTAGACTTCGGGGGAACAGCGACAGCGGTACACAGGCTGCCGCCGGAGAGCCAACTGCGCGGTATGGGGACTAAGATTAATTTTTTATACATGCTGATGGTATCTTTCCTTTTATCTGGAGGTTGGTAATTTTATGGTTCTTGTAACAGGTGACGAGCTCCTCACGGCAGCTGACAAGGGAAAGTATGCCGTGGGGGCGTTTAACGTAAACAATATGGAGATACTGCAGGCAGTTGTGACAGCGGCGGAGGGGGAAAGATCTCCGGTCATTATCGCGGCAACCGAGGGCGCCATAAAGTACGCGGGAATTGAATACATAAAATCAATGGCATATACGGCGGCAGAGAAAAGCGATGTACCAATGGCGCTGCACCTTGATCATGGGAAGGATATTGACATGATAAAGAAGTGTATAGAATACGGCTTTACATCAGTTATGATAGATGCTTCTGCAATGCCGTTAGAGGAGAATATAGCCGAGACCAGAAAAGTTGTGGATATTGCGCATCCCGCCGGGGTATCGGTCGAGGCAGAACTTGGCAGGCTGAAAGGTGTCGAGGACAATGTAAGCGTTGCCGAGAGGGATGCGATACTGGTCAATCCCAAAGAGGCAGAGCGCTTCGTCATGGAGACAGAGGTAAACTCACTTGCACCCGCGGTCGGTACCTCACATGGGGCATTCAAGTTCAAGGGGAAACCAGAGCTGGACTTTGACAGGCTGGCAGAGACGAAGAGGCTCACCGGCGTGCCCCTGGTGCTGCACGGTGCATCCAGCGTACCCGAATATATAACGGAAAAGGCATCGAAATACGGCGCCAAACTGCCCGGAGCCAAGGGCGTGCCCGAGGAGCAGGTGAAAAGAGCAATAGGGTTAGGCGTATGCAAGGTCAACATAGACACCGATCTGAGACTTTCACTGACCGCGGCGGTACGGGAAGTCCTTGCAGAAAACCCTGAGGTCTTCGACCCGAGAAAGATACTAGGTCCTGCAAGGGATGCAATTAACGATGTGGTCAAGTACAAGATGAAGCTGTTAGGGTCCAGCGGAAAGGCGTGAGGAGAATCGGATTCGGGCAGGTGAATGAGAGGACTTGCGGGAGAGGGTACATGTTATGAAAATCGGTGTATTGACGGGCGGAGGAGACTGCCCCGGATTGAATGCGGTGATACGCGCAGTCGTGAGAAAGTCGTATAAATACGGCTGGGCTGTTGTCGGCATAAAGAAGGGGTGGAAGGGGCTGATAGAAGGAGATGCCGGACAGCTTACACTGGATTCGGTCTCTGGCATACTTCCCAGAGGCGGCACCATACTCGGCACATCGCGCACCAATCCGTTCAAGGATGAAAAGAACGTGGAAAAGGTACTGGAGAACATCAGGAAACTCGGGCTTGACGCCCTTGTCGCAATAGGTGGAGAGGACACCCTTGGAGTCGCGAACAGGCTGCATGGGATGGGAGTGCCTGTTGTGGGAGTACCCAAGACCATAGACAACGACCTTTCTGGAACTGATTATACTTTCGGCTTCGATACTGCGCTGTCGATAGCCACGGAGGCAATAGACAGGCTGCACACCACCGCAGAATCGCATGACCGCACCATAGTCGTGGAGATCATGGGGCGGCACGCGGGCTGGATCGCCACCATGGCGGGCATAGCAGGCGGCGCGGATGTGATACTCATACCGGAGGTGCCTTTTGACATTGAAGAGGTGTGCGAGATCGTTAAGAGGCGCTACGAGAATGGAAAGAACTTTGCCATCGTGGCTGGTTCCGAGGGTGCGCAGCCGAAGGACAGCAGCAAACTTATGCTCAAAGACGCAGAGGAGGATGAGTTCGGGCACGTGCTGTTGGGCGGCATAGGCAGCGTACTTGAGAAGGAGATCGAGAGGCGGACAGGCGCTGAGACAAGGTCAGTAGTGCTCGGGCATCTTCAGAGGGGGGGCACGCCGACGGCGGCAGACCGGGTGCTTGCGACACGGTTCGGCGTGGCTGCGGTGGAGCTGATAAAGAACGGAGATTTTGGCAAGATGACTGCGCTGAGAGGTACGAAAATAGTACCGGTTGACCTTGAAGAAGCGGTCAAGGAACTGAAGACGGTTGACATGGACCTCTACAATGACGTTGCAAAGACGTTCTTTGCGTGAGCGCTGATGAGGCATGGGGGTTTTTGCATGAGCGCTGATGAGGCATGGGGGTTTTTGCATGAGTGCCGCTGAGGCATGGTTGCAAGACCCCATTAAAGTTGTGGCACATGCCACAGCAAGGGGTTTTTGCATGAGCGCTGATGAGAATCGTTTTGAGACGACGTTTTTTGCGTAAGTGTTGCCGAGCATGCCTTCAGCCAACTTCACCCTGCAGCCGTTCCTTTATTTTGCTGTATCTGTACATGGCACCCAGTACCCTGACGGCATCCTCTATGTCGATATAAGCAGGATAACCGTGGTTTTCAAGCTCTGTGCGGAGTCGATCTGTTTCGATTATGCTCGGACCGTACAGCCAGAATGTTATAGGCTTGCGTTCCGGTTTTTTTATTTCGTCCAGAGCTTTTATGTAGAAATCTGCAGGGATGTGCGTCCAGCAGCCTGATACGAGGCAATCGACATTCTCGTCATTCAGCAGGGCTTCAATCGTCTCAGTGTACGGGAAATACCCGAGAGCATTTGCCGCAGGGTCTATGTCACAGGGGTTGCCGCCGAGCATTGGATGAATCTCAGCCAGCTTTTTGTTTGTTTCATGCGATGGTTCCGGAACGGTAAGCCCGCACTCCACCGAGGTATCTATTGCAGCCACCCCCATACCTCCGGTAGGCGTAACTATGCCCAGCCTGTTTCCCTCTGGAAGCGGCTGGTACGAGAATGCTTTTGCAAATCCCAGCAGCTCGTTAAGCGTGTCAACGCGTATTATGCCTGCCTGTTTGAATGCAGAATCATAGATTACCTCCTCACCTGCCAGCGAACCCGTGTGCGATACTACCGCCCTTGCCCCTTCCCTGCTCCTCCCCGTTTTGAGAACAAGTATGGGCTTGCTGCGCGCAGCCTTTTTTACGGTCTTTATGAACCGCTGTCCATCCCTTATATCCTCAAGATGCAGGGCGATCACTTCTGTCTGCGCATCATCCGCGAGATATTCAACAAGATCGGTTTCATCTACATCGCACTTGTTGCCGAAATCACATATCTTGCTGATCCTGCATCCCCAGTCCCTGTAAGGAAGCGCCTGCGGCCCTATCACGCCGGTCTGGGAGCCGATTGCAATATCCCCCTTCTCGACTGCGCCGATGCCGATAAAAGGGTTGGTCATCAGACCCGAGTCCGTATCCATGACGCCGAGGGTGTTTGGTCCGATGATCCTGATGCCGCTGCGCTCTGCGATCTCCTTGACCTCATTCTGGAGGCGCTCCCCCTCCTCACCTGCCTCTCTGAAGCCGTCCGCCACAACGATGGCGCTTTTTATACCTTTCTCTGCGCACTCGCCGAGCACCAATGGAACAACGCGGGCATGAGTCATTATAACCGCCAGATCCACGACCCCGGGCACATCCTTGACGCTCGGATGGACGGGCATGCCGTCAACCTCGCCGTAGGAAGGATTAACAAGGTATATCTCGCCAGAATAGCCGCAGGCGCGCGCATTCTTCATCAGCACCCTGCCGCCGAACCATGCGCCGCTCCTGCCTATGGAGCCGATTACTGCCATGCTGCGCGGCTCGAAGAATGGTGAAAGATCAGTTTTATTGGCGGGGCTGTTCTTCATTTGAATATCTCTCCGGTCGTCTCTTGAGTGCAGGATATTGGGGGCGCTGGTAAAATGTTTTTTGTTATGAAGTGGGGGTTGATGAATTGAACTATCCCCCCGCATCTCGAACATGGGATTCTGGTAAAATGTTTTTTGTTATGAAGTTGGGGGGATGAAAAATTATGCATGCGATTGCAATTAAAGTGGTGTGATAGATGAGTGGATGAGTAAACTACTACAAACTAAAGTTTGTAGCGTTTACAAAATTGCTTGATGATGTGCTGCATTCATCCCCGTCTTTAAAGGCTGAGCGTTCTGCAAGCAATTTTGTAAATAGGCGCATCAAAATGCTGTTCGTTTAGCTTGCTCAGGCAGTAAGTTTATAAACTATGTAACAAATATGTTACATGTGAAACAAAATATATCTTATGAGCTTGCAGACATTCTCCTGAAGGGAGATATGCATGCCAGGGCGCTTGCAGAGCGTTTGAATACCAACCACATGACCACGGCAAGGAGACTCAGGGAGCTTACAACAGAGAATGTGCTTGACTTCAGGGTGGAGGGGAGGAACAAGGTCTATTTTATTAAGAAAAGCGCAGAGGCAAGAAACTGCGCGCTCATGGCAGAGCACTACAAGCTGAGCAGGGCGCTGGAGAAATACCCTGAGCTGAGAGGCATAATAACCAGCATCCAGGAAAACAAGGCAGTGCAGCTTGCAGTTCTTTTCGGGAGCCATGCCAGGGGTGCGGCAGACAGGAACAGCGACATAGACATCTTTGTAGAGACAAAGAACAGGGAAATAAAGCAGGAATTGGAGCGCCTGCACTCAAAACTGAGCGTCAAGATCGGCAGCTGTGACCGCTCGGCGCCTCTAATAAAGGAGATTGAAAAGAACCACGTGATAATCAAAGGGGCAGAATTATACTATGAAAGGATGGAAGTTTTTCAATGACCTTTATCGCCAAATTATCGCCAAATAGTTCTAATGAATATGGCTGGTGGAGTGGTATGAAAGGAAGTATGGCTGGTGGAGTGGTATGAAAGGAAGTATGGCTGGTGGAGTGGTATGAAGGGAAAGGAGTTTTTTAACAACCTCCATCGCGGGGGAAAACTCAAGCTCGTTGAGCCAAGTGAAGAGATCAAGGGCGCGTACATTGATAAGTCAGACAGCTTTTTAGCATCTGCAAAACTCCTTCTGGATAACGGCAGGCTGGAAGAAACGGTCTCTATGGCATACTACAGCATGTATTACATGGTCATTGCGCTGTTTTTCAGGACGGGTATAAGATGCGATAATCATACTGCTGCGGCAATCCTTCTGGAAGAGATATTTGGCATCGACAATTCGGACCTGACCCGCGCCAAAAAAGAGAGGATCGATAAGCAGTACTATGTGGATTTTGCCATCAGCAGGCTGGAAGTGCAGGAGTTGATTGAAACCGCAGAGCGCTTCAATTCAATGGTCCTCGATTTCATCGAGAGGCTGAACAGCGGAAAGGTGGCTGACTTCAGGAAGAAAACGAAGGCGCTGCTGAAGCATTGATGGGTATGTGGGGGGCGCAAGAAAGGGCGCTTTTATTTTTGATTTTGGATTCTGTTTGCAGAACGAAGTTCTGCGACAGTATAAAACGCGCAACGTTTTGTACATGCGTCCAACATTTAGATTCGCCGTTTGAATATTTTTATTTTAGATGATTTTCGTACTCTTTCATGTATCTTCTGAAAAACCATTGTAAAAATATGGTATCGTCCTGTTTGATTTGAGACCTCTCCAGGGCATTGTAATACCCTGCCCTTTTTTCATATGGGATGTTGAGCATTGGGTAGCCGTGTCTGTATATCACGAGGTTCATCAAGAGTCTGCTGATTCTTCCGTTGCCGTCGACAAAGGGGTGAATTGTTACGAGTTTGAGATGGACGAGGGCTGCCAGCTCCAAGGGGTGCAGGGCATTCTTGCTCTTATTGTACCATTTGAAAAAATCCATAAGCATCGGGTGTATCTCTGCCGGGAACGGGGGAATGAACTTGCTTCCGGAGATGGTCACCTGATGTGACCTGATAGTTCCGGCAATGTCACCTTTTGTGTCCTCGAACAGTTTTTTGTGGAAATACAATACGGCATTCAGGGATAGGTCTTTTTTATAATCCAGCATTTCGTAGAATGTATTCCTGTGGGCTTCAGCCTCTTTTACGTCGCTCAGGGGTCTGGCAGCAGGGGTTATGCCTTTTTCCAGAAGCTCTGCCGTTTCCCTGAGTGAGAGGGTCGAGCCTTCGATGCGGTTGGTGTCATAGGTAAACCTGATGGCGAATGTTTCCAGTTCCTTTTTCCTTGCAGTTGGAGGGGTATTTTGTTCATCTTTCTGGAATTGCGCGCGTATCCGGTCGAACTTGTCAAACCACCGTTCGCCGTAGACTTCGGTCCGAAGCTGCCGCTTCAGTTCTTCAATGTTTCCGGGCAGTGTTTTTCCAAGGTATTTCTCTTTCTTGCATACCCTGGCGCCCTCACGGTAGCTGTGCTCAAGGTAGTAGTACTGCTCTTTTCCGATTGTCTTTTTTCTGATGGCTGGCATGATTGTAGTATTATCCCTACATATTGATAAGATTTTGGTTATTATTCAAATCCGTAGGGGTAAAAAGCAGGTCATATAATCAATTTCCCATGAAACGCTTTTTGCATCAGGGCGCTGGAAAACTACCCTAAGCTGGGAGGCGGAATTTTTAACAACCTCTATCGGGGGAAAGCTCAAGCTCGTGGAGCCGAGTGAAGATATCAAGAGCGCATACATTGATACGTCAGCGAGCTTTCCGGTATCTGCAGAGCGATTCAACTCGCGAATTCTGGACTTCACCAACACATACTATTCTTGAATTTTGTGGTTCTCTCATCTTTCCCCGGTTTTCTAAAGATAAAAAGGTGTTCATGGGCTATTAACAGAAAATCGTATTTACTGCCGCTCCACTTTTCTCTGGTCGATTTTGTTTTCCATTGACCTTTTATTATGTCTTCTCGCAATATGAAACCAGATTTTAAAAACACTTCTAGAATTCTGGCACTAATTGGAATGTAGTGCTTATGCTTTCTGGTATCTCCCATTAAGATTGCGAGGTGCTTTCCTGGTTTTAGAACTCTAAAACTTTCATCTGCGACCTTTTCCATTTCCCCGACAAACTCAGGAACCTTTAGAGAGGATAAGTCCTCCCCTATTCTATTTTTGCTGTAGGATATTATCCCAGCATATGGAGGGTGAGTGACAATCAGATCTATGCTTTCATTTTTTATTAGATTTAGATTCCTTGCGTCCCCAACATATGTCTTGATTTCCGGCTTTTTGTAATCTTCATCGAGTGGACGATACGAAAAACCTAACCTGTTTCTTGCAACCATTACGGCATCTGGATTTATGTCAACACCTATTGCACTGCGCTGCAACAGTTTACACTCTACAAGAGTGGTCCCTGATCCGATCATCTGGTCGAGGATAAGTTCATTCTTTTCCGAATACCGGAGGATTACATTGCGAGGGATGTATGGAGACCAGTTACCACGATAATTTCCTTTATGGGTTGCCCAATCTCCTCTATCTGGAAAACTCCATATTGTTGTGGTTTCAGGCTTAAAATCATCCGGCGCGAGTCTGCTAACATCATGCTTCTCTGGGAGCGCTCCGCTTTGGTCTTTTCTATGGTTACGGTGGGGTGGGATTTCCTGAATTTCAGGTAATCTTGATGGGTGATTTCCTGCATTTTTGGGTAGGTTGACTTATCTTCTTCCGTTTCTTCAGGCGTCATTTGTATCATCCTAGTCATAGGGCCATATTACATAATAATTCTCAACCTCAAAGACGTCTCCTATCTCCTTAAATTGATTGCCCTCTCTATCCTGGCTCACCAAAATCTCCCGTTTCTTATCGCCAATCTTTTCCAGCTTACTTATCAGCTCTTCTACATTCAATGCCATTACCTCTTAAGCTGGTACCTCCCTGTACTCATAGTATTCTGCTGTACCACAACCTGGACATACGTATATATCCATCTCTTTGGGTGGATTGGTTACCTCTATCAGTTCTTCCCCGCATTTTTTTACAGATTTTTAGCACACTCTCACCTATTCCATCTCTTTTTTCAAGTATTCTATGTCCTCTTCTGTGTATGAGTGGTAGCAATACTCTTCCTTACAGGCGCCTAACAGGACTTGTGGTGGTATCACTGCCATTCTAAGGTCAACTCCTGTCAGGTCGTTTCCTATCATGTTGGCTCTCTCCATACCGCTTCCACCTATGTTGGCTCTCTCCAGCCTCACCCCGTCCATTTCCGCTCCCAAGAAGTCGCAGTTGGTCAGGTCTGTTCTTTTGAATGTACTGGCGGTTAGGTTGCTCCCGCTTAAATCCATAGAACACGAATCAAGAATATCATCCCACTCCGCAGGTATTCCGATGTCGTTCAGTTTTCTGCACATTTCCTTGTCTATCTTAACCATGGTTTTTCGCCCCTTTTTTCTAGCTTATTTATCAACTCTCTTACATTCAATATTATTGTCTCCCTTGCTCTATTCTTCCTGGATCTCTTTCACTTTTTGGCTGACTACTGAAAGCGACTTTAGGTATTCCATCAAAGCGATTCTCGAGATCTCTGATTTTTTCATCCCCAGTTTATCACACACCTCTTCAAGAATCGCCTCTGTTTCATCCGATAGTTTATAGCGAATATATCCCATGAATATCTCACCAGTACATTATAATGTACTAATGAGACATAAACATTTTGATTACGCTTCACATGCGCAACAAAAAAATAAATTCAGCGAAAATAGCGGAGTTATATGAAATTTCGAGCCACGCATTCTATCAGCATTACTTATATATGCTAAACTTATAATGCAAGAATAGGTTGATTAAATTGGAAAGAGAATACGCATTTAATTTAGCCGAATTTCCAGCATATAAACCAAAAGCAAGCCCGTTCTTAAGATGGGCGGGGGGAAAGAGCGCATTACTACCAAAAGTTATTGCACTACTTCCTAAAAGGGTAAAGCATTATTATGAGCCTTTTTTTGGTGGGGGCGCTCTTTTTTTTGCCATATCCCCAAAGGGTAACAAATCGACTATATCAGATACCAACGAAGAGCTTATTAATTGTTACCAACAGGTTGCTCTCCATCCTGAAGAGATAATTAGTCCCCTGTCTAAGCTTACATATAATAAAAAGTTTTATCGTAATATGAGGGATAAAACACCAAAAAATGACTTAGAAAGGGCCATAAGATTCATCTATTTAAATAGAACATGTTGGAATGGCCTCTATCGTGTTAATAAAAACGGCAAATTCAATGTACCTTTTGGTAAATTTGCCAAAGAACCTGTTATATGTCCATCTGCTAGAATAATAGCTGCTAGTAATATTTTGAAGGAGGTAAAAATAATTGCCACTGATTTTGAAAAAGCAGTTGAATATCCAAATAGAGATGATTTCGTATATTTCGATCCACCCTTCACTGTAAAGCACGACAATAATGGTTTTCGTCAATATAATGAGAGGGTCTTCTCTTGGAAAGACCAAGAAAGACTATCAGAGCTTTCTATAGATTTGAAAAAAAGAGGAGTTAAGATTATGATAAGTAATGCTACGGATAAAGATGTTATGGGTTTGTACGGTACATTCTATAAATATAAGGTGAGTAGGGTGAGTACTATTAGTGGAATAACATCTAAGAGAGGACGCGTAGATGAGGCTATCATTACTTCATATAAAATACCAAAAGAAAATATAATGAATAGCAATGTGGAGGTATGCTGATGACAGCAGAAAATTTTATTGAGGGTCTTGTTTCTGGTTCTGAACTTGAATCAATTTATAGGGGGAGAAAACCAGCATTCATTTTTGAATCCGTACCAATGGGGAAGGAGGAAGAATACCTCGATGATGGTTGGGGTATCTATAGGCGCAATAAAAAAAGTATTCGACTTTCAAAACCAAAGCCAATAGATGAAGCGTTTGAAGATGAGGTTTGGTGTCTTTTTTCAAAGATTGGATTTAACGAAATGAATAGGGACAGACAATTTAGAATAAAAGTTCTAAAAGATAGTAAAAGTCCTGGTAAACAGATTGATGTCTTCGCCAAGGATGATGAAACAGTTTTGATAATTGAATGTAAAACAGCTGAAAAGCCTATAAAAAAAGACTTCCAAAAAGATATGGCCGAAATTGTTGCAATTCGTGAAGATATTAGAAAAGTTATCTACAAACAGTATGGGAGAAAAATTAAACTGGGTTGGATATTTGCTACAAAAAATATTATTTGGAGTGGGCCAGATCTGGAAAGGGCAGAAAATTATAGTATATCTGTTATGCGCGAACAGGATATAACTTATTATTCGGAATTAACAAAGCATATTGGAATATCAGCTAAGTATCAATTATTAGCAGAAATATTCAAACACAAAAATATTCCTAGCCTTAAGCTAACTGTTCCTGCTATTAAAGGCAGAATGGGTGATGTGCACTTTTATGCATTTAATATTGAGCCATCAAAACTTTTGAAAATTGCATATGTTTGTCACCGTCTTAAAGGAAATGATGAAAAAACATTGATTACATATCAAAGAATGTTGGATAAAAGGAGGTTAAAGGATATACGAAAATATATAGAAGATGGAGGTTTGTTCCCAAATAGCTTGGTGTTAAATCTAGATTCAGGGAAAGGTGGTCTGAGATTTGACCATCTTACAGAAAAGGACGATGAAGAGGAAGGTACAAAAGCTGTTCTAGGGCTTCTTCATTTACCTGCTAAGTACAAATCTGCGTTTATCATTGATGGCCAACATCGGTTATATGGATTTACGGACACCGAGTATGCAGACAAAGCCACTATACCGGTAATTACGTTTGAAAATTTAGACGAAATAACTCAGGCGGATTTATTTGTCGACATAAACTCGAAACAAAAAAGGGTAAGGAGAAATCTTCTAGAAGATTTAGTGGCTGACACGAAATGGGGTTCAGACAAAGCAAACGAAAGGCTACAAGCACTCACCTCGAAAATATTCTCCGAACTAGGAAAAGAATTAGGATCTCCTATTTATGGAAGAATATCTGCTAGCGAGATGAAACAAGATTATGGAAGCCCCCTAACAATTGCGACTCTTACAGCAGCATTGAAAAAAACTCAATTGTTAGGAAATGTTCGCAAAGGTTCAGACAATATCATGCCAGGACCACTTTATTGGGAAGAAAATGGAGAATATATGGGGCCTTCATTGAATAGGGCCAAAAATCTATTTTCTAGTTATTTCAAAATGTTCGAAGAAGCAATGCCAGATCATTGGGAATCAGGCTCTGCACCGGGGGGTTATCTTTGCACCAATGGAGGGGTAACTGCTCTCATCTATGTCTTAAAAGCAATAATAGATCATCTAGATAAAAAAGCTCTAGAACAGGCGACTCTGAAGTCTATCGACATGAAAACCGAAGATCTTATGGAAGAAATCCGTGTTTATGCTCGCCCTGTAGTTGAACACTTTAAAACGGCTTCTCCAGACGTTATACAAAATTACAGGAAGAAATATGGTATCGGTGGGTACACAGATTGTGCTTATGGAATTATGGAACAAATCCACAACGAATTTCAAGATTTCACAAACGCTGGTTTAGAGAACTATCTTGAAGAGAGAAGATCAGAGAGTAATGAAAATGCGAGAATAATTGTTCCAGACATTCAATTAATTATTGCAAAGGATGTAATATCTACCTTGAAAAAAGAGTTTG
Source organism: Methanobacteriota archaeon (assembly GCA_030605385.1). Classification (GTDB taxonomy): domain Archaea; phylum Halobacteriota; class Syntropharchaeia; order JAUWIL01; family JAUWIL01; genus JAUWIL01. Next base: position 23,072 of record JAUWIL010000007.1, read on the forward strand.
GTGAAGATGAAACGGGTTGGTGGGCAGAAGGTGTTCCAAGGACTATCCGGCAGAAAGTAGCACAAAGAAGAGAGGACGACCCTGCGCGACCCGCATTCGAGGAAAGTTTTGATTTAATTCATTATAAGCAAGTTATATTGAGCAATTGGAAATTATTCGGTGAGAAATGTTCAAGAGGAAAAGGAAGGAAAGAGAATCGAATGTCGTGGATGGACGAACTTAACAGAATTCGGAGAAAAGTAGCTCATGCTGAACGTGGTAGGGTTACAATTGAAGAATTAAGGTTTTTAAATGAAATTTTAAGTTGGTTAAAAACAAATGAAGCTTCTGGAGATGCTGTTGATACTTAAACTCAGTTAATTCAAACATAGGGAAGTAATTAAAGGAGGTGAATAAATGGCAAGATATCTGGCTAATACGAACACTAAGGAAATACATGATCTTGAGGCGAATATCTCTTCCGATAAAAGAGCTCTATGTGAACTTGATAAAATAAAACCAGAGCACAAAAAAGATGTATACACAGAAGGTGAAGTGGATTTGCTCATCAAGAATGAAGGATATGACGGTTGTAAGCATTGTCTCCCGGAGTATCATACAGATTAGCGAGCTTTGAGTTTTAATAGGGTGTTCTATACCTGGCCTACATAAGAAGTTCTGCCATACAACAGAGAGTATGGGCAATGGGGGTGGTGATGCCTAGAAAAGTAGCTACCTGAGAGAAAAACCACACCCTATGGGGTTGCACGGCTGTTCTCCTATCATTACTCATGGCGCTATTCCTATTATGAGCAATGGTACTGGTGGATTATTCCTACCGTGTCTCAGTACGTTGTAAACTTCTCCTTCATAATATGCAATTCCTGTTGACATTTCGGATTGCATGGACTTCATTGGCAGAATCTCTATTCCAACATTTATTACGCCACCACTGTAGAAAAGCAGATGTTTTACAAACAGATCATAAGCCACAAATGCATACTTACCAAACTGAACTTCTATTGCAATATTTTCTTTGACAAAATCTGTCTGTTTATAGGAATGAATGGGGGAGTCAACCCCTTTCTCGATTAGAAGCTCCTTTTGCTCTTCTAAAGGCAGAGTAATTAGTTCCTGCATAATCGAGTAATCTGTTGTAACATAGTATGAGTAACGTACGTCCTTCCAATTTCTTTCCTTAAAAAGACGTTTAAACTCACGGTTTAATTCACCTGGATTGTACAACAGCTTACCTTCCATCGTCTTTTCTTCACTGACTTTTGTTCTGAGTTTATCAGCATCAACAGACTGGATTACGTCTATTATCTCTGTGTAAACCTTCCTATGGTGAACTATAAGATATTCTTCGCCATTTAGGTGAGAGTATTTCTCGATTATTTTCATATTCGTTCCTCATTTTCTGAGATAAAAATATTTCTTGCTAATGGTAGATTATCTTTTGGTTCATAAATAGGTTTATCAGGACGAAATTTTAATCTACCCTCGTAGGCAAGTTTAACTCGTTCACAGGCAATATCATAATATTTCTGAATAATTTCTGATCCAGCAACTCTTCTGTTATTTATCATTCCGGCCACGGCAGTTGAACTCACTCCCAGGAATGGATCAAAAACGAGGTCTTGATCATTTGAAAGTGCAAGAACTAATCTTTGTACAAGTGCGACAGGAAATTGGCAAGGGTGACACGTTTTTTCTACATGATTACTTTTTACGTTAGGGATATCCCAAACATCTGATGGATTTTTGCCATTAGGGTTACAGGAATATTTTCCTACATTTGGTCCTTTGAAATGTTTTTTCTTAGGATACTTTTGGGGGATTCGGATTGCATCCAGATTAAAAACATAGTCATCGCTTTTTGTAAACCAAAGTATGGTTTCATATCGACCGGAAAAACGCTTTGAACAATGAAGTCCATGACCGAAGTGCCAGACAATACGGTTTCTAAGTGTTAAGCCATTACTTCTAAAGCAATCATAAAGCAATATGTCCAGGGGGATTATCTCGCCGTTATCCACATAGTTTCCAACCTCCCAACAGATACTACCTTCGTCCTTGAGGATTCTTACACACTCATCGATCACTTGTCTTTGCTGTAGAACATAGTCTTCGATGTCAAGTTTTTTCTCGTACTCTTTTCCTAAGTTATATGGAGGTGATGTTACTATTAGTTGGATGGATCTGTCTGGTATTTGTTGCATAAAATCTAGACAATCTCCAAGGTACAAAGTTGCACTGTTCCCTTCGGAGAAATATGTTTTAATCTCCAATTCATCCCTATGGGGATAAACGATTAATTGTTCAGCACTGCTTTCCATTGCTTTTTTGTTCATCATTTACCTACCTATAACTTTGGCAAGCGCGGAGTGAAAGTAATACCATCCATACCCCCCACCCTATTATTTCCTATGGAATTACCTAAACCATTGCCTATACCATCTTTCACACTATCACCTATCCACGGGCACAACTACGAGGACCAAGTCATCATTGCGAGCCTCTAGTTTCCAGGATATACTATCTCCCTCCCCCAGCTCGAGTTGTTTGATGATTCCCGCCGGGACTGTAGTTCTAAGGGATGCACTAGAATTGTTAGCCTTTGTTAGGGTTGTAACTTGTCCATTGGCCATATTTCATGGCTATAGGATACATGTTATATATAATTTTCTATCTAAATCTATACCTCAAATTCTATCTTTTTTTATACCTAAAAATCTACAATAGAAGTTCCTGAGACTGCATTAGCTATTTCTATTTTAGAAGAACACTTCACTAAAAATCAAATGAGGAACGTTTTGGATCGTTAACCCTATAAAGAGAGGGGCGAATGAATGACAGCAGCACCGTCACCCCCATCTGGCGCTGCATCAAAATGCTCCGCTGTGGTCCAATGACAAACTGCTTAAGAAACAGTCAGAGATTATCGTGCTCACAACGAAAGAGGTCATCATACTTTTGGACGATACTGCCTTTTGACTGTCCAGCAGGACATGCGAAATCTCTGATTTCGCAGGATATTTTGGAGTCTGGTCTGCGCTCTGAGGTGCAGATTCTAATAGCCGTAGAGTGCATAATTGTGAAAATGTAAAAAGATGTTTATACATGTAAATGTATAAGAGCTTATAAAGGCTTGTACATAAAAAAGTATAAATATGTGCACCAAACAAATAACAGTCTGAAACTTGTTAGCGAAGAGGAGCTTTGCAAGAAATGGCAGAAAAAGCATACAACATGCTTGATAGAGAAGCGCTGCTAAAATACGTTTTTTCAAAGCTTGCAGAGACCCCAAAATTAGCGCAAAGTTACACTTGTATGGATGGCAGCCCGCTTAAATACAGAAGAGTCTATCCCAGAATCAGAAGGTATGTTGATGATTTTCTGGTAGGTGAAAAACATGAGGATATTGGGAATAGATTCGTGGTAATGCCGGGTCTAAGGGGTGTAGGTAAGACAACGATCCTCTTTCAGATATATGAATATTTGAGAAATAGTAAAGGAATAGAGCAGGATAGGATCCTCTATCTTCCTGCTGATGAATTAAAAGTATATCTGGGTGCCAGAATAATTGATGCAATCGATGTTTTCATCGGTGAAGTGCATCAGACCACCCCTATAAATCTGGATATGAAATTATTTGTTTTGATTGATGAGGCGCACTATGATCGGGAATGGTCGCAGACGGGTAAAATCATGTATGATCAAAGTAAGAAAATCTTCTTGATATTTACCGGCTCTTCTGCGCTGAGTTTGGAGATGAACGTGGATGCTGCAAGGAGGGTAAAGAAAGAAAGTGTTTTTCCGATGGATTTTTCAGAATATATCCTATTAAAGTACAACCTCTTCCCGCCAGGCGGCATGGCTGAGACTTTAAGGGAGTTAATTTTCAAGGGCGATGATGCATCTTTACATTATGCATCCAGAAATGAAAATGAAATGAGAAAAAAGATGCTGAAAATGACCAGGCCGATTGAAAAGGAATGGGAGGATTTTATATGCTGCAGGGGATTTCCGTTTGGATTGCATGCGAGCCAGATAGAGGTATACGAAAGAATATTCAGTATGGTTGACAGGGTGATAGAAAAAGATGTATTCTCCCTACAGTCCTTTAATACTGAGACGAGAAATACCATTTCAAGAGTTCTTACTTTTCTGGCATTGCAGAAACCGGGTGGAACTTCTGATGCAAAACTTGCGGCAAGATTGAAGACCTCGCCAACTTTGATTAGGAGTGTACTGGATGTACTGGAAAAAACCCACTTGATTTTCAGTATAAAACCATATGGGGGGGCAGGAAAGGTTGTAAGAAAGCCGTGGAAATATTATTTCTTGTCGCCCTCAATAAGTGCAGGCATAAGATTCAAACTCGGCACATATGACATGAGGGACAGAGGAATACTGGGAGTTTTGGCAGAGAACCTCGTTGCTTCATATTTCCTCAGAATGAAAGAAACAGTGGGCATGCCTTCAGGGATATTTTATGACGCAGAAAAAGGGGGAGTTGACTTCCTGCTTCGGGGCCCAGTAGAAGAGAATATAATACCTGTTGAGGTTGGTGTTGGAAAAAAGGGTGAAACTCAGATTAAAAATGCCATCGTGAAATATGGATCAAAATATGGAATTGTAATCTCAACCGCCACAGAAAAAATAGCATTAAAAGGCGATGTAATCTACATTCCCATAACGACGTTTTCATTTGTTTGAGGGTGCAAAGGAGGTGCTGAAGTGGGTGAAAAAGAATCTGACCTCATCCTAGCGCTGAGGGAATTTAAAGAGAAGATGCACCAAAAATATGGTGTAAGCACGATGATATTATTTGGCTCTCAGGTGACTGGAGGGGGAGATGAGGATAGCGATGTAGACCTGATAGTGGTCAGTGATGAATTCGTGGATAAAAGCCCTCTTAAAAGACCGCTGAATCTTTATCTGGAGTGGACAATGGATTATCCTGTAGACTTTTTATGTTATACCCCTGAAGAATTTGAGGAAAGAAGAAAGGAGATACGTATTGTAAGTCAGGCGGTGAAGGAAGGAGTCGCGACATCTCTGGAAGCTTCGCTTCCAGATGTCTCGCAGAACTACGTTCTGCAAGATTTGATGAATAGGGTCGTAGTGGTTTGGGCTATTCTGATTCCAAAATTACCTTATGGGTATCAATCTCCTGCTCGTCTCTGTCTGCCAAATAGCATCACGCTTCATTAACCTACACTCCCAAAAACCACCTCTCATCCGCCAGCACCACCGAAGTTTCAATCTGGCGCTCAGAGATGGACCAGTATTCCCTCAGCAGCCTGTCCTTCTCCTCTGTTGATGCCATTTTAAATCCGTGCTTTTCGTAGAACCAGACCGCCCACGCAGCATCCCTCCATGCATCTCTGGAAGCAAAGCTTCCAGATGTCTTGCGAACCAAAGGTTCGCTAGACAGACGAACTACTGTTCGTCAAGTCTCGCAAAGTCTTTGACTTTGCAAGATGCCCACCAGTAAGGGGCGCGCCGTCTGCGCTCTGAGGTGCGCCAGAAGCGCACTTCCGATGCCCTGTCCCTGCCTGTCGGGGCGCACGTATGCATGCCGAATAAGCGCAACGTCTTTGACGTGCTGCGAAGGCGGAACCTTCGCGGCACAGTCAAACCCAGGGTTTGACATGTGCTGTATGCCCATTACGCCCACCAGCTCGCCCCCCTCACTGAATCCCCCGGAATACCACTCCGTCATCTATCTCGCGCCGCAGCTCTTCTCTGGACATATAGGGCTCCTTCCAGCAGTCGGCGGGAATGCCTCCTTTATATGCGCGGGCGGATTCGTTGACAATCGCGTAGATTGTATCAAAATCGCCACTGCTGCACTTGCGAATCATGAAATACCCCCTCTAAAAAATCATACATGACGAAAGCATAGCTTTCGGTTGTCTTGCAAAATTCCCAATTTTGCGAGACAGGCGGAGCTTCGCTCCGCCAAGTCCCGCGGAATCTTCGATTCCGCAAGACATGATGCGAATTCCGGAGCATGCGCGTTTTCCGCCCACCAGCAAATTGGCTGAATGAAGCAAATACTCGAACAATGAACGGCAGCCTACTCAAGATAATCGGTCTCAGCCAGCTCAAGGATGCGCTCCACGCCTTTCACTTCGTGGATCACGCGGGCAGTCTCTTCAGGAACGAGACTCTCCCAGTCCTCGCCTGAAATCATCCTGCGCCGTATCTCCCTGCCGCTGTATTCGGAGCGCTGGAAAAGAGGTGAGCGCTCAACCCTGAATCCTGCCTCATGGAACAATCGGGCTATCAAGGGATTGTTTGAATACACCACATTGAATGGCGGGGACATTGATGTTACGTGGTGAGCCCAGACCGCATTGCGCCGCAGATCTTCCAGCGGGATGACATAGAACACGGTATCAATGTCTTTTACGAGCGAGCGCGTGATCATGCTCATTCTCTCGCCCGCGGTGAACGGGTTGTCGGGGTCATGGCTTACCTGGGCGCTCCCGATGCCAATGATGATCTCGCCTGCGCTCTCCGCAATCTCCTTGATCAGGTTGTGATGTCCTGTGTGGTAGGGCTGGAACCTTCCCACGTAAAATGCTCTATCCTTGTTCACTTGACGAAAGCTTTGCTTTCGCCTGTCTAGTGGAACTTCGTTCTGCATGATGTTAACCACAGTCGAAAATATTGGGAGTTGAATCAGTCAGAATAATCAACCAGAGTATATCGTTAGGATATATATTATATTTATTCAAACATTCAAACCGCAGGTTAGACAAGCTTCTTCAACAGCTTCAGCACGATCCTGTCCCCGGTGCTGATCGAGAACATTTTTGATGCATCTCCTTTGTTCACCGACAGTTCAAGCGTGTTGTGGCTGCCCATAACCGCAAGCGGCATATGTTCCGATATCTCGCCATACGTTCTGGAAATGGGGATTATCTTGCCCGACAGCGCAACGTTATCGCCGTACCCTACAAGCTTTTTAATGGCTTTCACGGTGGCATTTGTAACAACATTGCCAAATGGGTCGATGTGTATTGCCTCGCATGTCAGTATGTCTCCGTCAAGGGTGAAATCCTCGACATCCAGATTGACGAAATCCTTATATATCTTCCCAAGTTCCTCCGGACTCTTGCCGCTGCACAGCTGTACCGCCACCGGCGCGAATATGTCCCGTGCGTGGAATGTGGGGGACGGCGTGCTCTCGGGAGTGTATGTTATCTCATATACCTTGCCCCCGCCCATGCGGCGGGCTGAAGGTATGAGCAGACCGTTATCGGGACCGACAAGATAGCCGCGCTTTGTCTGGATTATCAGCCCCTTGCGCGATGTTCCCACACCCGGGTCAACAACGCCGACATGCACCGTATTGTCAGGAAACAGCGGTGCTATCGAGGCAAGAAGAAATGCACCCTCGCGCACATTGTAAGGTGAAACCCTGGTGGTCAGGTTCACGACATTGATGTCGGGGTTAACCCTCAGAGCGCCTCCGGCAATCTCGGATGCGTA
>JAUWIL010000107.1 GCA_030605385.1 Methanobacteriota archaeon
ATAACGGACAGGGGCGTGTGTACGTCGCCTAACACCGTGGCAAGCATACCTGCAAATGACTGGGAACACGTATTAACCGTCCAGGCCTCATCCCACCAGAAGCTCTCGGCGCCGACCTGGTAGAGGCGGAGAAGCGCTCCTGCAATGGTTATCAGTATTAGCAGCTGGATGTGGCGCTCGCGCAGCTTTCTTGATATCTCTGCCATTGAATTGTATGTTATGCGGGTCGATTGGATATAAAGATGATTCATCAGTTTATCAGTCGAGTTTTATCCCCTGAATCCAGACAGCCAGGCAGAAGCAGGCGTGTCGTTTACGTTCGGCATGTGCAGCTCTTCATGCCCTGGTTATTTTCTCATAATCCATCTTTGCCTGCACGATTTCAGGCAGACTACCCCATGTGCCGATATATTCGTCGCATATGATCATGGCACCTTCAATGCCTGCCACGCGCTCTACTGCTCTAAACGCCCCCTCTACATTCTTCTTTGAACAGTCATGCACTTCGTTCCCGAGAGCCGTTGCGCATGCATCGGCTATTGACACATCCTCGGATATTACGACTGCAGCATCAGCGAATCCGAGGCTTATGGACGGACCGACAGTGCCCGATGATGTGCACACACCTACAATGTTTTTTCGCGGCTGAATTCTGAAGGCGAGATCCCTTATGGGTGAGCCGCCGGCATAGATGCCTACGACGGTGGGGCGGTCAACCTTCATGGCTATGTCTCCGCCGTTATCCACGATTATGTGCTTCGCACCGTCGTTTACTGCCGCCTCGGCACCGATCCACGAGAGCGTGCCTGCAACCGCCGCCATTGGACCCACTCCCGCTTTGACGGATGCACTCAGCATGCGGGTTACTGCTGTGGGCAGCCCGGACATTGCACTGCTGCGCACGGCTTCCTTTATACCGTATGGCTCCATGGTCAGCCTGAAAAATTCATCCCGTGCAATGTACTGCTCAAGCTCACGGCGCGCCTCGAGAATTGCATTCCAGACCACGTCAAAAAATTGTTCTTCTTCCGACACTACCGTGACTATGGTCTCCTTGAACCGGTACATTCTTCTGACTGTGCTGATATCGGGTGAAGATGACGAGATAATAACAGAATCCCACCAGAATAAAATTTAGAACAGGTTAATCCTGCAGCTTCAGTTCCAGGGCGCCCATGGGGCACTGCACCACACAGAGGTCACACTGCACACATACACCGACCTTGACATTAACACTCCAGTCATCGCCGTAGTAGTAAACTCCCACAGGGCACATGGATATGCATGCCCCGCAGTTTATGCACTTTTCATCATCTTTAAGAACCAGACGCTCAAGTACCTGAATGTGGGCTCCGCGCTCCTCAAAGCTCTTTACAACATCTTCAAGTTTGTCATCAGGGACGTCTATGACCATTTCGCCCCCTGAAGATGTTACGTGCGCCCAGTTGATATTCAGCAGGGCACCTGTTTCTATAATTACCTCTGACATGTTTGGTTTCTGAATAACATCAGCAGATGCAAAGTTTACGGCAATTTTGGTCATGCTTACATATCACACTCCTGATGAACTGCGCTGAACATTCTCAATACTCCTCATATTTCACCCTGGTGATGTGACTGCTTATATCATCGCTCCTCACCAGCCCCAGAATTTTGCCATTTCCATCAACGACAGGCAGAGCCGATACGTTGTACTTCTCCATCTTCCTTGCAGCCACATCGATCGTCTCATCCGGGGTTGTGGTAACCAACCGCCGGGTCATAATGTCGTTCAGAATCTCGTACTTGGTATCCCCGATATGAGCGACGGCTTTTGATACGTCATATGCAGTTACCATGCCTACCACCGTCTTACCATCATCCGAAGTAATGGGCAGGTGGGTAAAGTCACCTTCCACAATAACCCGGGCTGCATCTTCAATAGTGGACATCTCACCAAGGGTGTTTACATCCTTCAACATGATATCCTTTACAAGAGGTATGCCTTCGGTCTGCTTCATGGGCTTGAACTCGGTATACAGGGAGAGGTGGTCAACTGCCCTGGACAGGAAGAACTCTCCCCGTTCAATGCTCTCCTTGAGGGTTTCCGCAATGCGTCTGGCCATGAACAGACTTGACATAGAGGCGGTTTTAACCTCCTTTCTGCCGACATCAATGGTGCCGCTGTGCAGATCGGCATATGATACCTTGCGAATTACAGGACGGTTTCTGCTGGGGGCACTGTAATCCACCACGTCAGTGGTTATCTCCCCGTCGCTAACGCCGGTATTGGCTGCAATGCGCTCGTTGAGAACCGGTATAGGTATGCCAATACCGATATAGAGAGTGACGCCGTACTTATTGAACACGGCAGCCCTCAAAAACTCACGGCTCATCTCCTTGAGGTTGCCCGTTACCATCAAATTGCCGAATCCGCTCTTCGGGTCGTGCTGCGTGCCGCTGCCTATGATATAGCCCTGGGCGCCGCACAGGAAGATTCTTGTACCCATGCCGATAGTTTCGTAGTTGGGATCGTTGCAGAGTGGGGACAGACATCCTGCGCCCGAGTAAGAAGCATTGCCGTAGTTCGGTAGAAGCGTGCCCATATATGTGTAGATTATGCGGTCCGAGGAATTGACTGCAACATTATAGCGCTGGTACGCATTGCGCGGATTGCACATGGTCGCCTGATTCAGGTCATCGAGAGTCAGGCGCGTGTTGAGGTTCCTGCGGGGATAGCAGTCAGTTCCATGAGAGGTGGCGCGCACATCGATAACATCTCCGGATACAAGTCCCTCGATCACATGCGCTCCGCCGTACTCCATTCCGCGAATATCGGATGTCTGGGTGGCTCCGAGATATGCGTCAACGGCAGCAATCCCGGCGTACGCTTCAACATCGTTCAGCCACAGACGCTGCATCTTGATCGGCGGATTCGAGTGCCCTAAATTAAGAAATGCTCCCGATGAACACATTGCACCGAATGTGCCGGTGGTAACGACGTCAACCTCCCGGGCAGCACCCTCAGCTCCAAGTTCACTTACAATTTCGACCATCCGGTCTGCGGGCACTACATTGACGCTGCCGTCCCTGATGCGTTCGTTAATCTCCTCGATAGTCTTTTCAACCAAACAGCACCCACTTCCGAAGATAGTTTTAGCATCCACAAGCTATATATTACTTTAGTTTCCATATAGATGCCAGTAAGCTGTATTACTCTCAGTGAGTAAGCCATATTACTCTTAGTGTTATCTGATTTGAACCATGTTTCAGGGTTGCATGTTGCGGGTGTGATGAAAGATATGAGGATGGAATTAACTACATTCAATGGATTGGACGTATTCACGGATCAGGGAATATACGTAGGGCGGGTAAACGACATCACGATTGATGTGAATGAGCGAAAGGTCTCCGGACTTGCAGTAGGGAACATAAACAGAGACATGTTTGGAGAGGAATTAGGAGGCAAGGGAGTCGTTATACCTTACCGCTGGGTAACATCAGTTGGGGACATAGTCCTAATAAAGCAGATACCGTTTAAGAAATCCAAGAAGTCAGAGGAAGCGGAATAGAAAGTGAGTGGCTGCTGCGGCTGCCATACTATGCCACGTTATGCGCCCTGAACTGAATCTATTACACATTTTTAGCAGTTTTGACAGATAAAAACCCTACAATGCTATGTTTCATGCGCCGTAAGCTTTTTAATCTCCCGATTCGCGATAGAATCCATAGCAGACATCTAGCGGTTAGACGAAATATAAAACATTCGCTTTAATTCCAAATGAGGTGGTTAAACGAATGAAAACTGCGTTTAATCGGTGTTAGGCGAAATTTGCCCTAAACAACGATTGCTTTTTATAATGTATCATAGCATAATCAATATGTAATAAGTAATGGAAAAAAGGAGGATTCCAACATGGTAGAAATGCTTAAAAAAGAACTTGAAATATACGAGGCTCAAAAAAGTGAGCTAATTGGCAAGTCGGAAGGAAAGTTTGTACTTATCAAAGACGATCAAGTTATTGATGCTTTTGACACACCAATCGATGCAATTAGTCAAGGCTACGAACATTTTGGAAATGTGCCCTTCCTTGTAAAGCAAATCGTAGAGATAGAAACTCCTCAAAACTTTACCTCAAACTTGTTGGGGATATAGGATGCCATCGTTCACTACACAAGTAGCCAATCTGCAAGAAGTGGGACCCGTCGTCGAAGTCAGGCTCGCGGTGGGGTCGATAATCGAGGATGTTTTACGTCAAGGTGGTCAAAGTATACCTGCACCCATACAAACACCTGCAATGATTGATACTGGAGCCACAAGAACCGTTGTGCGTGAAGATATTGTTAAACAGCTCAACCTCAATCCTGTTGGCTTGGTAAGAATTAATACGCCATCGTCTACCAATGTCCAATGCTATGAATACCTTATGCGGCTTTTATTTCCTGACAATGTGGTTGTCCAGGCTGTGGTAATTGCGGCTCCACTACAAGGTCAGCACATCCAGTGTCTTATTGGTCGGGATGTTTTGCACCATGGAGTTTTCATTTATATAGGGTACATTAACACCTTCACGTTAAGCTTCTAAAATGGGCAAACATCGCCTAACAGCGGATAAAAGGGAAATCAAAGATTTCCCAAAATTCGCCTACGGCGAACTTCTTTTATCCGCAAAACGTTAGACCGATGCTATACTCACCGCTCACTGATCTAACAGCAGCCTTTTTTCAAGCCAGTTGATAACAAGCTCCATTGCATCATCATTGGTGCGCAGGCGGTGCTCACCGTCATCTATCAGCGCAAATTTACAGTTATCACCCGCACTTTGACAGAGGCGTTTCGCACTTTCTGTACTGACAAGGTTATCGCGCTCGCCGTGCACCACCAGCAGGGGAATGCCAGACATAGAGCCGACCCAGTGCAGCGGGTCCATCTCGATAAAAGCCGCTCTCCAGCGTGAGGCAAAGTCTTTACTAGATGTTTGTGAAATCCTTGATTTCACAACAGTATGAAAAGCAGGGCTTTTCAGACATGCCCCTTTAAGACTGCCGCTGCTGGCTGCCATTTCTGTCATTGCATCGAAAACGTAATCGGGCCACGATTCCGTGCCCGACGGACAGGCGCATGCAGCAATGGCGCACGCCCTTGAGTTGCAGGCTGAGTTATATATGCTTACCATTGCGCCGCCGCTGAAGCCGACAAGTGCGACCCTTGAACTATCAACATTTTCCAGGCTCAGCAGGAGGTCCATTGCCGCTTCGAGGTCGAGGCTCCACAGCCTGAAATCGAATTCTCCGCCGCTCTCGCCAGTCCCGCGGAAGTTGAATGTCAGCACGATGAAGCCGTGCGAAGCGAAGCGTTCAGCAAGTGCCGGATAGCCCCTATCATCTTCCGACCTCGGCTGCAGAGGTATCCCATGGCATATGCAGATGCCGGGCAGTTTGGTTTTTGATGTGCTGGTGGGATATGTCAACAATCCAGAGAGTCTGACTCCATCGGACGTAACTATGACTGTTTTCCTTGAGGTTACCATGAAAGCACCTGCAATTATAACCGATTAATATTGAATAAATCATCGGAGAGATGTCTGAAAGCTTTGCCTTCATACGGTTGCGGAACGGTATTCTGCAAGCATGAGTAGATTTATAAGCATTGCGATAATATACATCGCTCGCTTCTACCAACAATGAGAACAATGGGGAGATGGAGAGAAATAACGTGCCTGCGAGATCGGATGTCGACGTAAGAATGAGACTTCAGGCATATCTGAAGAAGGACAAAAAAGGAATCCGCAAAGCGGTCATTAAGACATTTATAAGCGGCGACTCATACACCACCGAGGAGATTTATAAGCAGCTCACCAAGAAATATGATGTTACGTATAAGGGCATGGCATCAATGGTAGGTCTGATGAATGCCAGAATGGGGATACTGCACGTCGACATAAACAACGGGCATAACAGATACTGCATGAGAGATGAGCACAGGGAACTCACAAAGTCAGTGCTTGATAACTATTAGTAGTACTTGATAACCTATTGGCAATCGACAACAGTGCCTGATACTCTACTGGTACTTGATAACAATATAGGATGATAACCCCGCTCTTATGGGAGTGCGCTGTGCAGAGAAATTAGAATACCA
>JAUWIL010000123.1 GCA_030605385.1 Methanobacteriota archaeon
ATGATGGCAATGATTCTCGGGGTACTTGGAATCCAGACCATATTCTCGGCGATATTCATAAGCATACTGCTGCTGGACATGGCAGAGGAAGAATGAGCATAATGATAATCGCGTTTGTATATGATGCAGTTTATCCATACGTCAAGGGAGGCGTTGAGAAAAGACTTTATGAAGTTGGGAGGAGATTGGTTGATAACGGTCACGATGTGCACTGGTTTGGGGTCAAGTGGTGGGAAGGTAGCGACGTAATAAATCATAATGGGATAACCCTGCACGGCGTGTGCCCGAAGCAGAAGTTATATACGAAATCCGGAAGGCGTACCATCCGGGAGAGCGTCTACTTTTCTTTTCGACTTCTAGTACCGATGATGAGGCTGAAATTTGATGTTATTGACTGCCAGCAGTTCCCGTACTTCCCATGTTTTTCGGCTAAATTTATATCGCTTATCAAGCGCGAGCCGCTGATAGTAACGTGGCATGAATTCTGGGGGGACTACTGGTATGACTACCTTGGAAGAAAAGGCATCATGGGAAAAATCATCGAGAGGATTGTCTGCAAGCTCTCGAATCATGTGATAGCCGTCTCTGATAAAGTCAGAAGGGAGTTGCGGGGCGCAGGCGTTAAGGAAGTGGATATTGAGGTTGTGCCCAACGGCATAGATATGCACCTGATTGACGGGACCCTAGGAGCGGATGAAGGATTTGACATTCTATTTGTGGGCAGACTCATAAAGGACAAGAATGTTGACGTGCTTCTAAGGTCACTCAAGAATGTTGGTGAAGATGGCGAAATAACATGCGGCATAATAGGTGAAGGACCTGAAAAAAACAGACTTATAGAGCTGGCAGTTCAGCTTGGCATAGAAAATAGGGTAAAGTTCATGGGCTTCATGGACAGGTACGAAGATGTAATATCCTACATGAAGTCATCAAGGATATTTGTCTCCCCTTCTACCAGGGAGGGCTTTGGAATAACAGTGCTTGAGGCAATGGCATGCGGGATGCCAGTCATAACGACGAATCATAAGAGAAATGCCGCATCAGAGTTGGTGCGTGAGAATGGGTTTGCTGTTGAACTGTCGGAAAAGAACATAACTGATAAAATAGTGGAATTACTTGGAAACAAGGAGCTGTACTGTACGATGAGTAAAAATTCTGTTAATGCGGTAGCTGAATATGATTGGCTGGACATATCGGAGCGGCTGGGGAAGTTATATGAGACCTGTCAAAATCGAAGATTTTGACTGTCTTGCAGAATCAGATCAAGGTTATGACAAAAATGATACACGAGACTGCAAAGCTGTATGGGAACAGCAAGATAGGTGAGAACCCGATAATACTCGAGAACGTATGCATAGGTTATCCGTCGCGGAACGTACTCAGGGAAATTAGCGATAATAAAATAAGCCTGGATGAGAGCAAGCATAAAGGCGCGGTTATTGGCAGAAACGCAGTTATAAGAAGCAACTCGATTATATACTGCAAGGTTACCATAGGGAATGATTTCCAGACAGGGCATAACATCCTGATACGGGAGGACACAATGATGGGGGATAGTGTGCTGGTCGGGACTAACGCAGTTGTGGAGAACAAATGCCGAATCGGGAGCCATGTCAGCATTCAGAGCGGCGCCTATCTGCCTACGAATACGACAATTGAAGACCATGTGTTCATAGGTCCGTCATCAACGCTGACGAACGATAGATACCCGATCAGGGTCAAAGAAGGCGAACTTGCGGGACCTGTAGTACGCAAAGGCGCATCCATAGGCGCCAGTGCCGTCTTACTACCTGGCATAGAGGTAGGTGAAGGAGCTATGGTTGCGGCTGGTGCGATAGTGACCAGGGATGTGCCGCCGTGGCATCTGGCAAAAGGCACTCCAGCAAAAATTACGGAACTCCCTGAGAAACTCAGGGTGCTCAACAAAATTTAGGGGCAGTATGATATAGATATGATACCGATAGCAAAGCCAATACTTGGGGCTGAAGAGATGCGTGCCGTGGAAGAGGTCATCGCATCAGGCAACCTGGCCCAGGGAGGGAAAGTCCATGAGCTGGAGACAGAATTCGCCGAGTATATTGGTGTCGGGCATGCAGTTGCAGTAAACTCGGGAACTGCGGCGCTTCATATTGCGCTTTTATCCTGCGGCATAAAATCGGGAGATGAGGTAATAACGACTCCATTTAGCTTCATATCAACCGCAAACAGCATAATTCACGCAGGCGCCAGACCGGTGTTTGTGGATATAGAAGAAGATACGTTTAATATCGACCCTGACGCAATAAGTGAGAGGATCACCAGCAGGACAAAGGCAGTTATGCCGGTACACCTTTATGGACATCCTGCAGACATGAAGCCAGTTATGGAAGTGGCGGAAGAGTATGGGCTTGCAGTTATCGAGGACGCATGCCAGGCGCACGGAGCACTATATGATGGCAGGAAGGTCGGCTCGTTTGGCGCAGGAGCATTTAGTTTCTATCCTACCAAGAATATGACTACCGGAGAGGGCGGCATGATAACGACTGATGACGGTGAGGTTGCTGAACTTGCGAGGATGACGCGCTCACATGGGTCCAAACAGAGGTATGTGCACGAAATATGTGGGTACAACATGCGCATGACCGATATTGGTGCAGCGATAGGTATGGTTCAGCTGGGCAATCTTGATGAGTGGAATGGGCGGAGAATAGAGAACGCAAAAACTCTGAATGCTGGTTTGAAAGACCTAAGAGGGTTGATAACGCCCGTGACAAGAAATGGGTGCAAGCATGTATTTCACCAATATACCATCCGGATAACCGGTGAGGCAAAAACTGGCAGGGATAAGGTGGCTGAACTGCTGGGAAGTAACGGCATAGGGACAAGCATATATTATCCAATACCAATACACAAGCAGCCGTATTACATGGACATGGGATATGATGATACACTTCCGGCTGCAGAACAGGCATCATCAGAAGTGCTGTCGATTCCGGTTCACCCGTCAGTTGAAAAGCATGATCTGGAGTATATGATTGGCATAATCAGGGGAGTGATTGAATGAGGGTTGGCGTCATAGGCACAGGCGAGATGGGAAGACACCACGTCAGGGTTTACAGTCAGATGGGGGACGTTGAGCTGGTCGGGATATCAGATATTAACGAAGCAAGAGTTAAGCAGTTATCGAAGGAATATGAAACAAAGTCATACACAGACCACAGGGAACTGCTCAAAGAGGGGCTGGACGCGGTAAGCATCGCAGTACCAACGACGCTGCATAAGGAAATAGCAATGGACTCAATAGATGCAGGAGCGAATCTGCTGATAGAGAAGCCCATAGCGGAATCCATGAAGAGCGCCCACGAAATTGTCGGGAAGGCGAATGAATCAGGGCTGCAGCTCATGGTGGGACAGATAGAACGGTTCAATCCGGCTGTAACGAAGCTCAAAGAAATAATAGACTCTGGATTGTTGGGCAAGGGCGTGGCTATGACTGCGCGCAGAGTTGGGCCGTACAATCCAAGGATAAGGGATGTCGGCATAATAATCGATCTTGGGGTGCATGATATAGATGTCATATCCTACCTGTACGGCGGGAAAGTAACCGAGGTGTATGCCATTGCCGGCAGCGAGATACATACATTTGAGGATCATGCATCGATTCTCATGAGATACGGTAGTGAGCGTTCGGGTATGGTCGAGACAAACTGGCTCACACCCCACAAGATACGTAAGCTGAGTGCTGTAGGTCTGGAAGGTGTGTGCTACTTGGATTATATTGATCAGACGGTGACGATACATGATAAAGAATGGGTACGTGAGGCTAAAGTGGATAAAGACGAGCCGCTGGTAAGGGAGCTTCGGCATTTCATACGATCGATACGGGATAAAACAGAACCCCTGGCGAATGGAGAAGAGGGCATACACACATTGAAAGTCGCGCTTGCAGCAATAGAATCATACAGGCAAATGCGCCCTGTAGCTCTTGAGGGTTGATATATTTAACATTATATAACTGGTGAAATCTCATAATGAGGATTTATGGCGAAGCATATGAGGAAATAGTAAAAGCTCTGAGGGATGGAAAGGTAAGGATAGCCGTCTACGGAATGGGCAAAATTGGGCTACCTCTGGCGGCGGTTTTTGCCGAACATGGAGCAGCAGTGCTTGGTGTAGACGTAAATCAGGAAATCGTTAATATCATAAATTCCGGAGGATGCCATGTTGGAGGAGAACCCGCTCTCGAAGAGCTTGTTGGGAAGGTTGTCAGACTGGGCAGGCTTAGGGCTACAACCGATCCGGTGGGGGCTGCCAGAGAATCCGATGTTATGGCAATAATCGTACCAACCATTCTTGATGAAGAGAATAACCCCGATCTATCAGTGGTAAAATCTGTTTGCAGCCATATCTCCGAAGGGCTTGACAAAGGAAATCTCGTCATACTTGAAAGCACGGCTCCGCCAGGAACATGCGAAAAGGTTCTACTCCCGATACTTGAATCAACCGGGCTTAAAAAGGGAGAATTTGGGCTGGCGCACTGTCCCGAACGCGTATCGTCGGGTAGAGCGATCATGGATATAACCGATGCATATCCCAAGATAATAGGCGGCGTAGATGAAGAGAGCGCGACTGCGGCGGAAGCTCTGTACAGCGCAATCAATGAGAAGGGTACGATTCGAGTATCGAGCGCTACTGCAGCCGAGGCGGTCAAGGTGTTTGAGGGAATTTACCGCGACGTGAACATAGCTCTCGCGAATGAACTGGCAATTGCATGTGAGGAAATTGGAATAGACGTATATGAGGTGATCGATGCCGCCAATACGCAGCCATACTGTAATATCCATCAGCCCGGGTGCGGCGTCGGCGGGCACTGCATACCGGTGTACCCGTACTTCATAACCAGAACAACAAATGCTGATAATAAAGTGATCAGGACTGCCAGGGAGCTAAACGACATGATGCCTGAGTACACGGTCAATAAACTGGAGGCTGCGCTGAAGGAAACCGGTAAGAGTATAGAGTCCAGCAGTGTGCTGGTGCTGGGAGTCTCTTATAG
>JAUWIL010000145.1 GCA_030605385.1 Methanobacteriota archaeon
GACCGGGGCACCTAACGGGCTGAACGTAGCCCATCCCGCATCCATCAAGGGCGAGTCATCATTTAACGTGACCGTGAAAAACGGCACCGACCCACTGGAAAATGCTGTGGTATGCATATGGAAAGGCTTGGAGATATACGGGTACAATACCACCGATGAAAACGGCAATACTTCATTTCACGTAGTGCCTGTCACGCTCGGAAATATCAGTGTGACCGTTACGAAGCATAATTTCCTGCCGTTCGAGGGAAACATCACTCTTGTCGATGACGAGGTGCCGTCAATAATCAATGTCACTCCCGTCAATCAAAGTGCCGTGAACCATGACGCGGTTTCGTTCAATGTTACGGATAATCTGGACGTCAACGAATCAGCAATAACCGTGAAGATCAACGGCAACCAATCAGACAACTTCAATTACGCGGCTGATTGCAGTTCTGGCACCACCTTTGTAAACTGTTCTTATTCGGAAACGAACCTTGTAGAGGGCAGCAACAACATCACGATATATGCGGGCGACACCTATGGGAACTTGGTCAACGTGTCAGTAAATATTACATATGACGTAAGCGGGCCGGAATGGCATGAGGTGGGTGCGAACATCTCGATTCTGCACAAGGGCGGGCACGTAGGATTGTATGCGAACTGGACTGACAACATAGGGCTGCAAAGCGCGGTGCTGGCGGCGAACGGGACCGGGGCATGGGCAAACGTTTCGAGCGCGATTATGTCAGGCACCCAGAACTACTCGAACTTCACGCTTGCATCCGAACTGATCGACTACATTCCGGGCGTCATTGGGTGGAGCATTACTGCCGGCGATGCGGCTGGAAACGCGAACACAACGCAGACAGATACCTTTGGACTGTGGGGATATTCAAGCATAGTATGGACCGCACCATCGAACGGAAGCGCACTTGCCAGAGGTGGAGATGCCCAGATGACGTGCAGGGTGCTGGATGTGAACAACACCTCGATATCTGTTAGCGGCTATCCTGTCAGCTTCTACTGGTGGAATGATACGCTCCCTAACCAGACCATCGGCAGCGCCACAACAAACAGCGTTGGATATGCCGCGGCTGCATGGAACACATCGGAAAGGGTGCTGGGCACATACAACTTCAAGTGCAACATCACTGACAACTCCACCCTGTATTACAACACTACGGAGGAAAACGAGAGTGCGGTATCACTAAAATTATATCATCAGACATATGGTGAACAGGTGCTGGTGAACGAATCGGATATAACCAGACCCGGCGCGGCGGTCATCAGGGCTCGACTGCTGGACCACGGCAGCAGCCCCATAACGGGTCATGCACTGTATTTCTATGATTATAACGGCAGCGGTGTGGTCTTGCTGGGCACCAATCATACCAATTCAACGGGGTGGGCAGAGGCGAGCTGGCTAATTTCGTCTGGCGTAAGTGCTGGAATTCACGGCATCAATGTATCCTATCCCCATAATGACACCTTTCAGTATGCAGGCAGCAGCAACAACACAACGGTTCTGACGGTGTGGGCTCAGACCAACATCACGGAAGTCACTGTTAACGATACGAGTCCGTCACAGGAGGATTATGCCGCTATTGAAGCCCGACTCGAGTATGACAACGGCAGCGCAATCGAAAATCAGAATATATCGCTCTACTACGAGAACGGCACCAATGCCACCAGCGCATCAGGTTATTTCATTGGCTGCAACTATACTGATTTTAACGGGTCAGCCCGATTTCTGTGGATGCCTGAGGTGGTCAGCGGGCAGTACATCCTGAATGCGACATACGCTGGAAACGGCACGATTCGCACAATCTCCGCGCACAATAATTCATCGGAAGTGGATGTGCAGTGTGAAAAAAGCTGGAACTGCACCGAATGGTCTGCATGCATCGGCGGTACGCAGACAAGAACCTGCACATGCGCATGTGCTGGCGAGGTGGGGTGCGGCGGCGATAATTCAACCTCTAAAAGCTGTACTGTAAGCTCTGGCGGCGGAGGTGGCGGCTCAACATTGCAGTCGCAGCAGACCGTGCCGGTGGCGGAATCGGTTAAATCGATAGCAAAAGGGACAATAAACTGGCTGAGACCTTATGCACCCGGGTCGGTAAGCTTCACCGACAGGGAAGCGTCTGACACGGGTATCGGGAGCATAGAATTAACGTCAAGGTCGCATGCATACAATGTGCAGGTAGAGGTGGTTCAGCTGGGCGGTAAACCGGCAGCGATTGCATCGGCGCCTGCGGGAAAAGTATACAGATACGTCAGAATAAACTTCAGGAACGTGAACGAGGCTGACCTGAAGGGCGGGACAGTAGGGATGGCGGTGCAGAGGTCGTGGATTGACAGCAACGGCATAGACACGGACAGCGTGAGGCTCAACAGATACTATAATGAAAAATGGAACGAACTCACGACAATCAAGACAGGCGAGGACAATGAATATCTGTACTATGAAGCGCAGACGCCAGGTTTTTCGGTATTCGCGATAACAGGGTGCAAGGTTGCCATGGTTAATGTTAATGCAACCTCGCAGGTGCCAGGCGGCACACCAGCGGAAAGTAACCTGTCAGCGCAGGCGGCGCCAGAAGCGGAGGAATGGCAGCAAACATTGAGGGAACCGCAGGAAGCAGCCGTACCGCTCACACTGCTGCTAACGGCATCCGTGGCGGTCATTGCGCTGCTTGCGTTTTCAATACTTATTATCAGAGCATATAGAATAAGGGTGAGGAACAGGTTCAGATAGACCCACGTCGCGGTACATGAGGAACAGGGAAGCAGCTTCAGAAAAGTCCTGAAACATGCGGACGATCTAAAGAATAATATGAAATGTTTGCAAAACAAGGTTTTGCAACCCCATAAGAAGCAGAGCTTTTTAGAGATGCCGAATATAAATAGTACTTGTAAGAATAATACTTGTAAGCTGGATAATCAGGGTGCGATCAGAAATGGAACGCAGAGAAACCGGGTTGGACGCGTTAAAGGCTGCAAGAATATCAATAGCATTAGCCTGTGCCGCACTCGTATTGTTTGCACTGATTCCAACAGCATCTGCAGTCCACTGGGTTACGGGGAACGTGACGGATGCGCCAGAGGGTCAGAACTCATCGGACAGAACGGTAACCGTGTATGTCAATACCGGCAGCGAGCTTTCCAATACCACGTATGACCATCAGGCGGACTTCTCCAAGTGGATGATAGATGTGGCTAATTTGCCCGGGGGCTGGAGCAATGGAGAAACGCTCAACATCAAGGTACTGAGCCCATGGGGCACCAACAACACCACGCTGGTCCTGAGCGACTCGGCAGGCTCCCAGCAGGCACCCAACCTGACGCTTATAGGGCGCCCCACGAACTGGCCCGATATCATGGACTATACAAGCCGCCGCTCGAGAATGAGCGCCAATGTTCTGAGGCTGCTTGAGATCATAACTGATACGGTAACGTCAAGTGATGAAACCAACCGCAATAAGACGTATGACTATATAATGGGGGGCAGCTATTTTGCCTTCGCGAAGATGTCGCAGGTACTCAGGACGACGCAGGACAACGAGGGACTCAGCAACAAGCTTAACAGCAGCGTTAACAGGTCAATGAGCGCTATTCCGGAATTTATGGGCGAGCCCAGCGGAGCGGACGGCGGCGTATCATATATCCTGAATCATTCCGCAAGAGGGAGGGCAGGTGACCTCAACAATACCCTTAACAGGAGTGCTGACCTGCTGGTATCGAGCCTGACGCTGTTTTCGCAGATTCTGGACAGGATAGACGATGCGCTTGGCTTCGTGGACAGGGCAGCGCACCCTGTGTGGTAAA
>JAUWIL010000063.1 GCA_030605385.1 Methanobacteriota archaeon
CTTGCTACCTCGATGTCGGTTCTTTCCATCCTGGCCGTGCAGCAGCGGCCAAGGGTGAGGTTGTTCGCCTATTAAAGGAGATCGTGAGCTGGGTTTAGACCGTCGTGAGACAGGTCGGTTACTATCTGTTAGGGGTGTTCGAGGTCTGAGGGGAAGTTGCCTTTAGTACGAGAGGAACAGGGCAACGGTGCCTCTGGTCGATCGGTTGTCTGGCAAGGCATTGCCGAGCAGCTACGCACCAGTGGGTAAGGGCTGAAAGCATCTAAGCCCGAAACTACTCCCGAAAAGAGACCTCGTCTGAGGACGCTCATAGAAGATGAGTTTGATAGAGTCGGGGTGTAAGCACCAAGGCAACGAGGTGTTCAGCCCGCGGCCACTAAAGTCCAACATCATGCCAACATCCACAACATTCTGTTAGGCTCGGGCGATATCTGGATTACAAAGCCGAAAATGCTTTTTATCGAACTTTGTGCATAACTTTAGCCTGTGCTGTATTCAAATCATTCCCCCTGTTTCTGCATGATGACAGGAGAAATGCTAAATATACGATTGGACTAAAGTACTACTAAAGCCAGAACTGCTACTAAAGCCAGAACTGCTACTAAAGTCAGAACTGCTACTAAAGTCAGAATACTAATCTAATAATAATCATAGCTCATAGTTGATCGTGAGTCATCACACCAAAACTCAGGTATGTGGTCAAAATGCTTCCCGACATAAGCTTGATACAGGGCATACCGTACTTTAACTATCTTGCGGCTATATTGATTGTTCTCGTAACTTTCGTTATAGCGAGGCTTATAATCCACATCTTCGAGAACTACCTTGAGGCGTACGCTGCAAGGACCGAGACTGACTTGGACGATGCGATTCTGGGCGCGATTAAACGCCCATTATATCTTGTAGTCCTTGTAATAGGGGTAAGAGCGGCGCTTGGATACCTGAGCGTTCCATGGCTGAACGAGATAGATCTCGCGTTCAGGGTGATTGCCATCTTCATTGGAACGTGGATCGCCTATGGCATTACAGACATACTGATCAAGGATTACGGCTACCGTCTGGCAAAGCGGACAAGCACAGGTATCGATGACCTGATGATACCCGTTGTAGACAAAGTCGCAGGAATCTTCATCGCTGCCATAGGTCTGATGCTCATACTCGACGCTTTGAAAATAGATATCACCCCAATGGTAGCAGGCATGGGCATCGCAGGCATTGCGATAGCGCTCGCAGCCCAGGAGACTCTATCCAACATGTTCTCAGGCTTCTATCTGCTGGTGGACAAACCATTCGGAAAGGGCGATCGCATCATGCTGGATGGGGAACTGTGTGAGGCGAAGGATGTTGGGCTGAGAAGCACAAGGCTGTACAATATAATCGACCATACCATAATAACGATGCCAAATGCGCAGCTTGCAAATATGAAAATTACAAATCTCTCGGCACCAGATACAAAGTTGAAGATATCACTAACTATCGGAGTGGCATACGGATCGGATGTGAAAAAAGTAAAGCAGATACTTACTGAAGTGGCATCCAACACACCTTATGTTATTGATAATCCTCCACCTGTTGTTTTCTTCCGCGAGTTTGCCGACTGCGCACTTAATTTCCTTCTGATAGCATGGATAGACAACCTGCGCAAGAAGTTTGACGCGATAGACCACATCAACTGTGAAGTTAACAGCCGCTTCGAAGAGGAGGGGATAGAAATACCGTTCCCGATACGTACCGTTTACTTACGTGATGATAAGGGTGGACAGTAGGTATTGATGGAACCGCTAAATAAAAAGAGAAAAGTGAGGAAGCATTATTATTTATAGTGCATAGGTTTTAATAATTTTATGAATAACTTGATTTTAGAATTTCCAGATAATTAATGCGATGCTGTGCAGGGCATTACCAGTATAATGCTGCTGTTAAAGGAGTTCAGTACAATGGAGAATGATTCAAAACCAGAGCCCAAAAAGAGAATTAAGACATATATTGACGGTTTTGACGATCGCCTTGGTGGCGGCATAGTGGAAGGGAGCATCGTACTGGTAGCAGGCAATGCAGGTACAATGAAGACGTCTGTCGCATACAACATACTGTACCATAACGTTAAGAAGGTAGGCATGAAGGCTGCCTATTTATCGCTTGAGCAGGACCGTGAAAGCCTTATCTATCATACAGAGGGATTGGGACTACCTTACGATGATGATATATCCAAGAATCTGTTAGTGCTTGACCTGAGCGGTACGCGTCTCGAGGTTGAGGATTTCGGATTGAGGGAGAGCTGGACATACATCATAAAGGACATTGTCACGAAGACACACGAGAGACTTGGACTTGACTTACTCGTCCTTGATTCCCTTAATGTCTATGAGACGATGTGCGGCGGAAGTAAAGACATTCGCATCGAGCTTTTTGAGTTTTTCAAATGGATTAAGGGGCTTGGTATAACATGCTTTGTTATATCCGAGATGTCGAGGGACTCCAACGAGTTTAGCAGACATGGCGGCGACTTTCTCGCGGATGGTATACTTCATCTGACACTCGAGAAAGTAGATGATGTCCACAGCCACAGGCGAATTAGGTGTGTCAAAATGCGGAGCAGTAATCACAGCACTGACTATTTCGCGCTCATATTCGGTAGCAGCAACTTCCGCATACCGATTGGCATAAGTGACGTCTGGAAGTGAGTGTTGATAGCACCTAACTATTCAAGTAACTATCAGTCAGTGGTTGGTCATGGAAGCACATGAGGAATATGGGGTATGTTCGACCGGCATAAGCAATCTAGATCATATGCTGGGCGGCGGTATCAACTACAGCTCGGTAGTGTGTATTGAAGCCGACCCTGGATTCATGTCAGAGCTATTCCTGTACCACCTCGCATCGACCAATAGGGTGTACTACCTCACCACCGTACGCCGCGCAGAGGATGTGAAGCGCAATATGGAAGATGCAGGACTCGACACAAATGATATAACATTTGCCGATACAACCAGGGCACGATATTTCATTGACAGCACGATGAAGGATATCAAGGCTAATGAGAAAGGAGTGACAATTATTATTGATACATTCTCCTTCTTCCTGAACGAGATAAATGACATAGATAAGATTCGAAAGCTCCTTGGCTTCATTCATGATGTTACCGTGAGTACTGGGAGCATCACGTACCTTAACGTATACCGCAACACCCACAGTAAAGATATCGAGAATATGCTCTTCAGCACATGCGACGTAGTTTTCGCAATCGAACCGCAGAGGTCGGGTGAGTCTCTTCTTTCTGTTCAGAAAGCGCGGGGCATGCTGGTTCAAAGCAAGTTCATAATTCTGGAAAAAGAGTTTCAATCCCGCAGCAAAGGTCAATCAACCTATATCGTCAGGTGAAATGTGATCCGATAACGCAAATGCCGAAAGCCCATAATTTTATATGAGTCCTACCTGCTCAACCTGAACGTTCTCTACGCCGGGTACACATGCAATTGCATCTTCTAACGGCTGGGTGCCGCCCTCGGAATCGCTCAGTATGACTGACATCACGAGTGCTTTGAGCCCGAATGCAACAGGCACCTCCTGCGATGCGTGCAGGCGCATCCCATCTGGTATGGCTTTCTCCACTGCTGTCTTGAGATTCTCCAAGCTGGTGTCAATGCTTTCAGGCATGATTCGTATGGTTGCCGCTACTTCACCCACGGTCATATCACCTCTTCAAAAAGTGGTTAGCATATCCTTAGACGTTTGATGTCAATTTTAATTTGCAGGTTGCATAATATCTATGGTCCCTGGTATCCGCATTCAGGACACTTATATGGATTGCTCTGCTTCCTGCATCTTGCGCACCTGCCTATCGTGTGCCCGCATTGGGGGCACTGAAATGTCGTGTAACCTGCCTCTATGAGCCTCACCTTGCATGAAGTGCAGTATTTGGTTTTTTCCAATTCAGATGACAAATATGTCCCCCCCTCTTCTTCATTTCTTGCGAATACGAAGTATTCGCGGGATATGACGGACGGTAGTCCGTTTGTCTCGCGGAGCTTTGCTCCGCAAGACAGACGAAATCTTTGATTTCGACAAGTCTTGTGGATGCTTTACCTTCACAGATGTGTACCGATTGCCATACCTAAAGATTTGGTAGTTATTAAATGTTTTGCAATAATCGTGCATGCTAAACTCTGTTCAACTGCTCCATAAATGCATCCAAAACGCAGACCATTGTTGTGCGTTCCATGGACCCTTCATAGTTGAGGGTATAAACCGTCCGCAAGGTTGGCGGGATTCATCATGATAAAATGCCATGATCC
This sequence comes from Methanobacteriota archaeon, assembly GCA_030605385.1. Lineage (GTDB taxonomy): Archaea > Halobacteriota > Syntropharchaeia > JAUWIL01 > JAUWIL01 > JAUWIL01. Next base: position 4,296 of record JAUWIL010000063.1, read on the forward strand.
ATGATAAGATACTTATTTAGTGTATTACGAATATATGGCACATTATAGGTTACGTGCTGGTTCAGGAGGGCATCTACGGGGCACATATTGGTAACAGCTTTTATGCCAAGCTTACGGAGAACATATATGCTGGAATCGTACCCTGACATCTCTGGCAGTATGGTGGCATTACACTCATGTTTGAGGGGTTTTGCAAGTTAAATAAGTACAATAACGGCTCCGAGAGGTGGTTCCACGCAGACTCAGATAAAAACAGGCCCTAAACGCTACTGGAAAATGCATATTGGCGGTGTGCTGGTAGTGTACCTGCTATTTGGCGGGGCGATCATAATCTGGCTGGCACAGCGGATGATTCAGACCGTACCTTTCTTCTGGGCCGGGCTGGCAGTTGAAATTCCTGCACTGAAATGGCTGTACATCGCACTTATTGTTATCTTCGTGACGGTGTTCATCATTGTTTTGATGGCATTCTTCGTAGGCCTTTTGCATATTGTTGGATGGTTAGTGCCTGAGATTGGTGAGGGCATCAGAGATGAGAGAATGCAGCGCAATGAGGAACGGCTTAAGATACGCCGCAGGCGGTACTCAAAGTCAAATCTTTGAAAAATCGATTCTATCAAGCGCTGCCAATGTAAATTATACAATTTTTACGGCACCCTCCAGTACCTTTTAGCCAGTTCAATTCCTTTGAATTACGTTTGTTTGGTTAGTTTTATTTACCATCATTATTTAGTTAGTTTTATTTACCATCATTATAAACTTGCCCAGTAGCAGTTACACAAATATCTGAGTACATAGTGCATATAACGTACACATATAACGGCAAACGGCAAAGAACACATTTTAATAAAACTCACAAGAAGACTGCTTGGAGGGTTGTTGATACATGACAGATAAAATATGGTTAAAAGAATATCCTGATTACATCAGACCAATGCTTGAGTATCCTGATGCCTCTGCATACGAAGTGATACTTAAGGAGACTGCAGAGAAATACCCTGATAAAATTGCGACTATCTTTTTTGGAGGTAGGCTGACCTTTAAAGAACTGCACGACCAGGTGCTCAGCTTCGCTGGCGCCCTGTCAAACCTGGGCGTGAAGAAGGGCGACCGCGTGGGTTTGTTGATGCCTAACTGCCCACAGTACATCATCGCCTATTACGGTGCACTGCGGATAGGCGCCGTTGTGGCTCAGCTCAATCCACTGTACACAGAGCGGGAGCTTGAGGAGCTGCTGAACGACTCCGGTGCAGAAACAATCGTGACCCTTGACATGAAAATGATGTATTCCAAGGTGAAGGAGGTGCGAAGCAATACTCCGCTTAAGAATGTAATAGTGACCAGCCTGAGCGAGTACGTACCAGAAAATATAGTTGAGGTTTTCAAGGCTTCTACCAAGGATGATACCGCGGATATCGACCCCAACGATGACATTTACCTCCTTAAGGACCTACTGGCGGCATGCCATACCCCGCCTGATGTGGAGATCAATCCTGTGGAGGATCTGGCATTACTGCAGTACACCGGCGGCACGACCGGTCTTCCCAAGGCTGCAATGCTCACTCACCGCAATATCACGGCAAATGCCATACAGTGCATGGAGTGGGTACCTGACGAGGAGCTCGAAAGATACTCTTCCATGAGTGATGTTAGCGGGGCAATCGCCGTCATCCCGTTCTTCCATGCCTTTGGTATGACTGTGGTTATGAATGTTCCGCTGCTGCTCGGTTTTTCCATAGTCATTATGCCCAGGTTCGACTTCAAGGAGATGCTGACTCTAATCAAGGAATATAAACCTATCATATGCTGCGGTGTGCCGACGATATATGTGGCTTTGAACTCGGCACTCGGATCAAAGAGGGCTAAAAAGAAGTATGATCTAAGCTCCCTGCGAGCAGCCCTGAGCGGCGCCGCTCCGCTGCCCCCTGAAGTCAAGGCTGAGTTCGAGCAGCTTAGCGGCGGCAGCCTGGTCGAGGGCTATGGTCTAAGTGAAGCATCGCCTGCTACCCATGCCAACATAATGTACGGCAAGTCGAAGCCTGGCATAGGAATACCATTCCCGGATACCGACGCAAAAATCATTGACCCTGAAACTGGTGAGGAACTGCCGCCCTGCGAGGCGGGTGATATGCTGATAAAGGGACCCCAGATTATGAAAGGCTACTGGAATCATCCTGAGGAGACTGCCAGTGCTCTAAAGGATGGCTGGCTTGTCACGGGAGACGTGGCTGTTATGGATGAAGATGGCTTCTTCCAGATCGTGGACAGGAAGAAGGATATGATCATATCGGGCGGCTACAACGTATATCCGCGCGAGGTGGAAGATATTCTGTATGAGCATCCATCAGTAAATGAGGCTGCGGTCATCGGCGTTAAGGACGAATACCGCGGCGAGGTTCCGAAGGCATTCATCATCCTGAGGGGGAACGCTGAAGTATCCGAGGAGGATATAAAAGCATTTTGCAAGGAGCGGCTTGCACCATACAAAGTGCCAAAGTACGTGGAATTCAGAAAAGACCTTCCAAAGTCCATGATAGGTAAGATTCTGAGGAAGGAACTGCGCGACGAGGAAGAGAAAAATAGCAAGGCGGAGTAGATAGCAGTAGCCTTGTGGGATATTCCCAAATGGATGATGCGGCTTATTGCATCGTCCAGCCTATGATTTGCGAAATTTTTGTAGGAAAGTAGAGAAAAATAGGTTAGCTGAGGGATGACATGTACATGCGTCATCCCCCTAAAACAAAATGGCAGAGTATAGTTTTAATGCCCTTTATTTGCCCTCAGCCCCCGTTATTATAGGTGCTATGACGTCAGGGTAACCTACTGCCATTATGTGGCAGCCTGCACTGTTCTTCTTCTTACGTATCTCCTTTATGAAGTCGACAAAGTAGGTGATGTTGTATTCATCGACCTTCTCCTTGCGCTTCGCTTTATCCTCAATTTCCTTGAACTTCTTGAAGGTGTCAAGAAGGTCCTTTGGAACGGTCACGCCGGTCACGAACTTATCGAAGAAGCTTGCCTGACCGTAAGACCTCGGCGGAAATATCCCCATCAGCACAGGTACGTCGGTATACTCTGCGAGCATATCAAGGAAGTTCAGAGCCGCTTCCACCTCGAATATGACCTGCGTCTGGATAAAGTCTGCCCCAGCATGGGCTTTTCTCGCTACCTTTATGACTTCGGGCTCCACTGGATCGAGTCCAGGGTTTGCCACACCGCCAACGTTAAGCTGTATGTCGGGACCGTGTATCTCATTTCCTGCATAGTCTTTCTTCTCGTATACCATATTGTGCACGAGTTCCACCAGCTGCGCCGAGTCGAGATCGAATACCGGCTTTGATTGCGGCGCATCCCCCGTCGCGGGATGGTCGCCCGTAAGTGATAGAACATTTCTCAGTCCAAGCATGCTTGCTCCCAGCAGGTCCGAGAACAGCGCCATTCTACTCCTGTCAGAGCACCTCAGCTGGTATACCACCTCAAGCCCCGAGTCGCGCTGTATCACATAACTTGCAGCCAGGCTGCTTATTGATGCCATACTCTGCGGGTTGTCAGTCACGTTGGCTGCAACAATCTTACCGGTGTTCTTAAGCGTCGTTGCCCATTCAACAACATCCGTGATGTCTGCTGTCTTGTGGGGCTCAAGTTCTCCAGTGTATACGAATTTGCCATCCATTATGGCTTTCATCAAGTTTGAAAATGCTTTTGTTTCCATCCTTATCACCCCTTCAGGCCCACTTTATACTCCTTGGTGATGATGACACTCTTGCATCTCTCATCGGTCTGTACGTCTTGAATAGGTCCAGCCTGCCCTGGTCCCTGAGTCTCTCATATATCATGAACCATGCGCAGTCGTTCTGAATCGTTGTAACGTTGCCCTGGTCATCCGTAACTTCCTTCGTGACTTCGCACTTGCCCTGGTAGCATCCTCCACAGGGTCCGTTCATAAGTCCCTTGGCACAGAGTGCAACAGGGCATATTCCTCCCGTATATCCCAGCAGGCAGTCCCCGCATGCTTGGCATTTTTCAACAAGGTCTCCCTGGTTGTGCTCTGCAGAACCTATGAACATGGTGTTCTGGGCTGGAAATACGGGTAACGGATGAAATGCCTCTGCAAGCGTTTGCACGCCCGCTCCGCATGCCATCGAGACTATTGCCTCAACACCCTCCAGCATCTCACCGAGTCCTGCTACCGAATCTTTGCAGCATTGTTTCACAAGTGTTGTTGCCTTTGCCGTAATGTCTTTCTTCTCCAGTTTGCTGCCCATTTCTACCTGCATAGCCATACTCTTAGCTTCCCTAAGGCTCCTGGGAGGTTGTGTGCATCCGTCGCATCCAACCACCAGTACCTTCTTGTAAGGCTTCAGGTAGCCAAGTATCTCTTCAAGTGGTTTCTGCTCTACAATTATCATTTTACTTCCCTCTCTAAATCATGTATTGACTAAATAGTTCATGCACCATAATATTGGTTACAGTTGTGTTTTTCCGAGCTTTTTTATTCCATCTGCAAATACCCTCAGCTGAGGTTCGAACTGCCTGATATAATTAGGATATGTAAGACATATGTCCAGCCTTTCCCCACCTACCGCCATGCTGTCGAGCTTTTTCTTGATTTTTCGAACTTTGTCTTTTGTCTCCGCAGCAGTGCCGTCCTCTGCAAATCTACATGAACTGTCCTTGCATGAGACTACAAGAACTCCATCGAATCCGCGCTGGTATGCTTCCAGTACATGCAGCTCGTCCACCCGACCTGAGCACGGCAGTGCTATAAATTTAACGTCAACATCCTCGTATGTTATCGGCGCATCCAGCGCATCGTACTCGCACCAGCTGCAGCAGAAGACCAGCAAACTCGGTTTATCTGCCGTACTGCCGCTTAAGGTCCCAATAAGATTCGATATGCTTTTATAATCCGATCCTTTGAGATTTATCGCGAATGCAGGACACACAGATATGCATCTCCCACAACCCATACATTTCTCATCATGGACTTCAGCCACTCCGGGCGATACTAGGTAGGGGGCATCTTTAGGGCACACATATTCGCAGTTGCCGCAGCCTATGCATTTGTATGGATTGATATCGATCTTGATTTCGTTTGGCTGTATGATTATTGCATTCCGATCATAGCCGAACTGGTTTATCAAATTTTTGAGCATGAGTGCCTTTGCTATTGCCACAATGCTGCCTTTTCCAAAACGGCAGTAATCTGTTCCGCACGGCACCACTGCAATCTTCTGTACTCCCTCACTGATGGCTTTGAGGTAAAACTCTCCGGGAACGCGGCCGACGCAGGGCAGCAGAATGTTTATAAGATCGTCAGGGCTGCCAACGCCCGCTATCTCAGCAAGTTCTTCCGGCTCTGGTGCACTTCCCCTGCAGGTAACAGCCAGCGCACTCCTGCCAGATTCCAATCCATTCTTTACCTGCTCCAGTAGAGCCCGTATGTCGTAGTATGCCGAACTGATGGCACCCGAAGGACATGAACCATAGCATATTCCACATGCCTGGCATTTCTCGGGGTCAATTTCTACCTGATTTTTATCCTTGTTGAGTGTCACTGCTTCGAATGGGCATACAGTAATGCAATTAATGCATTCACCGCAGTAAGTCGAGTCTATTTTAACTGCCTGTTCCATAATCGAGCTTGATTCCATGGTACCACCCCCATGTCAAATAAGGCTGAAATAGAAGCTAGGTTAGATGCTAATATATGAGATTTATCCGTACTTAAAATATTCTAATTTAAAATCTCCTGATTTTTATGTACTTGATTGGTTTTTTATGTCACTGGTTACAGGAACACCATTACCACTGGACTCAACATTAAGATTTGATATCAAATCGCGCTGTGGATATGTCCTTACTGAGATTTGCCAGATACTTTGACTGCTGCGTGCTGTGGAGACTTTGCTCAAGCAGGGATTTGAGGGGGCTTTTAAGCCAGAAAACCATAAGCAGGAGTAACATCAGCTGTTTGCTCAGACTCGTTTGTTCTCCCCTCATATCCTCTCCTCATCCTCCATCTGAGGGATGTTTTCACAGGGCCTTCCTTTAATAGAACCTCGTTGATTATACCCTGTAGGCGTGATCTTGTTGCTTGTCAGATTCGAATTTGAAGGAAAGAAATACGAAGGTATTATGGCGGATGAATCGATAACCTGCGGCGGCTTATCTTATGAATTGGATGACATTAGAATTCTTCCGCCGGCGGCTCCGACTAAAATAGTATGTATCGGGCTCAACTACACTGACCATGCAGAGGAGCTGGGGATGAAGATTCCGGATGAGCCCATAATATTCCTCAAACCTCCGTCGTCACTCATAGGGCACAACTCGAGCATACTGGTACCCCGTGAAAATGGAAGGGTTGACTACGAAGCTGAGCTTGCGGTAATAATCGGCACGAGGTGTAAAAATGTGAGTGCAAGCAGCGCAGCTGACGTTATAATGGGATACTCATGCTTCAACGATGTGACCGAGCGCACCCTCCAGAAAAAGGATGGGCAGTGGACCCGCGCAAAGAGCTTTGACACCTTTGCACCCCTTGGACCCGGTACAGTATCAGACATAGATACAAGCAATCTGCGCATAACTTCACGGGTCAACGCCGAACTAAAGCAGGATTCAAGCACATCTAAAATGATATTCTCAGTGGGAGAACTCGTGGAATTCATATCCAGCATCATGACCCTGGAGAAAGGAGATGTTATTTCAACGGGTACGCCGGCAGGAGTGGAACAACTGAAGAGAGGGGATATTGTGGAAGTGGAGATAGAAGATGTAGGGATTCTGCGGAACACTGTGAAGTGTCAGCCCAACGCCGCCCTGTAACCAAAGAAGGCATTGCAGCTAAAGAAAAACAACTAATATTTAATAAGAGAACCCCAATAAGAGAACCCCAATAAGAGAACCCCAATAAGAGAACCCCAATAAGAGAAC
>JAUWIL010000128.1 GCA_030605385.1 Methanobacteriota archaeon
CTCATCTTTGAGCCGTAATATCATCTATGGAAACCGACATTCCACCAGTTCTATTGACTGGTGTTTGCGGAATCCGAGATTCCGCAACAGTACGAAACGCAGAGCGTTTCGAACATGTTTATGGAACGAAGTTCCATAACCGTCTAAAAGTTCCACTTTTAGACATGTTTACAGAGCGGAGCTCTGTAACCGTATGAAAGCGAAGCGTTCAGACATGTTGCGCTCAAAGGCCGTCTTCACTGTCTGCACTCTTGCGGGCCTACAGGAGAACTCCTAACTATCCTACCTCACTTAAATTGTGTTAACTGTGTTATGACAATAACCATAGAAGTACAAGCAGCATCAGAGCTATACATATAATCACAGCTATAAAAAAATGCTACACGGAAGAATTCTATTTCGTCTTCTTCTGTTGTACTCATTCTTATCACCTCCTTCCTTCTAATAATAGCGGAGGGTAGATTTGAACCATCAATCCACAGGCCATGAGCCTGTTGGGTTATCCGTTTACCCTACCCCACTTTGTTTCAAGGTGTCCACGATTCTCTTTACGTCAGCCGTGTCCATCTTTGATATGTCTTCTGTGACGCTTAGGTTTTCGTGCTTCGACCTTTTATATGCTGAAAGTTCGTAGATTGGTTTATGATGGACCACAGATAATATATTCCTACTCCTTTCTCAGGCACCGTACTACCTCCCCATCACTCTCATCGATCAGCGTTCTGGAGCGTATCCACTCCCCATGAGCTTCCCTGCTTGTACCCACAACAAGGATGCTGGTGCCGTCCTCGAGATGCTCCACCATACCGCGCGCTTCAATCATCTCGCCGATAACAGCCTGACCTGCATACGTGTGCGTGAACGAAAGTACATAATCGATCTGGTCGTGCTCCACTTCATACACTGCCGGATTGTCGAACGAAAATGTGTCATCAACTACAATCGCACTAATGGTCTCGATGCCGTCTGGAACGCCTCTCCAGTTCCTCAGGCTGTCCATCTCGTCCCAGTCACGCGCATAAAGCAGGTCAAAATATACATTGTCCACCATGCCGCGGTTGCCCTTGCGCACCTCATGCAGCAGGAATTCCCAGAAGTCCAGCTCAGGTGTGCGCTTTCGGTATATGCGCTCCCACATGTCCAAATTGATGTCCATGATGCCGTAATCGCCCAGCCTCTTTGCGCTCATGACTGCTTCCCGCGCTACAAACCAGTCACCACCGTACACCACAAAATCTATATCCGAGGCTGCAGGGTCCTCCAGACCGCAGAGTATGGAGCCCGTAACCCCCATGTTATTACGGTGCACTCCGTAGTCCTCCAGACATGCCGTGATGTATTCCAGCGGAGGGTAGCGCTCCACTGCCCCGTCAAGGCGCTCGCTCGGCATCAAAACCTCCTCGATATCATCCATATCAACAATATGAACAGTGCTGTCATTCTCTTTGCGGTAGCGCATGCCTGTTGCACAATGAGAGCGTTCGCCATCCTCATCAGGTATATACCTCAGAGTCGTGGGTATGCCCTCATCAGGATCGGGCGTATATGCCACAACAGCATGTATGCAGTCCTCTTTTGATACTAAAAAGTCGCGGATGCGCAGCATCATGGGTAATCACCTAAATCCTGTACTCCATTCTATGTCATTATAACAAACACAACACTGGTACCGGGGAGTAGTACCGGTAAGTGCCAAAATTCTTGCATTTTGCATTGATAACGAAGTCGAAACTACTCCCTGCGCTTTTTGCGTCCCCTACACATCTTCATCAAAAGCCTCTCACTTTTATTCATACCCTTTGCAACAATCACATCACCGGCAGATATTACAGCCTTCCCCGTTGGATTGTAGCGCCATCTGTCACCACGTTTTATAGCCATAATCGTCATTCCTATTTCGGTATCAAGGCTGAGTTCTTCAAGGCTCTTTCCGCAGATATCCGAGTATTCGCCAACTCTGACCTGAGTAATCACCTCATCAGATTCACTGATTGCCATCATGAGAATTGGATGCATCTCAATATCGCGCAGCACAACATCGGCAATCTCGAGAGCTGCATCAGATATAACCTCTGATGATATCCCAAGATGCAGGAGGCCGCGGAGTGAGTTAACGTCTTCAACCTTCTTTGCAGCCCTTAGAGTCCAGTGTTCCAGTTCATTCTTCATGTTATCAATGGTGCCTTCAAGTATCTCCACCTCACGGGCGATTTCTTCATTACAGAACAAAACCGAAGAGTATGCAAGTCCAACAGCCAGCTCTGATAAGTCTTTCATATCGATTATCAAGTCAACAGCCACATCAAGGTCATCAAGTTCTTCTCTCGGCTCCACTATACGGTGCGGGCACTTCTGGTTTGTAGCCAGCTCGTATAAAATAGGTACGCCGTCATCCGGACCGCGGGATAAGAGCACATCGTCACTCATCACCGTTGTGTCCCGTTCAGGATCGTAGATCCATTCGCTGCCGCGCCTGATTGCAATAACTCTCATACCAGTTTCGGTCCCAAGCTCAAGCTCCCCAAGAGTCTTTCCGACCATGTTTGAGTCCGGTTTTACCCTGATGCGGCTGGCAGTTTCTTCAGCCTCACGTAAATCCAGCTTAAGTTCTCTGGGTATGCCCACATGAGATAGAACGATCTTGGCAATATCACCTGCTGCATTCGATATCTTCTCAGCCGCAAAGGCTATCTGAAGAATACCTGTTAGCAGTTCGGCATCATCCACGCTCCTGGCACCAAGCATTGCAGTCATGCGCACATGGTAACGCAGTAGGTCCATCCTCTCTTCGAGCCTTAAAACCTCCTTTGCTATATTCTCGTCATTGAAGAAGACAGCCGAATACGCCAGGTCTACCATAAGCTCGGAGGTATCCTTCATATCCTTGAGAAGGTCCTTCATGTTGTGCGGAACGTATTTTATCTCAACCGATACCATAAGACATTATCACCTTTTCCTGTACCTCATTATTAAATTAACCCAAACGAAAGCATGACCATGATCAAACAGGCAACTCCCGCGAAGTCCATAACGCTTGTGATAACCGGTATCACCACGTTATCTGGATCAACACCGATGCGGAATGAAGCGATTGTGAGATAATATGATACGATATCGGCGATCACAGTAATTATTAAGCCTGCTGTTATGCTTACCGCCACCATGTTCAACAAACCCGGTGACTCCAGTCCAGAGAGAACACAGGCTGCATGAGCAAGTGCGCCAACAATGGGGAATATTATAACTGCAAGCGCAACCATCACAGCAAAGTTTATCAGCACCCTCCCTTCAGGGCGTAATCTTGGGTTTAAAGTGCCTGCATGCAAACCAGAGGAGGATTTTGCAGCAAGTATAGTTCCAAGGTTGCCCCCTTCTTCAAGAAAGGGTATTACGAGTACCAGTAAACCTGGCATCAATATAAACGCTTCAAGACTGCCGTGGAGTATAGTACCTGATAAGATGCTGATAAAACCACACACGGCAAATACGGGAGTGCTCTCCTGTACAATACGGTTAGTTATGGGAATGCGGTCATCGCGAGCCAGAATCAAAGCAATACAGGCTATGAAAAGTAGAATGGATGCCGCGAATATTATGTCAACTATGATCTGGTCACAGAACAGCACGATCTCGGCAGCGATAAAAATGCTCGGTAGGGTTATAACATCACCGGCAGCCGTCACAAGGGGCGTGGACACATTGTCCGGATCCCATCCCCCCTCAAAACTTTTAAGCGATACAAAAATCGATGTTATCAGTAGAAACACGCCTGCTATGGTGCCTCCAATCAACGAGATGACAACGAACTTCACGACTCCAATACTACCTAAACCAAGTGCAATGCATACAATGTCTGCAACTACACCAAGATACACTGATGTCACAACTGAGAGTATGACAGCAGAATAGATGTTCTGGTCCAGTACTTTAGATCGTTCAAACCTGGTTGAAAGCAGACCAAGGTGCAGTCCCGTACCCACGCGAGAGCTGAGGGCTGCGAAAATGTAGCCGCGCATACCTATTGCCCCAGGTATTATTATGATAAGTCCTGGTAGAAGTATAAACAGTCTGGAGCCGCCACCCATGACAGACCCGGCAAACAATTCAGCAACGGCGCAAATAAAAAGAGCAGCAAAGGCCTGATTAAATGTACTTCGACCGTCCTTAAGGATTAGGCGCGCATACCCTGCTATTTCTTGCAAAGTCAAAGACTTTGCGAGAGGTTGGGCTAAAGATATGCCTGACCATAGCCTCAGTATGCGTACTGCGCCTCTCATGCAAAATCACCCTTTGAACTGTCTTGCGAAATCGAAGATTTCGCGAGATATCTGAATGCAAAGCATTCAGAGATATATTCAGTGTAGGGCGTTGTCCTCCCTCTTCCGTACGATTGGGAGGTTTGTCATCATTTGATTCAATTTCGAATCTCATCATGGCTCTTTTACCCAACATTTCTATATCAGTGCGCTTAACAAAGCTTAACAAATACTTGTCGAACCGAAGGTTCGACTGTCTTGCGGAGCAAAGCTCCGCGAGACAAACGGACTACCGTCCGTCATATCCCGCGAATGCTTCGCATTCGCAAGACTTGTCGAAATCAAAGATTTCGGTTGTCCCGCGAATGCTTCGCATTCGCAAGATATGCAAAAGTTCCATTCAATTGTTTAAGTATATATCGTTGTGTATGGCTGCCGTATATGGCTGTATGGCTGCTATCTCTCGGCACTATCCGCGGTCGCACTGCCCATACGGACCATTGTAGTCAAACATGCGGTTATCACATAGACTTGCGTGGTGTGGTCTTTGTCCAG
>JAUWIL010000095.1 GCA_030605385.1 Methanobacteriota archaeon
CGATTTTCTTTTTCTTCCAGTCAGACATACATCCAATCCTTATGAAGCCATACTCTATATAACGGTTATCTTGAATGTTGGTGTGCCCGGAGTCGGGCTAAGGCAGTTGGATAAAATTCCTATAGAGTTAATGATCAGAAAGCGCCGGGGTTGGTATTCGCAACCAGCTTAAACCTAAGCTGGAACTGTTGAAACCGACATTCCACCAGTTCTATTGACTGGTGTTTGTGAAATCGAAGATTTCACAACCGTCTGAAAACCAAAGGTTTTCAGACATGTTTGCAAAACGTAGTTTTGCAACCGTATGAAATGCTTTGCATTTCAGACATGGTTAGGACTGGTGGAATTAGTGTGCAGAACCACTGGCCAGTTAGATGCCACTGGTCTACTGACCAGTGGTTCTTCACATCATCTTAGAAGGATAAAAAATAGGGTCTACAGGAACTCCATTTCTATTCTACCCCACATTTCCGTATTCATCTGTTTTAATCAGCCAGACATCAGGTACTAGTGTAAACTTTAAAGCCTCAAGGAGGACATAAGGTGTCTGATGAGATTCAAATTCAACGTTGAGATCAGTACAAAAACAGAAGTGCACATCGCAGAGCACAATGTGAAAAGAGAGGAGGTAAAGGATGCTCTCGATGGACGAGTTTATTTCAGAAGGACGTTGATAGATGGAGGAGAGTACTGGAGGTTACTCGCCGAAACAAAAGGTCGTGTGTTGTTCATTGTACTGAAACCATTGAATAACAGGCAAAGACTTATCACAGCACGAGATGCCGAGGAATACGAAAAAAGATTATATAAGAAAAGGAGTAAGTAACTATTATGCAAAAGGTTGAAATCCACAACATAGATGACATAAAAGCACTCCCATTTGATGAATGGGTGGAAGTTCCAGATGGCTTTGATGTTGATTTTATAGACATAGAGGATGATATACAAGTTCGTGATAACAAGATACTTATCACTTTGCCAGAGAGCGTGGCAAAAAAGTTTAAATTGAGTGAAAAAGACCGATTCAAAGCTGTTTATTCTGACCAAAAACTGATAGTAGAGAAGGCGTGAATAAGAACTGATTGGCGCGCGGTTAGCAGCAGCAATAATAGCGGCACCAGCAACAGGTCCTGGAGCTATGGCAGTTTATTGTCTTACTTCGGTAGGTATTGGAACCGCCGGAGCAATTGCAACAACTGGTATAGATGCAAAAGACAAATGGCCAAACGGGATTTATCAGCCATTATAGAATCCTTATAACATTATTTACAACTAGCAGTGGTGATTGCACCATTTTCATATGTTATCCGAAAGTCAGGGGAACGTATATCATAACCATCACAAATTTTATCTCCATTTTCATCACCAAGTCCGATTCCCCCCTCCAATCTTAGAGACCCAGTCTTACTGACATGGAGATATTGTTGCTGACCATACCTTAACTGACCAAAATAGGAATTCTTAGCATAATTAGGGAGAGTCATTTCACATATTTCATTTGTTTTATGGTCTCTTACTTTGATTGTCATCCCTCCTTCGTATTTATCTGGAAAATCAGACATATGGGCATTTTTATAGAACAATTCACTTCCAGCAGTCCAGCAATAGAACCACCAACTTCATAGACTCCAGGGGCAATGCCAATAGAACTAATAACCTTCCCTGTTTTTGCGTCGCTAAACTGAACAGGACCAGCTTACCAGAAAAGAACAGAAACGCGCCCCGTTTATTTTATGCTGCTGGACAAAATCACAGCAAACAGAGTCGAGAAGATTCTCAGCGAAACAGGCGCACAGCCAGATACCATTGTGCTGAAGAACTGGGAAAATCAGAAATTTTTCCAGCACTACATGAGATTACACTACTACATGAGATTACACTACTACATGAGATTACACTTTCTATATTACAAGGAAAAGCAGGCAGGATCGATTATGCATTCGCAGATGATAAAAACGCTGGATTATGGGCTAACCTTCACTTAATTTTGCCAGGATTTCTTTTTACATCTCTATTGTATACAAGTTGTTGTTGGTTAAACTGTTCTTGTCTCTATATATACCCATCTAATTTTTCATTCGTAGATTCCAAAACCTTTGTATGACTATCTAATGTAGTATCTATACCTCCCACTTTTTCATTCATAGACCCCAATATTTCTGTGTGTGTATCCATTTTTCCGCCTATGCTATCCATTTTTCCGCCCATGTTACCTAGTTTCTCATCCATGGAACGTAAAATTCTTACACCTTCGGCTGCTGTATCCTCTATTGCCTCGATACCCCCGGATATCAGGCAGAATGGATAGGGCAAATGACCGTATCTTGGGATTCCCTCTCTTTCTATATCCTCAATTATCACGTATGGATATCTTTTTATACTGTCTTCAAACTTTTCAACATTGGCTACGCCTTCCCATACGATTCTGACCGAGCCGTTTTCATTATAAACATAGCCCCTCAGATCAAGCTCCCTTCCAATAGTCTGAATATAGCTCCTGAATCCGCTTCTCTGTACTTCGCCTTTAACCAGCTCATCATAACGTTTAATCTCAGGCATCTCTCTTTCGTCTGCCGTTTGCAAAACCTCAGTCATGATGGCGCACCTTTCACGAGAAAAATATGGAGAACCTTGTATAAATAGTTATGTTGATGCTCTATTATGAGATTTCTACAGAGCAGATATCTGGTTAAACTCGTTCTGCGGTTATTACCTCGCACCCGCCTTCAAGCACTATCATGGTGTGCTCTGCCTGCGAGATTGTTCCGCCGCTCACTTCTCTGAGAACCGGATATGCCTGTAATACACCTGCCCGCTCCAGCTGTATGAGTGAGTGATCAAGGCGCTCCATTTTTATCCACCTCTTCGCGAACGGAAGGCCGTGATATTCTTCAAGCTTCTTCAGAAGCTCCCTTGCCGCCGGCAGGCGCACAGGCTTCGATTTCTTTACGCTGTATATTTCTGCCGAACCATGCTCGGATATTTTGCCCACCCCATTTGTGGCAAAAGGCTCTATTGCTACTATGTCCCCGGTCCTGAGGATTGTTCCGTGATCGACCTTCCTGTTTGGTATTTGCGGAGGCGCGTGCTGGACATACTGCTGCAAGCCGTGCCCCGTCAGGTTCACGACAGGATTGCAGCGGTAATTGTGCATGGTCTGCTCGATCACCTCTCCGATCTCGGCGGTGTTGACACCATCGCGTACAATCTCTATCGCTGCCCCGAGGGCATCCTCGCTGGCGCGCACTATATCGGTATTACCCGTATGATCTACGGTTATCGCAGCGTCTGCTATGTAGCCGTCAATATGCACACCGATATCTATCTTGACCATATCCTCCCCAATGGTCCTCGTGTCATCAGCCTTCGGCGTATCATGCGCAGCATCCTCGTTAAGCGATATGTTGCATGGGAATGCAGGGCTTGCACCGCGCTCGCGTATCATGTTCTCCAGGTACTCTGCAAGCTCCAGCATGGATGTGCCCTTAACCGTGCGCTCCCTTGCAGCGCTGTGCACATCTGCAAGTATCGCACCCGCGTGCCTGTATTTCTCAAGTATTTCATCTTTATCTTCAACAGCATCCTTCTTTGACATAGTCATTCATACCTTCATAGTTTTATCAAAATTTGTTAGATTCTCACATCCACAGGGCTTAACAAGCATGATGTCCTCAAGCCTAACCCCCCCAATCTCAGGATAGTACAACCCAGGTTCAATAGTTACTACATCACCCTCACATAGTACATCATCATTATCAGATATGGATGGCGGTTCATGTATGTCCAGCCCTACGCCATGTCCTGTCGAGTGAATGAAACCCACTTTGGAACCACTTCTAATGGTATCATAACCTGCTTCCTCAAAAACATCGCATACGCAGTCATGAATGCTCCTGCAGGGAGTGCCGCTGCTGATCATTGCGATGGCTTCGGTCTGAGCAATAAGCACGGCATCGTACATATCCTGCACCTCACTTCCGCAATCGCCTGCTGACAGGGTGCGCGTCATATCAGAGTAATAGCGCTCAACGCAAAGATAAGGCGATATATCTATAACAATCGGCTCGTTCTCGCGCAGGGGACCGTAACCGATACAGTGCGGATCTGCCGACTCCGACCCACAGGCGACGATAATATCGTCCTGCTGGCAGCCGTGCTCAGCAAGTCTTACGGCGAGCATACGCCTCAAAGACTCGCTTGTCAGTACTGCATCATCGAGCTTGAGAACTCCATCCTTTGGAGATGACCTCCTCAGCACATCTACCGCCAGATTCATGGCATCCTCGCAGGCGCGCTGAGCCTTTACGATGCAGTCCACCTCAAAACCGCTCTTGTGCCTCCTCAAATATCCAAATGGTAAATCGGAAGGGACCAAATCTATTCCGCGTGCCCTTAATCCGTCACCAAGATATAGCGGAAAGTTGTCCGGAACTGCGACTGTGCTGGCGCCAAGCTCATTGAGCACGTCAAAAATCATGCTGACCATGCTGGCTTTCCGACTCTCCCCCTCATTGACAGGTTTGGATGTCATATAATCAGATGTGCTGTAAACATTCATGACGCGGGATTCATTCTCCGCGCGCCCTACCTCCATCTGCGATACAAGAATTGTCTCGCCATCCCCTTTGCCGACATAGAAAAATGGATCCCTGCTCAGAAAGCCGGTTGCATAGTACATGTCAGCATCAACTGCACTGCTGCCTGCCATGAGCAGCACATCATATCCTCCACGTTTGAGAAAGTCTCTCAATGATTCTTCAAATACTGAAGCATGCGGGGACATGATGCACCACTGTGTAAGCCGCTCTCATGACATTTTAGTTATCGTACAGGTTTAGATATCATACAGATTTAGCATAGGTTCAATAATCATATAGGTTTATAAGCATTGGCAGATAGTTCGACAATATTTTATTGTTCAATAACAATTTCTATACTGTTAGAGCAAACCATCAAGTACTTTAGAGTCTGCTTTGATGTACGTAGGTTGTTTGTTTTAATATACGTAGGTTGTTTGCTTTAATGTACATAGGTTGTACAATTATCTAAAATCTAAAGAACTGCTGCAACAGGTGATGCCCATTAGAGAGTATGACTTCAAACGCGGTTACAAGCCGGAAGTGGAAAGAGTCAAAGATTGTTTAAGCGAGTGTTTTGGAGTGGAACCCGCAGTTGAAGGCGGCAGGTGCAAACTGAGCTACGGCGCAATAAAAGAACTTAATGTAGGAATCGAGGGTAAGAAGCTCACGGTCGATACAGTGTCGAATCCGGATCCAAGTACAGAGGAGGCGCAGGATACAATAAGGCGCTTCAACACTTTCCTTGAGAGTGTAACGGGCCTCAACTCGAAGCAGCGCCGCAACCGCATGAAGAAGGAAGCCACAAAAGAATCGTGATCCTGCCCTCTATGTTGAATCGAGTAGAGAGTGTAATAAATTCGGCAGCGGTCATGTAGTTCATATTGGAATCAGAAGGCGTTGCAGATATTCCAACCACGCCGCACGATTCTCGCAAACGGCGTTACCCTCTCATTCTTTCCGACTTGCCAAATCCACATGCAACACAATACCCTTTTTGAGTGTTGAAGGATACACTCCCGCATCTCCTGCATCTCGAGTGGCTCTTCTTCTGCCGTTTACCCATTGAGGGCGTACCTTTTGACATCTTTCATTACTCCAAGGGGATTACGGAGAGATAAAAACAACGTTGTCCCCTCTCACAACGATTGTACCGAGCTTCTTTATCACTTCATTATCATGAAGCTCCTCCGCGTCATCTATGACCAGATTCATATGGACATCATAGCCCTGAAGTTCCCCTCTGAACTCACGACCTCCCCTGAGGCGCACTATTATTGATGTTCCAAGCGATTCGTTGAGTATATCTAACGGCCTGCGAGCCATTCCATCCATACCCCCAAAAATTGCAGCATGATTACAACGATTAAATTTTGTAATTATATGAAGGTAGATAAGTGTGATTTATTTAAGTCTGTCGGAAGAACGTCATATAATAGTAGGTGAGTTAGTAGGTGAGTTGATGAAAATTAAGTCCCGACATGAGTTGCGCAGCGATGCTGCCAGAAAGCTGATAGACAGGGTGAGAAACATCTTCGGTGAGGAGGTCGAACGGTTCATAAAGAAAAAAAAGCTTGAGCTGGTAAAGGGCGATGACGGATATGACATAATACTCGTTGACGGTGAGCCGCTGCTAACATTCGAGAACGATGAACCAGTACTCACGGTTAGGGGCGCATTTAAGATTCCACAGTACAAAAAAATGGTAACGATTGATGCCGGCGCAGTCAAATTTATATGCAGCGGCGCCGATGTTATGCGCCCCGGCATAGTTAAAGCAGACCACGACATCAAGGAAAATGACATCGTCATAGTAGTCGATGAAACTCACGGCAAGCCTCTGGCAGTTGGCAGGGCGTTGATGCCAGGGAATGAAATGGTGGGAAAGTCCGGCAAGGCTGTCAGGACAATTCATTATGTCGGCGATCCTATATGGAATTTCAAACTGTAATTCTTTCCTGAAGTAGGTGCCCGGACAACGGCTCTGCCTTGCAAGATTGAACGGGGGGAGGCGGAAAGATTTTATATGTTTACCACGTCATTATCTCTTAGTGATGGCTATGATGGCTATGACAAAATTTTTTGACAAGTTGGTTAAACCAAAGGCAGAAGACGTTGCAGAGTACGTTGAACTTGACCTTGGGGAATATGAGGGGACTCTTGAGAGTGCTCCAGCTGAGTTGTATGTGCGCGTTGCCGAAATCACCAATATTAGTGAAATACCAGAGCTGAAGAAGGAAATATACGACGGGAACATTGTTATAGTTGATATATCCCTCGTGAGGCAGGACAAACTCGCTCTGGATCGAGTTGTGAAAGAACTTAAGCATGTCGTGGCTGATGTGCGCGGTGATATAGCAGGCATCGGCGAGGACCAGCTTGTGGTCACACCCAACGGCATTAAAATCGACCGTACAAAGGTGGTTGGGGGAGGCTATTAGGACAGCTTCCCAGGCAGTTTCTCGATAATAGTAGCCTTCTCAATGATAGTAGTATAGTAGCCGTATTTTAAGTGCCGCACGAAAATCTCCTCCTGTATTTTCCAAATCCCCTGTATTTTCTAAATC